>NZ_LZKU01000127.1 GCF_001672975.1 Mycobacterium sp. 1465703.0
CTCGGGGAAGCACGAGTTCCCGTCGGCCTGACGGTTCAGCGGCCGGACCGGCCGGATGCCAATGCGGCGATCACGGCCACCATTGAGCACGCCACCGCACCGACCGCGGCGCCCGCCCCGACGTACAGGCCGTATTCGGCCGACACCGGCGGGCTGACGTTGAGCTTGTAGTACCACACCGTCAGCGCCACGATCAGCGATGAAATCAACAGTGCGCCAACAGAAGCAAGCTTCACCGACAGACCGCGGCCCATCATCGCGCCGACCACCAACAGCGTGGAGGCCAACAGCACGATGAGCTGACCCGCGCCGAACCCCCGGGGCAGTTCCAAATTGCCGTGATCGCCGCATTGGCATCCGGCCGGTCCGGCCGCTGAACCGTCAGGCCGACGGGAACTCGTGCTTCCCCGAGACGCCGCTGCTGTGCGGCTCGTTGACGCCGAATATGAAGGGCGCGAAGACGATTTCGCGCCCGTCCGGGTCGCGGAAGGTGACCGCACCGTTGGCTGCCCAGTAGGGGTGCTGTTCGACGGGTTCGACGCCAGCGTCGTGCAGGCGGGCGAGAGCGGCTTGTTGCGCCGGATGGTCGGGGAAGTACAGACACAGCTGTTCCTGGCCGTCCACCGCGACCGGCTCGACGGCCTCCACGATTTCCAAGGTCAGGTTCCAGCTGGGCAGCCCGAAGATGGCGCCGTTGCTCCCGTAGCTGTCCGCGAACGTTTCGTAGAGCGGCAGCCCTACCAGGTCGCGGTAGAAGCCCACCGTCTTCGCGAAGTGCGAGGAGCGGCGTGCGAAGCGGATGGCACCGATCGGCGCCAGTCGCAGCGGCCAGTGCGTGGCGTGGTGGTTGTCGGTACTCATCACAGTCCGATCGCGCCCGCGGCGGAGTCGGCGGTAGCCCAGCGCCGCAGTTGCGCACCGGGTGCCCAGGTCGAGTGAGTGCCGCTGGAAATCCGCTCCGGCAATTGAAGTTTGCACACCGGGCCGTCGCCGACCCGGGCGGCATCGAACACCAGGCAATAGGAGGCGTCGGTGTTCATGTCGGTGGTGAGGGTGACGAGGTAGCCGTCGTCTTCACCGTTGGCGCCCACCCGCGGCGCCATTGCGGTCTCACTGCCGTAGACTCCCCGCCCGAACGAGAACCCCTCCTCGCTTCCGGTGCGCAGATCGTGTTTGACCAGGCCGTCGAACAAGAACCAGCCGGGCTTGCCGGTGGCGGCATAGGTGTAGCGGTAATCTCTGGCGGCGTAGTCGGGGTTGATGGTGCCGAACTCGGTGATGGACTGCGAGAGCTGCTCCTCTTTCACCGCGCCGGTGACCAGGTTGAAGCGCCACCGATGCAGCCGGGCCTGCAGGCGATCCAGGGCCAGGAATCGAAACAGCTTGTCCCACTTGCTTCCACCGGTGTCGAGCGGAGACGGATCGCCTTCGAAAAAGCCGTCGAGCACGATCTCGTCGCCATCCTCGTAGGCGTTGGTGAAGTGCAGCACGAACGTGGGGTCAGCCTCGAACCAGCGAATCTCCTCGGTGCCGCCGCGGCGCGGGATCACCGCGAAACGCGACGGAAGGTCGGGGTAGAAGCGCGGTAGGTGCACCTCGTGCTCGAGCAGTTGCGGATCCCAGAACAGCGGGAAATCGTTGAGAATGGCGTAGTTTTCGGTGAACGCCATGTCGTGCGGAAGACGCGGCCCCGGTAGCGGGATGTCGACATAGTGCGCCAGTTCATTGTGCTCGTCGACCACGCCGTAGTGCATGTAGGGGTCTTGCTTGCTGTAGTTGAAGAACAACAGTTCACCGGTTTTGTTGTCTACCTTGGGATGTGCGGATACACCCCAATCGATCGGAAAGCCGCCGTTCCACGACTCCTTGCCGAGGGTATCGGCCGAGTACGGGTCGATTCGGTACAGGTCACCGCACTGGTAGAAACTGGTCAGCGCGATACCGCGGTGGACGATGACGTCGGTGCTCGACGCGTCCTTCATCCGGGTTCGCGCGCCCCATCCCTGCTCGCGACGGGACAGTTGCACCGGCTCCGCCAGACCCGGCCACAGCGGTCCACCCGCCTCGTTCTCGGCCAGGAAACCGTCGGTGCGGATGAATCGGTTGCGGTAGAAGGCTTTTCCGTCGCGAAACCCGACCACGTGCACCATGCCGTCGCCGTCGAACGGGTGATAGGTCTTCAACGCCGGGTGTAGTGGGTTCTCAGTGTTGCGCAGGTAGACGCCGTCCAGGTCGCGTGGGATTTCGCCCTCGACAGCGGTGAGGTCGTCGCCGTCCCACTCGGTGGTCTGGGGCCGCCACGGTCCGCTGCGGTACGGGTGGTCGTCGTCTTCGGGCAGGGTGGACAGGAACTTGCCGACGATCTCAACGTCCATGATCACCTGCCTTCAGTGCCGCTGACGACGAAACTGACTGTGGTGGCGGTACTTCCGCCGAAGTTCAGGGTACCGAAGGTGTGCGCGCCGTCGACCTGGTACTCGCCGGCGGCGTCGCTGACCTGTTTGGCCGCGTCGAGCAGCATCCGGACTCCAGAGGCACCGACCGGGTGTCCGCCGCCGATCAGTCCGCCGCTCGGGTTGATCGGCAGCCGCCCGCCGATCTCGATCTCGCCGTTTTCGATGGCCTTCCACGATTCGCCTGGACCGGTCAGCCCGATGTGGTCGATGGCCAGGTATTCGCTGGGGGTGAAGCAGTCGTGCACTTCGAACCCGTCGACATCCTCAAGGTAGCGCTGTGCGCGACGCAGCGCGTCCAGTACCGCGGCCCGCACATGGGGGAGAACGTATGGCTCGCCATCTGCGCGGTCCAGTTTCTGCCGCAGGCCCAGCCCGACGGTGCGATGTCCCCAGCCGTCGATCCGGCCTATTGGGTGAGCATCGGGATGATCGCGCAGATAGGCGTCGTTGACGAAAACCAATCCCACGCCGCCGTCGGTCATTTGGCTGCAGTCGAATCGCCGCAGCCGGCCTTCGGTGATCGGGTTGGTGGCATCGTCGTCGGTGATCGGGTGGGGGATGGTCCACTCACGAGTCTGGGCGTTGGGGTTGCGCCGCGCGTTGGCGAAGTTGAGTTGCGCGATGGTCCGCAGGTGTGCGTCGTCCAGGCCGTACCGCCGGTCGTATTCGTCGGCCACTTCGGCGAACATGGACGGCCACAGGTAACGAGCGTTCGCCCCCTCGTGACCGGTCCACGCCGCGGCGCCCAGATGTTGCGCGGCGGTGTCACCGGGAACGGTCTTCTCCAGTTCGATCCCGACCACCAATGCGGTGTCGTAAGCACCCGATCGCAGATCGGCCATCGCCGCCAACACCGCCACGCTGCCAGAGGCACACGCCGCCTCGTGGCGCGAGGCGGGGGTGTCCCACAGTCCGTCGCACACCGTGGCCGGCATCGCCCCGAGGTGGCCCTGTCGGGCGAACATCTCGCCGAACGCGTTGCCGACGTGCACCACTTCAATGTCGGCGGCATCGAGCTTGGCCGCGGTCAGCGTGGCGTCGACAACCTCGGCCGTCAGCCCGGTGAAGTCGCGGCCTTCCTTGGTGAGGTTGCGAGCGAAATCGCTTTGGTAACCGCCCAGAATCCACACACCGGTCGACCCAGCCATACGCCGACGGTACTCTCGCATATCGGCGTTGTTGAGGCCCGGTGGCGTGCCGGCCGGCCCGGTCGGGTTCCCGCAAACGCCCGAGAAAAAGGGCGGCCCCGTCGGCTCTCGGGCTGAACCGACGGGACCTAGGCGGTTGCGAAGGCCGGCCAACGCACTCGCCTCTGTTGGATCATTGCCACCGATGACGGTCGACAAACATGCTGACCCAATCTCGTTGAGTCTGACACGACTCGGGCACCGAGTCGGGGTTAATGACGATTCTCGTTCTGCGCGTGTGCAACAAAGTTCCGACGGGATCCCTCTACGCCCAGGCTGAGCTGCGTCAAGGTGGTGCGCTCGTACCAATGTGAGTCGCCCGCCCAGCAAAGTGGCGACGCCGGTGCCTCGCCGTCGCTTCGCCGGTGCTACGAATCGCCCTGCGGAGGTGCCGCCGCGTCACAACAAGCCGCCCCCTTTAGCAGGGGGCGCTGGTGTCTGGATGGGGCGGGTCTGTGCTTCATCGTGACATTGCGTCAGTGGTCATCTAGCCCGATTGGCAGGTGTGACGGCAAAGTCGTTAAACCTTTTCATCTGCCGATACGTGCGGTTAGCTAATCGCCCGAATGGAGTGTTCGGGGGCGGGGTCGCTGCGTTGCGACACGGTCACGGATGGATACCTATCAGCTCATCACTGGTCACATGTGCCCCGCAAATCACTATCGTCACATGGGCCAGCTGAAGGACGTCAACGCGGTGTCCTACCCCCGAAAGGTGTTACATGTCGGCGTTTCTGCGAAGTGTGTCGCTCACGATGGCGTCAGCGGCCGCTATCGGATTCGTCCTCGTGGTCGGGCCTGCGCCAAGCGCAAACGCCACACCGTGCGGCGCGCCCGAGGCCAACGTCGAACCTCCCGCCGCGCCGCCGGCCATGCCCGCACCCCAGCCGGTCGTCCAGCCGCCAGTGGGACGCAGACCCACGCACACGAATGACCAGGCGCCGCTGCCGCGGCTGGGTCCGCTGATCTCGTCGTTGCTCAAGCCGGCCGCGCCGGGCCGGCAGTACTCAGCACCGGTGCACCCGCGAGCCGAGGGACCCGACCCCTCCGCACCGATGTACCCGCAAGCCGAGGTACTGCCGCCCGGGCCTAATCCACCCGCGCCTGGCGTGCCCGCGCTGCCGCCCAATGCCAACCAGCTGCGCCCGAACGCTGCCCCGATGCCGCAACCACAACCCGAACCTGGCCCGCCGCCTCCTTCGATCGCGGGGGCTCCGACGTCGCTGGTCGACTGGGTCACCGGACCGAACGGCCCCAACAAGACGCTGCAACGTTTCAGCATCTCCGGCACCGACCTCGGGATCGCCTGGGACAACGGCGATCCCGCCAACCGACAGGTGCTGATGGCCTTTGGTGACACCTTCGGCTACTGCAAGGTCCACGGCCAGCAGTGGCGGTACAACACCCTGTTCCGCAGCAACGATCACGACCTGTCCAAGGGAATCCACATCGCCGACGGTGTGCCGAACGACAGGTATTCCGGCTCACCGGTGTGGGCGCCCGGACTTTCCAAACAGGTCGTCAACACCATTCATAAGGCGGCGCATGAGACGGGCATCATTCCGACGGCGGCGATGTCGATGGGCCGCACCCAGTACATGAGCTACATGTCCATCCGGCAGTGGGGGCGTGACGGTGAATGGTCGACCAACTACTCGGCGATCGCCAGGTCTAACGACAACGGCCAGAACTGGGGAATCTTCCCGACCACCATTCGCACGGCCTCGCCGGATGCCATTCCGGGAGCTGGGTTTACGCCGGGCAATGAGAATTTCCAGATGGGTGCGTTCCTGAAGGGCAACGACGGTTACCTCTATCAGTTCGGCACCCCGTCGGGGCGTGGCGGCGCGGCGTTTCTCTGCCGCGTCCCGCCGAATCAATTGCCCGACCTGACCAAGTACCAGTACTGGAACGGCGACAACGGCGGTCACTGGGTCGCCAACAATCCGGGCGCGGCCACGCCGATCTTCCCGGGGCCGGTCGGCGAAATGTCGGCCCAGTACAACACTTATCTCAAGCAGTACCTGGTGCTCTACACCAACGGCGGCAGCAACGACGTCGTGGCACGGACCGCACCGACGCCGCAAGGGCCATGGAGTCCCGAGCAGCCGCTGGTGTCGGCCTTCCAAATGCCCGGCGGCATCTACGCGCCAATGATCCATCCCTGGTCGTCCGGACGAGACCTGTACTTCAACCTGTCGTTGTGGTCGGCATACGACGTGATGCTGATGCACACCGTGCTGCCGTAAAGCCGTTGCCATTGAACAACGATGGCCGAGTGGGAGGAGGGCGAGCATGATCGCCTTGAAGTATCACGACAATTGTTGCGGCCTCGCCGACCCACTCACTCCACTCGCGGCCGCGGCGTTACCCGACGATGTGCCGGCATCGTCGGCGGGTGAACTGTCCCGAGGGGAGGGTGTCGACGGCGTGGATGGCCACACGGTGTTCGACGGCCACCGGCCGGATTTCTGGACCGTGGGTAGACCAGGGCTGCGAGACATCGAGGTGTGCATCGAAAGCACCCGCGCCGATGGTGCGATCAGCCTCGGCCTAGTGGTCAACGGCCTGGATTGCAGTGGTGTTCCGATTGACCAGGCGCTTTCGCTCGCAGACGCCCGGGGGGATGCGGGCGTCTGCGGCGTCAGCTGCCGGGGAGGTGGACACCTCAAAGCCAGTTAGTCAGTGGTTGACGGAGTTTCGCGACGCCGTCGTAGTCGATCTGTATCAAGGGGTATCTGCTACGGCCGCGGCGGAATCCACCGCTTGCCGTCTGTCGTCCATCCACACGGTAGGTAGTTCCAATGTGCAGGCGGATTCGGATCGAAGCTCAAGCACTTCGGGGCGTAGAACGAAGGGGTGGGAGGAGGCGGTGCCGGCTGATTCTCGGCGCGAGCAACAGGCCCGCTGAGTACCAAGGCACCAACGGCCATCAGTGTCGCGACTAGCTTCCGCATCGCAGGCTCGGCAGTTCTTATGCCCCAACGAAGCGACGGTCGCTACGTTTCGTTCCTCACATGCACGACGCAAATGCTAGTCCTCATTTGCGTTTTTCGTGCTACTGAATCGCTTTCATCCGCACGACTGCCGAAGGCCGACAGGTCCACTAAGCGGCGCTGTTGCGAGGCCACGGCCCGCGCGCCGACGTCGTTTTCGGCTCACGGTGGCTGGTCGGCAGGTGAAATACGGAGGCCAGGGCCAGGTCTCCGCTGTGCGGGGGGCGACGCCCGGCGTTGCGACGGATCCACCAGGCGGCCGTCGTGGCCACCGCGGCGAGCGCCAGGGCCAACACAATCACGATGTCTCCCAAGGCGAGCAACACAATAAAGCCCGCGATGACCCACAGTGACTCAGCAATCGGGTAACGGGCACCCAAACGTTCGCTGGTGATGATCTGCCGCATGTCAGCCTCGCTACGGAGAAGGTCACTGCTGGTTTCAGCGACTGCCTTTTGCAACACCTGAACGGTCGAAAGACTGCCCGATCGGGGGACGAGGTGACCCAGCTCACCAGCGGTCTATGCCGTTACTCCCGTGCGCGATTCTGGTTTGCCAACCACTGGCGTCCGGGATGGTGCACTCAGCAAATTCCTAACTGATTCTTGGGAGATTGCTAGCTCGCCTCTCAGCAGATGACAAGAGGCGCCGTGAACGATGGTCCCATGGTCGACCCCTCCGCCCTTATCGCAGCCCGTATCAACGAACCGTCTGCCGCGTATCTGAAATGCGGTCACTGCCAACGACTGGTGAGCACAGCAAATGCTGTTCTCCGGCAGTTTCCCGGGATTGACGTGGTGTTCTGCCATGACTGCCAATTCAACCGGATCACAGCAGCACCGCTCGTGGCCTGCAGGGAAGTTGAGCAGGGCGACGCGACCGCGGCCGCCTAGGATTCGAACCTGCGACACCAGCTTTAGCAGACCATCGTCGCGATGGTTGCTGCAACATAGGGTCTTGCCCTACGAGTCAACGGGATTCGACGCTTATCCGTTTTGCTGACATTCTTCGATTGCCACTGGTTCTCGGTCATAGTCGGGGATAGGCGGTGGGCAGATGGCTTTGTCCTGGGAACCACTTCTTCTCCCGCCCCTGATCTCTGATCGGGCCGCCCCTCGCCCTCCGGGGTGGCCCGAGACTCCAAACGTACGAAGCCGTCCACAACCTCCCGGCGTAAGTGCTCATGTGCGTACTGGCTGGCTTCAAACGATTCTCAACGATGCCTCAGTCGGTGGTATGGACGAGCAGCACGTCGGTCTTCGCCCTGCGCAAGACATTTCCGGGCACTGAGCCAAGCCACTTGTCGCTGCG
Organism: Mycobacterium sp. 1465703.0; assembly: GCF_001672975.1. Taxonomy (GTDB): domain Bacteria; phylum Actinomycetota; class Actinomycetes; order Mycobacteriales; family Mycobacteriaceae; genus Mycobacterium. The sequence continues at coordinate 7,950 of NZ_LZKU01000127.1, forward strand.
TGTGTTTAGTCCCACGTTGCCAACCACCAACAGATCGGCCTTGACGTCCTTGGCGAGATGGAACAGCGCATGTACCGGATCACCCCTAATGGGTCGCGCCTCAATCTCCTTCGCTCCAGCCGCCCTGGCCCGCTCGCGGGCCTCCCGCAGGATCGCATAGATGGCGGCCATCCCGTGCACCTTGTAGTCCCCCTCGTTCCCGAGGGCGACCTCGGCGCGGCCATCAAGTACACGATCCGGCCGGGCTGGTCGCCCCCAGCCTCCCTTGTCTCCCTTTTCCAGATAAGACAAGTGCGCCATTGCGATTATCAACTTGGCATTATTTTCTGCGGCGAACGCGGCGGCGTGGTCCACCGCACAAAACGACGTGTCCGAACCATCAGTGCCGACCACCACGGTCTGATAGGCGCTCATTTCGCTCCACCTTTGCTGTGCACCCCAGAGCGAGGGTGCCCGCCACGGTGCGCCCTTTACACCTCTAGATGTAAACGCAACCGAATCCATGGGATCTGCCGCGCCATCATTGTTGGCTCGAGGTGCAGCCCAAACGATTTGACCCACATGGGCAGTTCGTCCTTGCCTTTGCTTTCGAGGGAAAGATTCGCGCAGCGTCCACGCACACTTCCCGGTCGAGGCGGTGCGCGGTGGCGCAATCATCCGAACCCATAATCGAACATGGGTTCGATTATGGGCTTCGGCCGTTACCTAGAGTCGGTGGTCCGCAGCAGAATCAGCGATGTCCGTTGGAGCGGTCAAGAAGGAAGAACTGATGAAGAGGCCAATACTGCGCGCATCGGCGGCAGTAGCCATAGCGCTGGCACCCCTCTGCATTCCATCAGCACAAGCACACGCCGACGATCGCTGTGTCAGCGTCACCGATCCCGCTGCCCACAAGGCTTGTATCGACAAATTGCGCGAATTCTGGAGATACCAGAGACGGGCGTGCGCGGCGAGCCCCATTCACGGACAGGTGGGCCACGCGTGGCCGTGTTAGCGCCTGCCTAGTGACCAGGCCCCTCATCCCGCCGGGGGTCCGCAGCAATCGCCCCTTCTCCAAATAGGCGTACTCGGGCCCCTGCTATCACTGCCTCGGCTTCTGCAATTACTGCTTCTGCCGCCGCCTCGGCTACTGGCGTCGCCGCGACTCCCTCGGCTTCTGCTGCCTCGGCGGGCCGAGCCGTGTCTTGGCGTGCCACCGTCAGCGCGCAAATCAGCACGCCGGCACATCCTACGGCGGCCACGATCGGCCCAGCTGCGGCGGTGACGACGAACGCAAAGGAAAAGCTCAAAACAATGAGCCGAACAAGCCTCCTGGTCGTCATGAAGCTTAAGTCGGCTTGTACGGCGTTGACGTTACACTGAGGACTCTCAGGTGATTCCTCTTCGTCACGGTCCAGCTTTTCGCGCTGAGCCGGTGTTCTGGGAATCTGGGCCGATATTGCACGAATATTGCACGGCTTTACATTCACCCTGGTCAGGTGGTGCCCCCGGCAGGATTCGAACCTGCGACACCGGCTTTAGGAGAGCCGTGCTCTATCCCCTGAGCTACGGGGGCGGACGGGCGTGAGCTTACCGGCACGGCCGCCGGTAAATCGCCGCGGCGGTCAGCGCAGTTCGGCGATCACCTTCGAGAAGTTGTCGATGTTGTTGTCCTGCACGGTGAAGGACGACACGTCGTACTTCTCCCGGTATGCGAGCAGCGTGTCGGCGATATCGCGGGGCGAACCGCTGAGTACCGAGGGCTGGGACAAGATCTCTTCGTCGGACAGGTCCGGCGCGTAAGCGCGGGTCAGCTTGAGGTCGGGCTCGGTCTCGCCGACCCGCGGCATCGCCGTGATGGCCAGGTTCAGCTCGAGTGTGTCGAACCGGTCTCCCGCCGCCTTGCGGACGAAGTCCACGCGTTCGGCGAACGGGTCTTCGACGTCGCGCACCTTGGAGCCGGTCAGCCCGATGATGTCGGCGTTGCGTGCCGCGATGGTCAGCACCCGGTCGCCGTTGCCGGCGATAATCAGGGGCGTCGACGGATGGTGTTCCTTCAGGTACTTCGTCATGTGCTCGAGGTAGTCGACCCGGGCACCGGCGCTGGGATACGGAATCTCCGCGGCTTCGAACTCATCCCGGACGTAACCGGTGCCGAGCCCGATCTCGAGGCGGCCGTCGCTGAGCACATTCAGTGCTTGCATGTCCCGGCTGAGCAGCGCGGGCTTGTAGAACGCGGAGTTGAGCACATACATGCTCAGCCGCAGCGTGGTGGTGGCCATCGCGACCGCGGTCAGTGTCGGGAAGGGTGCCGCGGCGCCCAAATGGTCTGGCACGCAGAGGATGTCGAAACCGGCGTCTTCAGCGCGCTTGGCCTTGTCCAGCAGGGCCTCGCGGGTCTTGAAGAACCGCATACTCATTCCGAAGCGAAAATCCTTGGCCACCAACACTCTCCGTTCAACGATCCGACATTGACCAGCGACGGGCGGCCTCGGCCAACCCCTGGACCAGGGCGCTGGTAACCGACGACAAACCGTCATCGCCCGGCAGCGGGCTGCGCGGGCTGATGCCGCGGACCCGCGCCGAGAGCTCCAGCTGGGCTCCGCCGTTGCGCACCCGGTTCACCGGGTTGCGTGGGTGCAGACCGCGCAATTCCGCCGGGATGTCGTCGAGGTCGGTGATCACCTGGTAGCCGGTCAGCCGGATGTGCCGGGTCAGATGTGCGGCCAGCTCCCGGTTGCGCCCACCAGCCAGCAGTTGGGTGCTGCGCCCGTCGCGGCCGTACCCGTGCAGCGACACCGCCACGTCGACGTGGTCCAGGAACTCGGCGAGTCGGGTCGACTCGGCCGGGTCGAACAAGGCCGACGGCAGATGATGCGGGTAACGGTCAGGGTGACGTACCACGTACACCGACGCCCCGGCGGCCTCGGCGGCGCGTTCGGCGATCACGTCGGTCATCTCTTCCAGGCCGCCGCCATGGATCGCGATAAAGCCGAAACGCGAACGCAACTGACTACTTTCGATCACCCCGGGCTCGTTCAGCAATGCCGAAAGTGACTGTGGCCCAGCCCCGGCCGCCGACGATTTCGGGCGAGGCCAGCCGGCGGGATCCCAGCGGCGCAAGAAGTCGACCCAGCGTTGCGGCAACCCGTGCTCGGTGGCGCCATCGATGATCTTGGGCAGGTAGCCCGGGCGCGGTGGGCCCGGCGTCACCCGGTGATCGATGTACACCCACGCCGGGGACGGCCCGTCGTCGGTGTGCACGGTCATCTCGTCGCGCCGGTAGCGCACCGGCACGCCCTCGGCGCTGTCCAGCGTCGCCAGATCACCGTCGGAGATCTGCCACACCACCCCGTAAACCCGATTGCCGGCGAGCGGTTCGACGGTGGCCACGCCGCGCTGGTTGATCAGCCAGTCGTGATCGGTCAGCACCGCAGGCCGCGGATGGGCGGCATCGGGACAGCGCTGCGCCATCTGTCTGACGCATAGGTTCGACCCGTATGCGAAGTAAAGGTGCCGGCGGGCCGGCATTCAGCCGGTCACCGTCAGCCAGATGAGCACCACGTTAAGCAGACTAATCAATACGCCGACGGCCCAGCCAAGCATCGTGGTGATGCGGTGATTGGCGTCGCCACCCATCAGCCCGCGATCGCTGGTCAGCTTGATCAAAGGCAGCACGGCAAAAGGTATTCCGAACGACAACACCACCTGCGACAACACCAGTGCGCGGGTGGGGTCGAAGCCCACCGCCAGGATCACCAGCGCGGGCACCAGGGTGATCACCCGCCGGAGCACCATCGGAATCGACCGGTGCAGCAATCCCTGCATGATCATGGCGCCGGCGTAGGCGCCCACCGACGACGACGCCAGACCCGACGCGAGCAACCCGATGGCGAACAACACCGCGATGGTCGCGCCCAGCGTGTTGTGGATCGCGGAGTAGGCGCCCTCGATCGAGGCGCTGACGTCGCGGTGCTGCAGGTTGACCGCGGCGATCACCAACATCACGGCGTTCACCGTGCCGGCCACCGTCATCGCCAGCACGACGTCCCAGCGGGTGACGCGCAGCAGCAGGCGCCGATGTGATCCCTCGTCGGGGTGCCCGTGCCGGTCCAGCACCAGGCCCGAATGCATGTACACCGCGTGCGGCATCACGGTGGCGCCCAGGATGGCGGCGGCCAGCAGCACGCTTTCGGTGCCGTGGAACCGGGGCAGCAACCCGCCCAGCATCTCCTCCGGAGGTGCCGTCTTGACGAAGAAACTCGCGGCAAACCCGATCGCGATCACCAGCAGCAAGCCGGTGATCACCCGCTCGAAGATGATTTGTCCCCGGCGGTCCTGGATCCCGAGCAGCAGCAGGGCCACCAGGCCGGTGATCAGCCCGCCGACCAGCAGCGGCAGATTGAACAGAATGTGCAAGGCGATGGCCCCGCCGACGACTTCGGCCGCATCGGTTGCGATGGCGACGAGTTCGGCCTGCGCCCAGTAGACCAACCTGGCCGGACGGCCCATCCGCTTGCCGATCATCGCGGGCAGGGAGCGTCCGGTGACCAGCCCCAGCTTGGCGGACAGGTACTGCACCAGCCCGGCCAGAACGTTGGCCGCCACGATGACCCACAACAGCAGATAGCCGTACTGCGAGCCGGCGCTGACGTTGGCCGCAACGTTTCCCGGGTCGACGTAGGCGATCGCGGCGACGAACGCGGGCCCGAGCAAGTACCAGTTGGCCTTGAGTGAGCCCTGGGTGCGCTGGTCCAACGTGCCGACCTCGATTCACTTCACCGAATAATAAAGTGAGGTTAATCGAACATTGCGGCGTCCCCTGCACCGGCTGCGGCGTTTCCGGCGTCGAGGCTCACTGCGGAAGGTAGAGCCCCTTGCCGGTGACCAGCGGCAGGTCCAGCGTCGTCACGATGCCCGCGGGCGCGGCCACCACCGCGGGGATCGCGTTGACGACGCGCATCGCGGTGGCCACCAGGCCGGCGTGGTTGTGATCGCCGTTGCGGCTGCTCAGACAGATGTCCATGGCGTAGGACGGTTCGCCGGTGATCTCGATGCGGTAGGAGCCGCCCTCCTGGGCGGGCTGCGGCCATTCGGGGCACAGGTCCTCGCGCAGCCGGGTCACGTGTTCGAGGACGACGACGGGAGCGCCGTTGACCATGCCCGACACTTCGAACCGCAGCGCCGCGGCGGTGCCCTTGGCGATATGACCCGAGGCGATGTCGAAGTCCTCGGGGGCCGGTATCCGGACGTGGTTTTGGGTGACCTCGTCCAGCGAAATGCCCAGGCCCGCCGCCATCTGCCGGATCACCGAACCCCACGCCAGGCTGAGCACACCGGGCTGCAGCAGCATGGGGATGTCGTCGAGCGGCTTGCCGAATCCCATGACGTCGAACATCACCGCGGCGCTGTCATATGTGGCGTAGTCGACGATCTCCATGCACCGGATCTGCTGGATGCTCTGGCAGGTACCGGCAAGGGCCAGCGGCAGCAGATCATTGGCGAAGCCGGGATCGATGCCGTTGACGTAGAGGCTTGAATTGCCTTCGCGCGCTGCGTCTTCCAGCGGCTTGATGAGTTCTTCAGGGATCACCTGCCACGGATACTGCAAGAAGACCGGGCCACTGCCGACGATGTTGATCCCCGCCGCCAGGACGCGCCGGTAGTCCTCGAGTGCCTCGGGCAATCGGTTGTCGGCCAGTGCGTTGTACACCGCGCACTGCGGCCCGGTGGCGAGCACGGCATCCAGATCGGTGCTGGCGACTACGCCCGTCGGCTCGGTAAGTCCGGCAAGATCTGCGGCGTCTTTGCCGGCCTTGGCGTCCGACGACACCCAGACGCCGGTCAGTTCGAACTCCGGATTGGCGATGAGCGCCCGCAGCGCGTGGATACCGACGTTGCCGGTGCCCAGTTGGACGACGGGGATGGGCATGACGTGCTCCTCAGCGGTCGGGGGTCACAGATCCGGGACGGGGATGTCGAGATTGGGGAAGGTGAGGCCGCCGTCGACCTCGAGTGTCTTACCGGTCAGGAAGCTGCCGGCGGGGGAAGCCAAATAGACTGCGGCAGCGGCAATATCGACCGGATCGCCGAGGCGGCGCATCGGGGTTGCCTTCTCCATCGGCGCACGCAACTCGTCGTTGGAGGCGACCACATCCAGCGCGGAGGTCAGGATCGATCCCGGCGCGATGGCGTTGACACGGATGCGCGGGCACAGGTCCAGTGCGGTCAGCCGGGTGTAGTGCGACAGCGCGGCCTTGGCGGTGCCGTAGGCCGCGAAACCACGCCCGGCCAACCGGCCCATGGTCGAGGTGATGTTGATGATGCTGCCGCCCTCGGAGTGCTTCAGCATCAACGGCACCGCCGCCAGCGTCAGCGCGTGGGCGGTGCCGACGTTGAACGTGAAGGCGTCTTTGAGGTCTTTCGTCGAGGTGGTCAGCAGCGTGTTGGGCATCGTGCCGCCGACGTTGTTCACGACGATGTCTAGTTTCCCGAAGGCGTCGACGGCCTGCCCGGCCAGCTCCGCAGTGGACTCGGGGTGCGCCAGGTCGGCGGCCACCACATGGGCCTTGCGCCCGACGGCGCGGACCTGTTCAGCGACGGCTTCTAGTTGAGACTCCGTGCGCGAGGCGATGAGGACATCCGCACCCGCCTCGGCGAAGGCCAGCGCAATGGCTGCCCCGAGGCCGCGGCCTGCACCGGTGATGACGGCGACTTTGTCATCGAGACGGAACCTGTCAAGGATCATGGCGGCCTCTCTTCGTTTCGGTGTCAGCCGACACGGTAGCAAGCCGCGTCGTCTCGGATCGGGCATTTCTGGAACAGGTTCTACTTTTGCATACCAGCATGGTGACCCAGCCTGCCGATTGCCATGCCGAGGCCCGCATGCGTCCGTCACCGTGCACCCGGCTCTCGCGTGCGCTGCCAGACCATTCGCCCGCCGTTAACCTTGCTGCTGTTAGCTCAACGGTGGCGGTAATGTTTTATCTTCACCGTGAGGAACTAACTTGAGCCGCAACCAATTTGGTGCCTGCTCGAAGTATCCCGACCCGCAGATCGGCGCGGCGGTAAAGGCATTCCTGCAAAGCACCATTGGCGCCGGACAGAACGGCTTGGCGGGCAATGGCTATATCCGGGTTCCGCGGTCCTTCAAGTCCCGATTGGCGGACGCCATCGACGCCGTCTCGTGATGGGAGGACCGGGTGCGCGGTGCGCCCGAGTGGGCGGTGCAGCCCCAGCGACCTTCTTTGCTGCCGCACGCTGTCGAGGCGAATGAAATGCCGCTCCCGCCGACGTCGCCGGGGGGTGCCACCGCGTTCAGCGGCGGTCGTCGAACAATTTGCTCAACGTTAACCTTGTTACTGTTAGCTTCGGGGCTGCGAGACGGGCTGGTCGGAGCGCAGCGCTACTGACCGGCGGCGATCCTGTTTCATCCCTACCGGTAAGGAAGCGAATTGAAACTCAATCGATTTGGCGCCGTGCTGAGTGTCCTGAGCGCCGCCACGCTGACATTGTCGGGGTGCGGCAGCGACAACAACGCAACAGGCGCGAACACGACCAACGGCTCCTCGTCAGACAAGGTGAGCTGCGGCGGGGCCAAAGCCCTCAAGGCCAGCGGTTCGACAGCTCAGGCCAACGCGATGACCCGCTTCGTCAACGCGTTCGAGCACGCCTGCCACGGCCAGACGCTGAACTACACCGCCAACGGTTCGGGCGCGGGCATCAGTGAATTCAATGGCAAACAAACCGATTTCGGTGGCTCGGATTCGCCGCTGGCGCCGAACGAATACACCGCCGCGCAACAACGTTGCGGTTCGCCGGCATTGAACCTGCCGGTGGTTTTCGGCCCGATCGCCATTACCTATAACGTCACCGGCCTCAATTCACTGAGCCTGGATGGCCCCACGGCCGCCAAAATCTTCAACGGCGCGATCACGACGTGGAATGACCCCGCGATCCAGGCGCTCAATCCCGGCGTGACCTTGCCCGCCGAGCCCATTCACGTCGTATTCCGCAACGACCAATCCGGCACCACGGACAACTTCCAGAAATACCTCGATGCCGCATCTGACGGTGCATGGGGCAAGGGCGCCGGAAAGACATTCAAGGGTGGTGTCGGCGAGGGAGCAAAGGGCAACGACGGCACCTCAGCGGCGATCAAGTCCACCGAAGGATCGATCACCTACAACGAATGGTCGTTTGCCCAAGCGCAGAAACTGAACGTGGCCAAGGTCGTCACCTCGGCCGGCCCGGATGCGGTGTCGGTGAGCGCCGATTCCGTGGGCAAGACGATTGCTGGCGCGAAAATTTCCGGCCAGGGTAACGACCTGGTGCTTGACACTCTCTCGTTCTACAAGCCGACCCAGGCCGGTTCGTATCCGATCGTGCTGGCGACCTACGAGATCGTCTGCTCGAAGTACCCCGACACCCAGGTCGGGACGGCGGTAAAGGCATTCCTGCAAAGCACCATTGGCGCCGGACAGAACGGCCTCGCCGACAACGGCTACATCCCGATCCCTGACGCGTTCAAGGCGAGACTGGCTTCCTCGATCAACGCCATCACATAACCTGAGATGGTCGTGACACGAGGAACAGCAATCAGCCCGTCGACCGCGGAAACGCCGGCACTAACAGCGCTCAGTGCACGCGTGCGGCGGCGGGGTGATCGACTGTTCAAATCGGTGGCCACTGCCGCCGGTTTGACGATCGTGGGGGCGATCCTGATGATCGCCGTGTTCCTGTTGCTGCATGCCGTCCCGTCGTTGCGCGCCAACCACGCGAACTTCTTCACCAGCGCCGTGTTCAGCACCACCGATCCGGCCAAGCTCGCGTTCGGCATCCGCGACCTGCTCATGGTCACGGTGCTCAGTTCGCTCAGCGCGCTGGTGCTGGCCGTGCCGGTCGCGGTCGGTATCGCCGTGTTTCTCACCCAGTACGCGCCCAAGCGGCTGGCACGCCCATTCGGCGCGGTGGTGGACCTGCTGGCCGCGGTGCCGTCGATCATCTTCGGGTTGTGGGGGATCTTCGTGCTCGCGCCCCAGATCGAGCCGGTGGCGGCGTTGCTCAACCGCCACTTGGGCTGGTTGTTCCTGTTCAAACAGGGCAACGTTTCGTTGGCCGGCGGCGGCACCATCTTCACCGCCGGCGTCGTGCTCTCGGTGATGATCCTGCCGATCATCACCTCCGTCTCGCGCGAAGTCTTCCGGCAGACGCCACACATCCAAATGGAGGCGGCCCAGGCGCTGGGCGCCACCAAGTGGGAAGTGGTGCGGATGACCGTGCTGCCGTTCGGGCGCAGCGGTGTGATCGCGGCCTCGATGCTGGGGCTCGGACGTGCGCTTGGGGAGACCGTGGCGGTGCTGATCATCCTGCGTTCGGCCGCCCGCCCGGGTAACTGGTCGCTGTTCGACGGCGGTTACACGTTCGCCTCGAAGATCGCCTCGGCGGCCGCGGAGTTCAGCGCGCCGCTGCCCACCGGGGCATACATTTCGGCGGGGTTTGCACTGTTCGTGCTGACGTTCGTCGTCAACGCGCTCGCCCGTGCGGTCGCCGGCGGCAAGGTCAACGGATGACCCGCGATGAGGGGCGGCGCTCATGACCGTCGAAGCGCTTGACCGGCCGGTGAAGGTCGAGGTGTTTCGGCCGCTGAGTTTCCGTCGCCGGATCACCAACAACGCCGCGACCATCTTCTTCCTCGGCTCGTTCTGCATCGCGCTGGTGCCGCTGATCTGGGTGCTGGCCATCGTGGGCCAGCGCGGCTGGTACGCCGTCACACGTTCGGAATGGTGGACCCACTCGCTGCACGGCGTGCTGCCCGAACAGTTCTCCGGCGGCATCTACCACGCGCTGTACGGCACCCTGGTGCAGGCCGGGGTGGCCGCCGCCTTGGCCGTGCCGCTGGGTTTGATGACCGCAGTCTTTCTCGTCGAATACGGATCCGGCCGCCTGGTGCGGTTGACGACCTTCATGGTCGACGTACTCGCCGGAGTGCCCTCGATCGTGGCGGCCTTGTTCATCTTCAGCCTCTGGATCGCCACCCTGGGCTTCCAGCAGAGTTCGTTCGCGGTGTCGCTTGCCCTGGTCCTGCTGATGTTGCCGGTGGTGGTGCGCTCCAGCGAGGAGATGCTCAGGCTGGTGCCCGACGACCTGCGCGAGGCCAGCTACGCCCTGGGCGTGTCCAAATGGAAGACGATCGTGCGGATCGTCTTCCCGATCGCGACGCCCGGCATCGTGTCCGGCATCTTGCTGTCCGTCGCGCGAGTGATCGGCGAAACCGCGCCGGTGCTGGTGCTGGTCGGTTACAGCCGATCGATCAACGTCGACATCTTCCACGGCAACATGGCGTCACTGCCGCTGCTGATCTACACCGAGCTGACCAACCCCGAACATGCCGGTTTCCTGCGGATCTGGGGTGCGGCATTGACCCTGATCATCATGGTCGCCGTCATCAACATCATCGCCGCGCTGATCCGTTTCCTGGCAACCCGCAAGCGCTGACCGGTCAGGACTTCGACGACGCTTTCGAGGCCGACTTCCTGGCCGGCGCCTTCTTGGCGGCTGCCTTCTTCGCGGGGGCCTTCTTGGCCGCGGCCTTCTTCGCGGGTGCCTTTTCGTTACCGGAGCGCGCCTTCACGCTGGCCTCCAGCTTGGCGAGCAGATCGGAGACGTCTTCGGTCTCGTCCAGCTCCTTGGGCTGCTCCTCGGTGGTAAACGCTTCTCCGCCTTCGAGTTTCGCGTCGACCAGCTCCTGCAGCTGTTCCTGGTAGGTGTCGTGGTAACGGTCGGGGTTGAAGTCCTCGGCCATCGACTCCACCACTTGACCGGCCATCTTGAGTTCGGCCGGCTTGATCTCGACCTTCTTGTCCAGGATCGGGAAATCGGGGTCGCGGATCTCGTCGGGCCACAACAAGGTGTGCACCACCATCACGTCGCGCTTGCCGAAGTCCTTGACGCGCAACGCCGCCAGCCGCGTCTTATTGCGCAGCGTGAAATGAACGATCGCCATCCGGTCCGACTCGGCGAGCGTCTTGGCAAGCAGCACATAGGATTTCGATGACTTGGAGTCCGGTTCCAGGAAGTAACTGCGGTCGAACAGCATCGGGTCCACCTCGCTTGCCGGCACGAACTCCAGCACTTCGATTTCGCGGCTGCGTTCTTCGGGCAGGGTGGCGATGTCGTCGTCGGTGATGATGACCATCTGGCCGTCATCGGATTCGTAGGCCCGGGCGATGTCACGGTATTCGACGACTTCGCCGTCCACCTCGCACACGCGTTGATACCGGATGCGGCCGTTGTCCTTGGCGTGCACCTGGTGCAACTTGATGTCGTGGTCTTGGGTGGCGCTGTACACCTTGACCGGCACGTTCACCAGCCCGAACGCGATGGAACCCTTCCAGATGGAGCGCATGTAAGTCAGTATGCCCGCAGGGTCGGTGGCAAAACAGCACGACGGGGCTACGACCTGCAAGTGTCCGGTTCTGCGCCCCAGGAGCGCCGCCGGACCGGTTGCCTCGCGCCTAACGACGCGAAGCCGCTTCCAACGCAGCCCGATCCGGTAGGTCGGCCCCCGCGCGGGCGACGGTCAGCGCCGCGGATAGACTCGCCGCGTCCAGCGCCGCGGTCAGGGCCTTTATATCGATCGCACGCAACTCGGTGCGCCGGTCGCCGCCCAACAATTCCGATCCCCATAGCGCGTCGAGCAGACCGGCCATGAAAGAGTCACCGGCGCCGACGGTGTCGACGACGCGCACCACGCGGGTCGGCACCCGGGCAACCCCTGCCGCGCAGAAAGCCACCGCGCCCCGGTCTGCCATCGTCACCGCCACGATGGCGGGACCCAACCGCAGCCATGTTTGCGCGATCTGCTCGGGCGGGTGAGCGGGGTCGATCCAGCGCAGGTCTTCCTCACTGACTTTCACGATGTCACTGCGTTCGACGAGATGCTCGATGCGGGCGACGGCCGATTCCCGATCCGCGATCAGCGACGGCCGCACGTTGGGGTCGAACGTGACGGTAGCCGAGACGCGATAGGTATCGATCAACGCCGCGACGGCTAGGCAGCCCGGATCCTGTACGGCGGCAATCGATCCGGTATGTACGAAGAGCGGCGGGGCGACCGGTGGCGTTCCGGAGAGGCGCCAGTCCAGATCAAATACATAGTTGGCCGATCCGTCCGGGGCGATGGTGGTCCGCGCCGTCGCGGTGCGTTCCGCGGCCCGGCTTTCCGAAACGAGTTGCACTCCTGCGGCTTCGACGTAGTCGACGATGCGCCGGCCATACGAATCGTCGGCGATCGAGGTCAAAAAGTCGATCTCGCGGCCCAGCCGGCCGAGTCCGACGGCGACGTTGAGCGGACTGCCGCCGACGTGCTCGTCGCTGCCGACGATATCGATCAGCGACTCGCCGATCACCAACCCGCGGGTCATCTCACCAAAGCCTCCAGTGTCGCCCGAGCTCCGTTGGCGTGCAACGAATCCAGCGTCCAGCTGTATGCCTGGACGAAACGTGGCTGATGCGCCAAATCCCCGAACAGCGCCGCGATCTCGATGAAGGCGGTGGGATTCTCGTACTGCGACCGGGCGATCGGGATGAGCGAGTCCGCGAGCTGATCAATCACCTCGTACGGCCGCCCCCATTCGTCGGTGCCCTCGGCGTAGCGGGCCCAGCTCGCCACCACCGCCGCCGCAAGCCGGACGGACCCGTCGCCGGCCAGGTTGTCGCAAATCACCGGAATAAGCCACTTGGGAATGCGATCCGAACTGAAGGCGCACAACCGGGCGACGGTGTCGCGCACACCCGGATTGGCGAACCTCTCGATCAGCGTTCGGCTGAACTCGTGCAGGTCGATGCCGGGCACCGGTGGCAGGGTCGGGATGGCCTCGGATTCGAAATAGGCAAGCAAGAATTCGGCGAACAGGGGATCACTCGCCGCCTGGTGAACGAACTCGAATCCGCACAGGTGAGCGAAGTAGGCCAGACACTGATGCCCCGCGTTGAGCAGCCGCAACTTCATCAGCTCATACGGGGCGACGTCGTCGACCAGCAGCACGCCCGCCCGCTCCAGCGGAGGTCTGCCGTCGGCGAACCTGTCTTCGAGCACCCAGGCCGCAAACGGCTCGGCCACCACCGGCCATCGGTCGTTGATCCCGAAGTCGCGCTGCACTTCTTGGGCCATCTGCACGGTCGTCGCCGGGGTGATCCGGTCGACCATCGAATTCGGGAACTCGACGTGCTCGCCCACCCACTCGGCGAGATCGGCGTCTCGGCTCTCGGCATTCGCTAGCACGGCCCGCCGCGCGATCTCACCGTTGTTCTCGATGTTGTCGCACGACACGATGGTCGGCGCGGCGATCCCGCGACGGCGGCGCCGGTCCAATGCCTCGACGATCAACGCGAACGCGGGCCCGTCCGGGTCGCGATAACCACCCTCGGTGATGGTCAGCGAAATGATCCTGGTGGACGGCGCGACCAGCACTTGCAACGCTGCCTCCGGATCGTCGGGCGCGTAACGGTAGTCGATGATCGAGCCAATGACGTGGGCGTCGCGGCTGCCGTCCGGTTTCTCCAGAATCAGCGTGTAGAGCCCGTCCTGATCGGTCAGGACATCGCGCATCGTCCAGTCGGCCGGCATCACGCCGATTCCGCAGATGCCCCAGTCGCGGGCCAGACCGGCTTGCAGCAGCCGGTCGATGTACATGGCCTGATGCGCGCGGTGAAAGTGGCCGGCGCCGATATGCGCGATGCCGACGGTCACGCTGCTGCGGTCATAGGTGGGTGCTTCAATCGGCAGGCTGCTCAGCGCTGCATTGTTCAAATTGATGTCGCCAGCCACCATTGGCCAACTCCTCCCCGAGCGACGGCCCGGATCGTTACCGGGCTCGGGAACCTCCGGTCGGCATGGCCGATAACAACAGAACATCAGCGAGAGCCCGCCATGAATCAGTGATTGCGACCGCACCGGCGTCAATCAATTCTGCACGGCGGCACTCCCGTTCGTCAGGCAGTACGAACATCAGGTTGCCGACCGTGGCATAGCCGGCCGCGACCGCCGAACGCACACCGGCCACGGAGTCTTCGATGGCCAGCCCTTGTTCCGCTGCCACACCCAATACCTGACCGGAATGCAGATACACCGCCGGGTCGGGTTTGCTTGTCGGCACCGGAAGAGAGTCCTCCGCGCTGAAGGTCGCGGCCTCCGATATGAGCGAGTCGAGGCCGGTGGCGGCAAAGCAGGCACGCAGCCGTCTGGTGGCGCTCGAGCTCACGGCGGCCAGCGCATAGCGCGACGCGAGGTCGCGCAACGGTTCCAGCACCTGCGGATCGGGCTTCAGCGTGACAGCCAGATGAGCGGTGACTCGCTCGCGCTCGTCAAGCACCCACTTCTCGAGTTCATCCGCGGACAACGCGTTGCCACTGGCCAACTCGCCGGCCGAGGCGATCACCGCTGCGGGACGGCCCTGAGTCAGCGCCTTATCCATCGGCACTTCGCACTGCACCGCCAGGTCGAGAGCGGTGTTGCGGAAATTCTTCCCAACGGCCCGCTTACGCAACTCCTCTGAACTCAGCGGAGCGGTCACGCCGAACCTGGCCAGGAAACGATTCGTCACCTCGGTCGAGGCGTCGAACGCCGGCCGCTCCGACCCGAACAGATTGTCATCTGCGTCGCAGAGCAGCGTAGTGATGGGCGCCGGGTCGAATCCGCGGACGAAGGTCAAGGCCTCGGTCATCGTGCCACCAACTCCCGCTCGTCATTGCGCATCGCGTCGTGCAGCGTGGGCACCACACCGCGTTCGTCGATATCGGCAATCATGCCGCGCAGCCGCTCCGCGAAACCGGGAACCGCGCGAACCTCGGCGAACATCTCATGACTGAGCAGCGGATCCGGGTTGCTGCCGGCCATGTTGGCAAGCCTGGCCACCGGTATCGCCTGCGAGTCTTCGAGGCGGAGCTGTCGTCCGTTGAGGTCGTGGCCGCGCATGTAGCGGGCCCACCCGGCGACCGCCAACATCAGCAGCGTGTGCGGCCGGCCCTGTTCGATCGCCTCCTGCAGCGAGGGCAGCACAAACGTCGCGATCTTGCTGGTTCCCCGCCGGGCCAGCCGCGACAACTGATCACTCATTCGGTGATTGCTGAGCCGATCGAGCAAGGTGCCCCGGTACTCAGGTGTGTTCATTCCGGGAACTGCGGGCAGCAGCGGCTGAATTTCGTCCCGAAGCAGCGTCTCGACGTAGTCGAAGATGATGTGGTCCCGCATCGCTTCGTCGGTGCGCTGGTAGCCGGCCAGGATGGCCAAGCATGCGAGCGCGATATGGGTTCCGTTGAGCAGACGGGTCTTGATCAACTTGTGGTCGCTGACATCGGCAACGAATTCGGCTCCCACCTCGTCGAGCGGCGGCCGCCCATTGCTGAAGG
This sequence comes from Mycobacterium sp. 1465703.0, assembly GCF_001672975.1. Taxonomy (GTDB): domain Bacteria; phylum Actinomycetota; class Actinomycetes; order Mycobacteriales; family Mycobacteriaceae; genus Mycobacterium. The sequence goes on from NZ_LZKU01000127.1 coordinate 23,340, forward strand.
AATCCTCGATCACCCATTGGCTATGCGGCTCGGTCACGACCGGCCACTTGTCGGCGACGCCGAAGGTCTGCTCGACGAACTTGCGCTCCGACTTCGTGGTTTGCGGGGTGATGCGGTCGACCATGGTCGACGGGAATGCGACATTCGTGTCGATCCAGCGGGCGAGCGCGGGGTCCTTCAATGCGGCGAACGACACCAGCGCGGTTCGGGCCGGCTGGGTGTCGCCGGGAACGTTGTCGCAGCAGAGCACGGTGAATGGCGCCACGCCAGCGCGGCGACGCCGGTCGAGAGCCTCGGCCAGATATCCCCACGCCGTGGCGTAGCCGTCGGAAGCGACCAGGTCGGCTCGCACGTCGGGGTGGTCGGCGTCGAACTCGTCAGTGACCGGGTTCAGGAAGTATCCGTTGTCGGTGATGGTCAGGCTGACTATGCGGGTTTGGGGATCTGCCAGCGCGGCACGGACAGCTGCGCCGTCATTGGGCGCGTAATGAACGGAGCCGATCGAGCCGACCACGCGGGCGGTCTGACGGTCGTGGCCGCGCTGTACCACGGTGTACAGCCCGTCTTGGGCCGATAGCAGATGTTTGACGTCGGGAGAATGGAGACTGACGCTGGTCACGCCCCAATGTCCCGAGATGCCCGTGCGGGCGAGGTCGTCGAAGTAGACGGCTTGATGTGCGCGGTGAAAGTTGCCCGCCCCGATGTGGACGACGCCTCGGCCGAGGGCCGACCGGTCATAGGTTGGAATATCGATTCGGTGGGAATGCAGTCGTAGGGTCGCGTTACTGAGGGGGACGCCACTTTTTGGACGCCATGGGATTACATTGCGCATCAGTGTCCGGTGCCCGAGGGGGGCGGAGGCCTAAACGTCTTCGTGGCCGATGTCACAACAATTGACGTCGACGACATAATTCCAGGTCGGAACGGATTATCGCAGCTCAACCGCGTAAGTTGGCTGCTATGGCGCCGCGGGTGAAGCTGACCAACGCCGAGAAGGTGCTGTACCCCGCCGCCGGCACCACCAAGGCCGACATCTTCGACTACTACACGCGGATCGCCGAGGTGATGATCCCGCACATCGCCGGCCGGCCGGCGACCCGCAAGCGCTGGCCCAACGGCGTCGACCAGGAATCCTTCTTCGAGAAACAGCTGGCTTCCTCGGCCCCGGACTGGCTGCCGCGCGCCAGTGTGACGCACCGATCCGGAACCACGACGTACCCGATCATCGACAGCCCGACCGGTCTGGCCTGGATCGCCCAACAGGCCGCGCTGGAGGTCCACGTGCCGCAGTGGCGGTTCATCGCCGAGTGGACCCGCAGCCGGGCCGAAGAACTCAAACCCGGACCGGCGACCCGACTGGTGTTCGACCTCGACCCCGGGGAAGGCGTGACGATGGCTCAGTTGGCCGAGGTGGCGCACGCCGTCCGCGAACTGATCACCGGAATCGGGTTGACCACCTATCCGCTCACCAGCGGCAGCAAAGGCCTGCACCTCTACACGCCTCTTCAGGAGCCGGTCAGCAGTAGGGGCGCCACCGTATTGGCCAAACGCGTCGCGCAGCAGCTGGAAAAGACGATGCCGACGCTGGTCACGTCGACCATGACCAAGAGCCTGCGGGCCGGAAAGATCTTTCTGGACTGGAGCCAGAACAACGGCTCCAAAACGACCATCGCGCCGTATTCGCTACGTGGGCGCGAACAACCCACTGTCGCGGCGCCACGCACCTGGGAGGAACTGGACGACCCGTCGCTGCGCCACCTGCGTTACGACGAAGTGCTGGAGCGGGTCGCCCGCGACGGCGACCTGCTGGCAGCGCTGGACCAGGATGCGCCGGTCCCGGATCGCCTGACCAAATACCGCAGCATGCGTGACGCATCGAAAACACCTGAGCCGGTCCCGGCGGCGAAACCTGCTCTGGGCCAAGGAAATAGCTTTGTCATCCAAGAGCATCACGCCCGTCGGCTGCACTATGACTTCCGGCTGGAACGAGACGGCGTATTGGTGTCCTGGGCGGTGCCGAGGAACCTGCCCGAAACCACCTCGGTGAATCACCTGGCGGTGCATACCGAGGACCATCCGCTGGAATACGGGGGGTTCGAAGGCATCATCCCCAAAGGGGAGTACGGGGCCGGAAAGGTGATCATCTGGGACTCGGGAACCTATGACGCCGAGAAGTTCCAGGACGACGAGGTGATCGTCAATCTGCACGGCAACAAGGTTTCCGGACGCTATGCGCTGATTCAGACCAATGGTGACCAGTGGCTGGCGCACCGGATGAAGGACCAAAAGGTGTTCGAGTTCGACACCATCGCCCCCATGCTGGCCACCCATGGTTCGGTGACGGCGCTGAAGGCGGGCATATGGGCTTTCGAAGGCAAATGGGACGGGTACCGCTTGCTGGTCGAGGCCGACCGCGGTGCCCTGCGGATACGGTCGCGGCGCGGTCGCGAGGTCACTCAGGAATATCCCGAATTACGTTCGCTGGCAGCAGATCTCGCTGACCATCATGTGATACTTGATGGCGAGGCGGTGGTCTTGGACTCTTCCGGTGCTCCCAACTTCCACGAGATGCAGAACCGCGGGAAAGGCTCGCGCGTCGAATTCTGGGCGTTCGACGTACTGTATCTCGATGGCCGCTCGCTGTTGCGGGCCAGCTACCGGGACCGGCGAAGGGTGCTGGAAATGCTCGGCGCCGGAGGCGATCTCATCGTTCCCGATCTACTGCCCGGCGACGGCAAGCAAGCGCTGGAGGAGTCCGGCAGGCGCGGTTGGGAGGGTGTGATCGCCAAGCGGCGCGACTCGACCTATCAACCCGGCCGGCGTTCGTCGTCGTGGATCAAGGACAAGCACTGGAACACCCAGGAGGTTGTCATCGGTGGCTGGAAGGCCGGTGAGGGCGGGCGCACCAGCGGCATCGGCTCACTGCTGATGGGCATCCCCACCGCCGACGGCCTACAGTTCGCGGGGCGGGTCGGGACCGGGTTCACCGAACGTGACCTGGCCAACTTGAAGAAGACGCTGACACCGCTGCACACCGGCGAATCCCCGTTCCACCCCCCGCTGCCCAGAAGTGAAGCCCGGGGCGTGACGTACGTGGAGCCGGTTCTGGTCGGAGAGGTGCGCTACAGCGAGTGGACTCCGGATAACCGGTTGCGCCAATCGAGTTGGCGGGGCCTGCGGCCCGACAAGGAAGCAAGTGAGGTGGTGCGCGAGTGAAGTGGGTTAGCTATCAAGGCGATGAGGGCGAGCGTGTCGGAGTTGTCTGCGGCGACACCATCTATGCGATGTCACCGGGCCTGACGCTGCTTGATCTGATCGCGCGTGGCTCAGAGGGCTTGCGGCGGGCGGGAGAGGAGGCGCAGCGGTCCCCGGCGGCGACAACGCCGCTCGCACAAGTGCGATTGCTGGCACCTATTCCGCGTCCGCCGTCGATCCGAGACTCGCTGTGCTTCCTCGATCACATGCGCAACTGCCAAGCCGCGCTGGGTGCCGGACGGCAGCTCGCCGACACTTGGTATCGCATCCCGGCGTTTTACTTCGCCTGCCCGGCAACGGTTTTAGGTCCTTATGACGACGCCCCGACGGCTCCCGGAAGTGCTTGGCAGGACTTCGAATTGGAGATCGCGGCGGTGATCGGAACCGGCGGGAAGGATCTCACCGTCGAGCAGGCCGAACAGGCGATCATCGGTTACACCATTTTCAACGACTGGTCCGCCCGAGATCTGCAGCAGATGGAAAGCCAACTGGGGATCGGGCAGGGCAAGGGCAAGGACAGCGGGGTCACGCTGGGTCCCTACCTGGTGACCCCCGACGAGCTCGAGGCCTACCGCCGTGACGGCAAGCTGGATCTGCAAGTCACCGCCCTGGTCAACGACACCGTCATCGGTACGGGGTCGACGGCCCAGATGGACTGGACCTTCGGCGAAGTCATCTCCTATGCCTCGCGTGGCGTCACGCTCAATCCCGGCGACGTGATCGGCTCCGGCACGGTACCCACCTGCACACTGGTCGAGCACCTCAATCCCGCAGCGCTGGAATCGTTTCCGGGCTGGCTGCACGACGGAGACGTCGTCACGCTGCAGGTCGAGGGCTTGGGGGAGACCCGGCAAACAGTCCGCGCGACCAGCGCGCCCGCGCCGTTGGCCGCCCGGCCCAACCCGGATGCCGCATCCGCGCCGCAACGGGTCAACCGCGCGCCGGCCCGGGTACCCTACACCCGCGGACTGCATCAAATCGCGGACCGGGTGTGGGCATGGACATTGCCGGACGGGGGCTACGGCTGGAGCAACGCCGGGCTGATCGCCGGGGAGGGTGCCTCCCTGCTGGTGGACACCCTGTTCGACTTGGCGCTGACCCGTGAGATGCTCACGGCGATGCGGCCTATCACCGGGTCAGCACCGATCACCGACGCGGTGATCACCCACTCCAACGGGGACCACACCCACGGCAATCAACTGCTCGACGCCGCGGTGCGCATCATCGCCGCGCACGGCACCGCCGAGGAGATCGAGCACGGCATGGCACCGGAAATGCTGGCCATGGCGCAAACCGCCAATCTCGGGCCGGTCGCCACGCCGTACACGCGAGAACGCTTCGGGCACTTCGATTTCAGCAACATCAAGCTCCGCAACGCCGATGAGACCTTTGAGCGCGATCTGACCGTCGAGGTGGGTGGGCGGCGGATCGACGTGCTGAATCTTGGTCCGGCACACACCGCCGCCGACTCGGTGGTGCATGTGCCCGATGCGGGGGTGCTGTTCGGCGGCGATCTGTTGTTCATCGGCTGCACGCCCATCGTGTGGGCCGGCCCGATCGCCAACTGGATCGCGGCCTGCGACACCATGATCGCGTTGGACGCACCGACGGTGGTGCCTGGCCATGGGCCGGTCACCGATCCGGACGGAATCCGCGCGGTGCGTGGCTATCTGGTGCATATCGCCGAACAGGCCGAGGCCGCCTACCGCCAGGGGTTGTCGTGGGCCGAGGCTGCCGACACCATCGACCTCGGCGAGTACGCGACCTGGCTGGACGCCGAGCGCGCCGTGGTCAACGTCTATCAGCGCTATCGCGAACTCGACCCGCAGACACCGCAATTGGAGGTGATGGCGCTGCTGGTGATGCAAGCCGAATGGCTCGCCAAACGGTCCTCGTGACCGCCCGCGGCTAGAGTCGTACCGCCCTGACGAAGCCGATGGTGGAGGCGGGGGCCTGGTGTTCAGCGTCCCCTAATTCCGGTAGGGCCGCAGCCGAAAAGAGTTCGGCAAGCGTCGATTTGGTGGTATCCCACCCGTTGCTTTGCAGGTGTGCGGCGACGTCGGTGTGCTCGCCGGGGTAGGTCAACGCGGTGATGTCCAGGTCGACTCCCTGCCGCCGCCAACCCTCGGCCATGCGCCGCGATTGTTCGAGCGCCTCGGGGGAGGTTCCGGCGACGGCTCCATAATCGGCGGCGAACCGGCTGCCCTCGCTGGACAACGGGATGATGGCGTCCAGCAACCGCACTTCGGCCTCGGGTGGAAGAAATCCGATCAGCACTCCCTCGGCGAGCCACGCCGTCCGCTCGGCCGGGTCAAAGCCCGCCTCTTGCAACGCCGCCGGCCAATCCTCGCGCAAATCGATACCGACGGTGCGGAGTTCGGCGGTCGGCGCCGCGCCTATCTCGGCCAGTGTCGCGGTCTTGAACGCGATCACCTCCGGCTGGTCAATCTCGTACACCGTCGTCTCGGCAGGCCAGCGCAACCGGTAGGCCCGGGAATCCAGACCCGATGCCACGATCACCACCTGGCGCAGCCCCGCCTGGCCGGCCGCGGCGAAATAGTCGTCGAAAAACCGGGCCCGCGCGGCGAACGTGTCCACAAACCGGGAAAACCCGACGCCCTTTTCGATCACATCAGCATCGAGTTCGCCGGTCGCCAACTTGGTGAAGAGGTCGAGCCCGGCGGCACGCACCAGCGGCTCGGCGAATTCATCGATGATGACCGGCTGCGGACGTTTGGTGGCGGCCGCCCGGGCGGCGGCCACCATGGTGGCGGTGGCGCCCACGCTGTTGGCCAGGTCCCAGCTGTCACCTTCGGTTCGTGCCATGGCTTCTCCTTCGATGCGTGGCCAAAACCACGGTATGCGTTATCGGTATAAGCCACGTCGCTTACGGTTCCACTATGCCTGCAGTGACATTGGAACCTCTCGACGACAACATCGCCTGCATCACGCTGAACCGGCCCGAGCGCCTCAACGCCATCGATGGATCGTTGATCGACGGCGTCGACGAGGCCTTGGATGTGCTGGACGCGGGCGAGTTCAGGGTGGCGATCCTGACCGGGGCCGGACGCGGGTTCTGTGCGGGCGCCGATTTGAGCGGCACCGGGCGGCCGTGGACTCAGAACAGGCCGACCACCCCGGCGTTCAAGGTCAACTACGACGCCCAGGTGCGGTTGGCCAACCTCTATACCCGGATTTACGAGTTGGACATTCCGGTGATCGGCGCGGTCAATGGTGTGGCCGTCGGGGGTGGCTTGGCGTTCTCGTTGGTCTGCGACATCCGCATCGCCTCCGAGCAGGCGCGGTTCGGTTCGGTGTTCATCAAGGCCGGCTTTTCGTCGATGGACATGGGCACCAGCTATCTGCTGCCGAAGATCGTCGGCGCCGGGGTGGCCCGCGAGCTGATGCTCACCGGTCGCATCATCGACGCGGCCGAGGCCTACCGCATCAAGCTGGTGCACGAGGTCGTTGCGCCGGACGACCTGATGCCCGCCGCACTGCGCAAGGCTCGCGAGATCGCCGAGAACAACGCTTACGGCGTGTGGCAGACCAAGATTGGCCTCAACGCCGCGCTGGACGCGCCCAGTCTGCGCCATGCCATCGAGATCGAGAACCGCACCCAGATTCTCAGCGGATTCACCAATAATCCGGTCGAGGCCGCCGTGGCGCACCGGGAGAAGCGCGCCCCGAAGTGGGATGTGCTGTAACGCTTGCGACCGCCGCGAGCTTGATGGCGGCGGCCCGCTTCGCCCGGCTGCGCCGCGCTTGCGACCGCCGCGAGCTTGATGGCGGCGGCCCGCTTCGCCCGGCTGCGCCGCGCTTGCGACCGCCGCGAGCTTGATGGCGGCGGCCCGCTTCGCCCGGCTGCGCCGCGCTTGCGACCGCCGCGAGCTTGATGGCGGCGGCCCGCTTCGCCCGGCTGCGCCGCGCTTGCGACCGCCGCGAGCTTGATGGCGGCGGCCCGCTTCGCCCGGCTGCGCCGCGCTTGCGACCGCCGCGAGCTTGATGGCGGCGGCCCGCTTCGCCCGGCTGCGCCGCGCTTGCGACCGCCGCTAAAGCTTGGCGATCACGTTCTCGGCGAACATCTCCAGATTGCGGATCTTGTTGTCCAGCGGCTCGGTGTCTTTGCCCTTGATGTAGGGAATGCGGAAGCCGACGATGACGTCGGTGACGCCTTTGTCCTCGAGCCGTTTGATGCCGTCCGCGGTGTAGGCGTCCGCGGAGATGACGTGGATCTCGAACGGACCGGTCTTGCCGGCTTCTTCGCGGAACTTCTTGAGCTTGGCCAGCAGGTGGTCGAGTTCCTCGGGGTCACCGCCCCCATGCATCCAACCGTCCAGGCGCGCCGCGCGCCGCAGGGCCGCATCGGCGTGCCCACCGATCAGGATCGGCACGGGCTTGGTGGGAGCCGGCGTCATCTTGGTCTTGGGGATGTCGTAGAACTCGCCGTGGAATTCGAAATAGTCACCGGTGGTGAGGCCCTGGATGATTTCGATGCATTCGTCGATCCGCTTGCCGCGCCGGGCGAACGGGACACCCAACAGTTCGTAGTCCTCGGGCCACGGGCTGGTGCCGACGCCCAAGCCCACGCGGTTGTCGGTCATCGCGGCCAGCGACCCGATCTGCTTGGCCACCAGCGCCGGTGGCCGGATGGGCAGCTTGAGCACGAAGAAGTTGAACCGCAACTTCGAGGTCACCGCGCCCAAAGCCGATGTCAGCACGAAGGTTTCGATAAACTCCTTGCCGTCCAGGAACTCGCGGTTGCCGTCCGGGGTGTACGGGTACTTCGAGTCGGATTCGAAGGGATAGGCGATGCTGTCGGCGATCGTCATGGCGTGATAACCGGCCGCCTCGGCTGCCTTGGCCAGCGGGATGTAATACCTAAAGTCGGTCATTGCCTCTGCGTAGGTAAACCGCACGTCATCTGCCTTCCTGGGGGAGTCGTCACTCGACATTAGAACGTGTTCTAGTTTCAGCACAACCGGCAGACGGGTGCGACAGCTCGCCGGATTCCTCGACCGCCGCGTGCGGGCGTCCGGCTGAAGCAGGTTCGGACTACAGCTGGTTCTCGGGACCGATGACCGCCCACACCGTCTTCCCGAACGAAGTGGGTGTGCTGCCCCAGGCGCGTGACAACGCGTCGACGATCGCCAGTCCGGACACGTCGATGCCCTTCGGCGGCGACGGCAGTCGCACCGCGGGTGAGTTGCTCGCGTCGGACACCGCGATGGCGGCCGTCTTGCCTTGCGCCTCGATCCGCACCACCGGAACGCTGGCGGTGTGTTCCAGCACGTTCTCGACGAACACGTTGACCACCACCAAGGCCACCGGGATCAGCTTGGACTGCGACCATGTGGTGAGCCATTCGCGGACCAGGCGCCGCGACTCGCGCAGGCTGGTCAGGTCAGCGGGCAACTGGACATCGGCGCGCCGCACCGCGCGACGGCCGTTCTCGCCGAGTGCCTTCAGTGCGGCTTTCTCGCTCGGGTACACCGGCATGAAGTGGCTGACCCCACTGCGGGCGATCGCTTCGCGGGCCGCTCGGTCGGTGCAAACCAAGATGATCGGAATGTGGGGCCCGCTACCGACCTGCCAGTACGCGCTCATGAAGGTCGACCATGTCGATTCGGCCCGCACCTTGAGTCCGGAGACGTCGACGATCACCGCCGCGGCATCGTCCAACGCGGCCTTGAGAATGCGGTCGCGTAGTGCGGTCGAGTTGGCGTCATCAAGTACGCCGTTGACGGTCAAAACGGATACCGAGTCATCGGTCCGCATCGCGACGGCCAGCGGGCCGGCCGATTCAGCTACCGGACTCATCCCAGCTCGGTCCTGGCGTCCGGTCCCATTTCCCGCTCCTCGCATCCTGCCGAACCGATTGCTTGAGTATCCGCCATTCGGGGCAAAAGTCTACTTGGAGAGCGGGCAGCCCAAAATAGCTGCAATCCGCAGGCTGCGATTGGGATCCCGGCGAATCCGTGCCGCAAGCCCGCAACAAAAGCATCATGCGGTCCCTCCCCACACCGCCGGGCGTCGACCAGCACCACCGCAATGCACTAGTGGAGTCCTCCGGGTGCCCAGCGCGCGCTTTCACCGTGATTACCACGGCATGGGCGCGACCAAACTTTCTAGTACGTAAAAAATGTGCGTTAACCAGCGCAAATTGGGCCGGCCGTGGCGCCGCGCGGTAGCCCGCTGATCGGCTCAGTCGTTGCTCAGCGCGTAGGGGGGAGCGCCCACCCCGGCGACCGTGTGCGTCCCCCACGGTGTTTGTTCGACGATGCGGGCCGGCGCGCTGCACGCACCGACGGTCAGGGTGCCGGCCCGCGCTTGCTTGAGGACGTCGTCGGACAGCGGTCCCGATGCCGGACCGAACATCGTTCCCTGCCAGTGGTAGTGCCCGTCGATCGGGTCCAAGTGACCGGTCAGCCGCACCCGGACCTCATGGCGGGTGCCGGCCAGTTCCAGCGTGGCCGATCCGTCGTAGGTGTCATCTCCGGCGGGTGTGCTGGCCGAGAGGTCGAAGGCGGAAGCCACCGGCGGCGGCTCGGCAGGTCGCAATTGAGCACGCTCGTTGAACACCCGCTGGCTGCTGGCACGCACCTCGATGCGGCCACTGGCGGTGCGCCTCATGAGTTTCAGGCACTCGCCGACGTAGCGCGCCTGCGCGTCCGGATCGGGTCCGGTGACGAAAAAGTAGTTGGGGAACCCGCGGACCGCCACGCCGCAGAACGGCTCCATGCCGTCGTGCCAGGCCCGCCGAATGGGCAGCCCGGCCGCACCGACCAATTTCTCATCGGGGACGTCGGCGGGGATGTAGAAGCCGGTGCCGTAGATGATCGCGTCCATGCGGTGGTCGACCCCGTCGACGGTCCGCACGCCAGATGCGGTCACCCCCTCGATTGCCGACGCGGCGATCGCGACCGAAGGCCGTGCGGCAGGCCGGGTGTGGCGGCGCAGCCAACGTTTTGCGCGGGTGGACCACGCCGGCACCTCGGTCACGAAGCGGCGCGGCGGGTGGGCGAACACCGTGATCGACGCCGCTGTTCGGGCAAGCCGCCCGAGGTGGTGGCCGGCCGACGCGTCGGCTCCGACCACCGCGATGTGCTTGCCGAACGGATCGAATTCGGCGTCCCACGCCGCGGCATGAAACGATGCTCCGCCGAACTCGTCGCGCCCGGCGATGCGGGGCAGCCAGGGCAGCGGGACGCCACGGTAAGCGGCGACGACAACGTCGGCCCGGATGACTTCGCCACCCGCCATGGTCAACCGCCAGGTGTCGGAATCGTCGTCGAAGCGTGCACACCGGACCTCGCTGTCCAGCATCACCAGGTCGTTGAAACCGGCTGCCAGCAAGGCGGTTCGGGCACTCTGGCGGCGTGCGCCGGCACCGACGACGGCAATGTGGCAGCGGTGCTCAGCGTCTTCGCGCGGCTGCGTCACAGAAACCTGCTGCGCTTCCAGCCACGCCGCGCGATCGAGCCCATCAGGCCGACTTCGGTCAGAAACGTCGCCAGTGGAGCGAAGCCGGCAACCTGCACCTCGCGGCGATGCGGACTGGTACGCGCGACCTTTCGGGCCCGCTTGGGGTCGAGACCCGCTCGAGCGTAAGGGACGGGATTGCTGAACAGGTAGTTGAAAAAGTATCCGCCCAGGCCGTTGATGTTGGCCATGAACCAGTGGTTGAACCGCGGCATCTCGACGACGCGCTTGCGTGCGCCGTCGCGGGCGAACTGAATATGGCGCGCCTCTTCGGTGACGTGAATCCGCATGAGCCGCTGGATGATTGGCTGCAATTCCGGGTCATCCATCATTTGCCGCTGCAGCGAGTCGAAGATCTCCTCACCGATCAGGGCGGCCACCCAGAGCATCGAGCCGCGCTGAAAAGCCAGAGGCAGGAAATTGATGATCATCCTGTGGAATAGCCGCGGACGTACCGGCTTGGCGCCAATGCGTTCGATGGCCTTACCGAACATCACCATGTGGCGGGTCTCGTCGCCCAGTTCGGTCAGCTTGTAATGTGTCGACTTGCTGGTCGGGTCCTCGTGCAGGATCGTGCGCAGCAACGATTGGTTGAGCATGTTCTCGAACCAGATCCCGGCCGACAGCGTGTTCACCAGTTCCTGGCGGGACAACTCGATCTGTTGTTCACGGCTCATCTCGTCCCACATGGGCGTGCCGTACAGCGACACCAATCGGGGCGGCAGATAGAACTTGTCCGGATCCAGCGGGGCGTCCCAGTCAATGTCGACGACGGGCTCGTAAGACTTTTTGACCGAGCCCTTCAGCAATCGGTCGGAGAAATCTTCACGACTCGGTCCTGCCGGCTTCACCGGAGTGGTCATCGCTGGCGTCCCTCCATTGGGTGCTTCAGACGGTACCCATGGTACTGGGTACTTACGGTCCCGGCTAGATGCTGAAGGTTGCGGTTCGGCAATCTGACGGGCAACGAGCGGCAGGAGGCGACGTAGTGGGCCGGCACATCCATGTCATCGGCATCGGGGCCGGGGACCCCGGCTATCTGACCGTGCAGGCGATCGAGGCGCTCAACGACACACAGGTGTTCTTCGTGATGGACAAGGGCGAGCAGAAGAGCGACCTGGTGGCGCTGCGACGCGAGATCTGCGGCCGGTTCATCCGCGAACCGGGCTACCGCTTCGTCGAGCTGCCCGACCCCAAGCGGGCCGATGATGCCGATTACCGGGGCGCGGTTGCCGAATGGCATGCCGCTCGCGCGCAGATCTGGGCCGACGCCATCGCTGCCGAGCTGGGTCCGGATGGCGTCGGCGGGTTCTTGGCCTGGGGCGATCCGTCGCTGTACGACAGCACGTTGCGCATCCTGGATGCCGTCGTCGCGCGGGTCGACTTCACCTTCGACGTGATCCCGGGCATCACCGCCGTCCAGGCGCTGACCGCCCGGCACCGCATCCCGCTCAACGAGGTTGGCGAACCCGTCCTGATCACCACCGGGCGGCAACTGCGCACACACGGGCCGGCCTCGGGTTCCGCCGTGGTGATGCTCGACGCCGACTGCTCTTTTCAGGTCTGCCCGCCCGACACCCGAATCTGGTGGGGCGCCTACCTCGGTACCGAAGACGAACTGCTCATCGCCGGCACGGTGGGCGAGGTCGCGCCCCGCATCGCTTCGCTGCGAGCCGAAGCCCGCGCCCGGCACGGCTGGATCATGGACACTTATTTGCTCAGACCGGCACACTGAAACGGTGCCCGAACTACCCGAGATCGAAGCGCTGGTCGACCATCTACGGCGCCATGCCGTCGATCTGACGATCGGCCGGGTCGACATCGCCGCCCTGTCCGTGCTGAAAACCTTCGACCCACCGATCAGCGCGCTGCACGGCCAGACGGTTGTCGGGGCCGAACGGTGGGGCAAGTACCTGGGGCTGCGGACGGACAACCTGTTCCTGATCGCTCACCTGTCGCGTGCGGGCTGGCTGCGGTGGTCCGACAAGCTGGCCGCGGCGCCGCTGCGGCCCGGCAAGGGCCCGATCGCGCTGCGGGTGCACCTGGGCACCCCCGGTGAGGCGCCCGGCTTCGACCTCACCGAGGCCGGAACCCAGAAGCGGCTGGCGGTTTGGCTCGTCGAGAGCCCCCAGCAGGTCCCGGGAATCGCCGTCCTCGGCCCGGACGCTCTGGACCTGGACGTCGACGGGCTGGCCAATCTGTTGGCCGGCAACACCGGCCGGATCAAGACCGTCATCACCGACCAGAAGGTGATCGCCGGCATCGGCAACGCCTACAGCGATGAGATCCTGCACGTCGCGCGAATTTCGCCGTTCGCCACCGCCGGCAAGCTGTCCGACCAGCAGCTCGCCACCCTGCACGACGCCATGGTCTCGGTGCTCACCGATGCGGTGAGCCGATCCGTCGGCCAGGGCGCGGCCACGCTCAAAGGCGAGAAGCGCTCCGGATTGCGCGTGCACGCCCGCACCGGGCTGCCCTGCCCGGTGTGCGGGGACACCGTGCGAGAAGTTTCGTTCGCGGACAAGTCTTTTCAGTACTGCCCGACCTGTCAGACCGGGGGCAAGATCCTGGCCGACCGGCGGATGTCGCGTTTGCTGAAGTAGTCGCCCAACCGGCAGTTGACACCTGTCGATATGCTGCCCCGATGACTCGCCAGAAGATCCTCATCACCGGTGCCAGCTCCGGCCTGGGCGCCGGCATGGCGCGCGCCTTCGCCGCCAAGGGCCGCGACCTTGCGCTGTGCGCACGTCGCACCGACCGGCTCGATGAGCTGAAAGCCGAGCTGTCGCGGAAGTATCCGGGCATCAAGGTCGCGGTCGCCGCGCTGGACGTCAATGACCACGAGGCCGTCCCGAAGGTGTTCGCCGAACTGAGCGACGAACTCGGCGGCGTCGACCGCATCATCGTCAACGCCGGCATCGGCAAGGGCGCAAAGCTGGGCTCCGGCAAGCTGTGGGCCAACAAAGCCACCATCGAGACCAACCTGGTTGCAGCGCTGGTGCAGATCGAGACGGCGCTGGAGATGTTCAACAACAACGGTTCGGGCCACCTGGTGCTGATTTCGTCGGTACTCGGCAACAAGGGTGTGCCCGGCGTCAAGGCCGCCTATGCGGCAAGCAAGGCCGGGGTGAGCTCACTGGGTGAATCTTTGCGCGCCGAATACGCCAAGGGACCCGTCAAAGTTTCGGTCCTCGAGCCCGGCTACATCGAGTCGGAGATGACGGCCAAGTCCAACAGCACAATGTTGATGGTGGACAACGAAACTGGCGTCAATGCACTCGTCGCCGCCATGGAACGTGAGCCCGGCCGGGCCGCGGTGCCGTGGTGGCCGTGGGCGCCGCTGGTGCAGTTGATGCGGGTACTGCCGCCTCAGCTGACCAAGATGTTCGCCTGAGATTCAGCTGGTGCGTCCGCGTTCGGCGCGGTAGCGGCGCACCAGGGCGTCGGTAGAGCTGTCCGACTGCGGCGCCGGCGAACCGTCCGCGGTGATCACCGGAAGCAATGCCTTGGCCTGAGTTTTGCCCAGCTCCACGCCCCATTGGTCGAACGAATCGATTCCCCAGATCACGCCCTCGGTGAAGACTTGGTGTTCATACAGCGCGATCAGCTGACCCATGACCGACGGGGTGAGCCGGTTGGCCAGAATCGAAGTCGACGGCCGGTTACCGGGCATCACCTTGTGCGGCACGATGTCGGCTGGGGTGCCCTCGGCGGCGATTTCTTCGGCGGTCTTGCCGAAGGCCAGGACCTGGGTCTGGGCGAAGAAGTTGCTCATCAACAAGTCGTGCATGCTGCCGCTGCCTTCGGCGGTCGGCAAGTCGTCGATGGGTTGGCTGAATCCGATGAAGTCGGCGGGCACCAATCGGGTTCCCTGATGCAGCAACTGGTAGAAGGCGTGCTGTCCGTTGGTTCCCGGTTCGCCCCAAAAGATTTCGCCGGTGTCCGTGGTGACCGCACTGCCGTCCGCTCGGGTCGACTTGCCGTTGGATTCCATGGTCAGCTGTTGCAGATAGGCCGCGAAACGGGCCAGGTCGTTGGCATACGGCAGTACGGCGCGCGATTGCGCACCCATGAAGTTGGAGTACCACAGGCCGATAAGTCCAAGCAGGACAGGTGCATTGGACTCCAGCGGTGCGGTCTTGAAATGCTGGTCGACGATGTGGAATCCAGACAGGAAGTCCGCGAAGGCTTCCCGGCCGATGACGGCCATCACCGAAAGGCCGATCGCCGAGTCCACCGAGTAACGGCCTCCCACCCAGTCCCAGAATCCGAACATGTTGTCGGTGTTGATGCCGAAGTCGTCGACGAGGCGTTTGTTGGTCGAGACGGCGCAGAAGTGCTGCGCCACCGCGGCGTCGCCCAGCGCGTCGGTAATCCAGCGGCGCGCGGCGGTGGCGTTGGTCAGAGTTTCCAGCGTCGAGAATGTCTTCGACGCGACGATGAAAAGTGTTGTGGCCGGGTCTAAGTCAGCCAGGGTGGCGATCAGATCGGCCGGGTCGACGTTGGAGACGAAGCGGGCCGAGATCCCCGCATCCGCATAGTGGCGCAGCGCCTGGTAGACCATCACCGGGCCCAGGTCCGAACCACCGATGCCGATGTTGACCACCGTGCTGATCCGTTGTCCGGTGGCTCCGGTCCATTCACCGCTGCGCAACCGGTCGGTGAAGTCGCCCATCGCGTCGAGCACCGAGTGCACTTCCTCGACGACGTTCTGGCCGTCGACCACCAGTTCGGCGTCCCGGGGCAGTCGCAGAGCGGTGTGCAACACCGCGCGATCCTCCGAGGTGTTGATGTGTACTCCGGCGAACATCTGGTCGCGGCGCTCTTCGAGGTTGGCCGTGCGCGCCAGATCGACCAAGAGCCGCAGCGTTTCTCGCGTGATGCGGTGCTTGCTGTAATCGATGTAGAGGTCGCCGACCGACACGGTCAGCTCACGGCCGCGATCGGGATCGTCGTCGAAGAACTGGCGCAGATGGGTGTCGCCGATTTGCTCGTGATGCCTGCGCAGGGCGTCCCACGCCGGAGTGGCGGTGATGTCGGGGATGGTGTGCACGGAGGTCATGCTTCGACCCTATGGGCTGCGACCTGGCGGAGCCAGGCGTAACGGCGTCCGCTGTGCGCGACCAGTGACTCAGTGACCGAGCCGGCCCCTGCCCAGCCGCAGCAGCAGGATCGCCAGGTTCTTGCCGTCGGGGCCCAGCTCGCTGTAACGCTCGATGACCTTCATTTCACGGCTGTGCACCAGTCGGGTCCCGCCGGATGCCATCCGGGTCCTTCCGATCTCCTGAGAAACCTCGGTGCGTCGCTTCACCGCCGCGAGAATCTCGGCGTCGAGCCGGTCGATCTCGTGGCGCAAGTCGTCTATGTCGGTGACCTCTTGGGTCTCGACTGTCTCGATGTTCATCTCTGCGGACTCCGCGTCGTCGTCGTGATGTGGGGGGTCTGGTCTCATGCAGTATCGGGCCTCACAAAAGACGATCCCCGAGTGCTGAATGCGGACCCCGGGGCTCTGCGGAAGCAGTTAGACCACGGGCACCACGAAAGGGTACCCGTAGCGAAATCGGCGACGCCAGTCCTGGGTGGCGAGGCACTGCCGACACTGCACGTTGAGCACAAATCGAGTGTGCCACTAAAAACAACATGCGCCAGCAAAACCAGTAAACGCACAGGAAAAACATGTTTAAGCTGCAGTTTTGGACTCTGGCGCAGGTACCCCACCGAACAGAATCCGGTTGCCGACGTGGCATCCGACACGCCGAATTGTCGGCGGTCGACGTGCCGCCGCCCCGGGCGCTGGGGCCACTAACCTGATCTGATGCCAGGGCGCTAGTCGTCAGTGGGCGGCGGTAAGTTTGGACTGACATGAGTGTGCACGCAACAGATGCCAAGCCGGCCTCCGAAGCAGATCAACTGCTCGACGGCCTCAATCCGCAACAGCGCCAAGCGGTGGTGCATGAGGGCTCCCCGCTGCTGATCGTCGCGGGTGCCGGTTCGGGGAAGACCGCGGTGCTGACGCGCCGCATCGCCTACTTGATCGCCGAACGCGGGGTCGGGGTCGGCCAGGTGCTGGCCATCACCTTCACCAACAAGGCCGCCGCCGAGATGCGGGAACGAGTCGTGAGGTTGGTAGGCAACCGGGCCCGCGCCATGTGGGTGTCCACCTTCCACTCGACCTGTGTGCGCATCCTGCGCAACCAGGCATCGCTGATCGAGGGTCTCAACTCCAACTTCTCCATTTACGACGCCGACGACTCGCGGCGTCTGCTGCAGATGATCGGGCGCGACATGGGGCTCGACATCAAGCGCTACTCGCCGCGACTGCTCGCCAACGCCATCTCCAACCTGAAGAACGAGCTGATCGACCCGGCCCAGGCGGTGGACAACCTGACCGACGATTCCGACGAGTTGTCCCGCACGGTGGCCAGCGTCTACGGCGAATACCAGCGGCGGCTGCGGGCGGCCAACGCGCTGGACTTCGACGATTTGATCGGGGAAACCGTCGCGGTGCTGCGCGCCTTCCCGCAGATCGCCCAGCACTACCGGCGCCGGTTCCGCCACGTCCTCGTCGACGAGTACCAGGACACCAACCACGCGCAGTACGTGTTGGTACGCGAACTGGCCGGCCGCGGCGGTTCAGCGAGGCTCGCCGGAGCTGGCCCGGGGGCCGGCGGAGGCGAGGCGAAGCTGGGACCGCCGAATCAGCCCGGCGGTGACGAGGTATCTGATGAGGTGCCGCCCGCGGAGCTGTGCGTGGTCGGTGACGCCGACCAGTCGATCTATGCCTTCCGCGGCGCCACCATTCGCAACATCGAGGATTTCGAACGCGACTACCCGGACGCGACAACCATTCTGCTGGAACAGAACTACCGCTCGACGCAGAACATCCTGTCCGCGGCCAACTCGGTGATCGCCCGCAACTCCGGGCGCCGCGACAAGCGACTGTGGACCGCCGAAGGTGCCGGCGAGCTGATCGTGGGCTACGTCGCCGACAACGAGCACGACGAAGCCCGATTCGTCGCCGAGGAGATCGACGCGCTCGCCGACAAGGGCGAGATCACCTACAACGACGTCGCCGTCTTCTACCGCACCAACAACTCGTCGCGGTCTTTCGAAGAGGTGTTCATCCGCGCCGGGATCCCCTACAAAGTCGTTGGGGGAGTGCGCTTTTACGAGCGCAAGGAGATTCGCGACATCGTCGCCTATCTGCGGGTGTTGGACAACCCCGGGGATGCGGTCAGCATGCGGCGCATACTGAACACCCCGCGCCGTGGTATCGGCGATCGTGCCGAGGCCTGCGTGGCGGTGTACGCGGAGAACACCGGCGCAAGTTTCGCCGACGCGCTGGTTGCCGCGGCCGAAGGCAAAGTGCCGATGCTGAATTCGCGCGCGGAGAAGGCGATCGCCGGTTTCGTCGAGTTGCTGGACGAGTTGCGCGGCCGCTTGGACGACGATCTTGGCGATCTGGTCGAGTCGGTGCTCGAACGCACCGGCTACCGCAGGGAACTGGAATCCTCCACCGACCCCCAAGAACTGGCGCGGTTGGACAACCTCAACGAACTCGTCAGCGTGGCACACGAATTCAGCACCGACCGGGCCAACGCCGCCGCACTGGACGAGTCCCTGCAAACCCCCGAGGACGAAGACGTGCCGGATACGGGTGTGCTGGCAGAGTTTTTGGAGCGGGTCTCGCTGGTCTCGGACAGCGACGAGATCCCCGAGGACGGCGCTGGCATGGTCACCCTGATGACGTTGCACACCGCGAAGGGCCTCGAATTTCCGGTGGTGTTCGTGACCGGCTGGGAGGACGGAATGTTCCCCCACATGCGGTCGTTGGACGACCCGGTCGAACTCTCCGAGGAGCGGCGGTTGGCCTACGTCGGGATCACCCGGGCCCGCCAACGGCTCTACGTGAGCAGGGCAATCGTCCGGTCCTCCTGGGGACAACCCATGCTCAACCCGGAATCGCGCTTCCTGCAAGAGATTCCACAAGAGCTCATCGAATGGCGGCGCACCGCGCCGGCGCCCTCGTTCAGCGCACCGGTCAGCGGCGCCGGCCGGTTCGGCACGCCACGTGCGGCCCCGACCCGCTCGGCGATGAGCAAGCGACCGCTACTGGTGCTCGAACCCGGTGACCGGGTGACGCATGATAAGTACGGGCTGGGCCGGGTCGAGGAAGTGTCCGGCGTCGGCGAATCGGCGATGTCGCTGATCGACTTCGGCAGCTCGGGGCGGGTGAAGCTGATGCACAACCACGCCCCGATCAGCAAGCTTTAGCCGGCGACTAGACGAGTCGAACGTGCACTCAGCGCGAAAAAATAGGGAAATCTTCGCTGTCAGTGCACGTTCGGCGGGTCAGGCGGCGTCCAGCCAGCGTTTGGTTTGCGGCAGCAACACCAGCACCACCGTGGCGATCGGCAAGACCGGCAGCAGGTGCACAACCCAGGCGACCCGGGCACCCGCGATGAACACGCCGACATAGGTGAGAATCGCGACCAGCGCGCCGGCCATCAGCAGGTAGCGGCTGATCGATCGGCGCTTCAGCAGCAGGATCACGCCCGACACCGTCGTGCCCGCGAACACCAGAGCGAGAAACGCGACCGCGATGCAGAACAGGCGGTCCGATCGCCACCAACCGGCGATCAGGTCGGTGGCCACCACCGAGGTCGCCCAGCCGCTGACGATGCTGACTGCGCAGGCGGCGACGGCCGTGCGGTCGCTGGGTTCAAGGGCCGCTACTCCGGCATAACCGGTGCGACCCGCCCGGTAGGCCGGCGGTTGCGAGGCGAAGTGCGTGGTCGGAGTGTCCGGCGTGGTCGGAATCGGTCCGGTCGGCGCACGCCGGATGATCCGTGTCCGTGTGTCAGAGGGCGATTCGGGCTCTGGCGCGGGCTCGGCCGCGGGCTCGGAAGGATGCGGACCGGAAGGTTCTTCGTTCGGCGCGGTCACCTCAGCCAGCGTAGTTGCCGACGCTGAGACCACGCTTAGCGAGCCACGGCACCGGGTCGATCCGCTCGGTGCCGCCCTGCAGTACTTCGAAGTGCAGGTGCGGACCGGTGGAATTGCCCCGGTTGCCCATGGTGGCGATCTGGTCGCCGGCCATCACCCGCTCACCGACGCTGACCAGTGTGGTGTTGATGTGTCCGTAGAGCGTGACCGTGCCGTCGGCGTGCCGGAGCTTGACCAGCATCCCGTAGCCGCTGGCCGGGCCGGAGTCGATGACGATGCCGTCGGACACCGCGTAGATCGGTGTCCCGATCGAGTTGGCCAGGTCGATACCGGCGTGCAGCACGCCCCAGCGGTAGCCGAAGTTGGAGGTGAAGATCCCCTTGGTGGGCATGACGAAGAGCGGTTGCGACAACCGCGCCTCGCGCTGGGCGCGATCGTTGGCGAAGGCGACACCCTTGGCCAGCTCCTGGTTGTGCAGCGCGGCGGTGGCCGCCGGCTCCGCGGCGATCACCTGGGCGCCGCGGACGGTATTGCTGCCCGCTCCGCCAGTTAGTGCGGATGCGTTGGCGGTCAACACCGCATCAGTCTTGGGGGTGTCGGCGTGGCCGGTGGCGGAGTGCGCCGCCGCGGCTGCGGCACCGGCGGCCATCGCCGAGATCAGCAGCCGCCCACGGGCGGCGCTGGTGGCTTGCTTGCGGTGCTGCCCGCCGCGGCGCGCGACGCCGACGACGTCGGTGGCGTGCGAACGATCGAGACGCCGCTCGGTGCGCGGCTCGACGACAATTCGCGGCAATACCTCGGTGACGGGTGCGGCCAGCCAGACCGGGCGCAGATCGTCGGTCTCGTGCAGGTCGTCGAGTTCGGGTGCCAGCAACACTCGCGTCGCGTTGTCGAACGGCGAGTCGTTGCTGAAGTCCAGGCCGCTGAGATCGCCGGCGTCGTCACTGAAGTCAAAGTCGTCGAAATCAAAGCCGTCGAGCGGGAGGATTTCGGTGACCTCGGTGCGATGCGGTGCATCCGCCCACCGGGCGCCTGCTGCGCGACCAACCCTCACAACGCCCTCAGTTACGGCAGAAGGCCGGGCAAAACGGTGCTGGGACAACCTGAAATGTCCTCGTATCGTGACCATAACGTTATCTGGACCCTAGGAAGGTATCCGCTAACGCGCGCGGCTGGCAACCGCGTGGGAAGATCCGGGCCGATTTGTGATTTGTATCACGCGGACGGTCAACCCCTAGCTCGTGAGCTGTACCACATCGGCGGACGCGGCGATCAACGCTGTTCGAGGGGTCGATAAAGTTCGTCCGTGCGAGTTGCCGAATGCGGCACCGCCCACCAAGAGGCCTAATAGTTGAGTCGAGCGAAGACAGAGAGTCCATGGACCTTTTCGAGTATCAAGCAAAAGAGTTGTTCGCCAAGCACAAGGTACCGACTACGCCGGGGCGCGTGACCGATACCGCCGAAGGCGCTCGGGAGATCGCTACCGAGATCGGTCGTCCAGTGATGGTCAAGGCGCAGGTGAAGGTCGGCGGACGCGGTAAGGCGGGTGGCGTCAAGTACGCGGCGACGCCCGACGACGCCTACGAACACGCCAAGAACATCCTCGGTCTCGACATCAAGGGACACGTCGTGAAGAAGCTGCTGGTCGCCGAGGCCAGCGATATCGCCGAGGAGTACTACATCTCCTTCCTGCTCGACCGGGCCAACCGCACTTACCTGGCCATGTGCTCGGTCGAGGGCGGCATGGAGATCGAAGAGGTCGCCGCCACCAAGCCCGAACGGCTGGCCAAGGTCCCGGTGGACGCGGTCAAGGGCGTCGACCTGGCGACCGCTCGTTCCATCGCCGAGCAGGGCCACCTGCCCGCCGAGGTGCTCGACGCCGCCGCGGTCACGATCAACAAGCTGTGGGAGGTCTTCGTCGCCGAAGACGCCACCCTGGTTGAGGTCAACCCGCTGGTGCGCGACCCGCAAGACCAAATCCTGGCGCTGGACGGCAAGGTCACTCTCGACGCCAACGCCGACTTCCGTCAGCCCGGCCACGCCGAGTTCGAGGACCGCGACGCCACCGATCCGCTGGAGCTCAAGGCCAAGGAACACGACCTGAACTACGTCAAGCTGGACGGCTCGGTCGGCATCATCGGCAACGGCGCGGGCCTGGTGATGTCGACGCTCGACGTCGTCGCCTACGCCGGCGAGAAGCACGGTGGGGTCAAGCCGGCCAACTTCCTCGACATCGGTGGGGGCG
The DNA here is from genome assembly GCF_001672975.1 of Mycobacterium sp. 1465703.0. Taxonomy (GTDB): domain Bacteria; phylum Actinomycetota; class Actinomycetes; order Mycobacteriales; family Mycobacteriaceae; genus Mycobacterium. The sequence continues at coordinate 45,268 of NZ_LZKU01000127.1, forward strand.
CTTCGGCCGAGGTGATGGCCGCCGGGCTGGACGTCATCCTGAACGACAAGCAGGTCAAAAGCGTGTTCGTCAACGTGTTCGGTGGCATCACTTCGTGCGACGCCGTCGCGAACGGCATCGTGACCGCGTTGAACATGCTCGGTGACGAGGCCAACAAGCCGCTCGTGGTCCGCCTGGACGGCAACAACGTCGACGAAGGCCGCAAGATCCTCGCCGATGCCAACCACCCGCTGGTCATCCAGGCAGAGACCATGGACGCCGGTGCCGACAAAGCCGCCGAGCTGGCGAACAAGTAGAAAAGGACCAATGGCCGATGTCTATTTTCCTTAACGCGGATTCCAAAGTAATCGTCCAGGGCATCACCGGTGGTGAGGGCACCAAGCACACCGCGCTCATGCTCAAGGCCGGCACCCAGGTGGTGGGCGGGGTCAACGCCCGCAAAGCGGGCACCACCGTGTCGCACGTGGACCCGGTCGGCAAGGACGTTGAACTACCCGTCTTCGGCAGCGTCGAGGAAGCGATGAAGGAGACCGGGGCCAACGTGTCGGTCGTCTTCGTGCCGCCGAAATTCGCCAAGGACGCGATCATCGAGGCCATCGACGCCGAGATCCCGCTGCTGGTGGTCATCACCGAGGGAATCCCGGTGCAGGACAGCGCATATGCCTGGGCCTACAACGTCGACAAGGGCCAGAAGACGCGCATCATCGGGCCGAACTGTCCCGGCATCATCACCCCGGGCGAGGCGCTGGCCGGCATCACCCCGGCGAACATCAGCGGCCCCGGGCCGGTCGGGCTGGTGTCCAAGTCGGGCACTCTGACCTACCAGATGATGTACGAGCTGCGCGATTTCGGCTTCTCCACCTCGATCGGTATCGGTGGTGACCCGGTGATCGGCACCACCCACATCGACGCCATCGAAGCGTTCGAGAAGGACCCCGACACCAAAGTCATCGTGATGATCGGCGAGATCGGCGGTGACGCCGAGGAGCGTGCGGCCGACTACATCAAGGCCAACGTGTCCAAGCCGGTCGTCGGCTACGTCGCGGGATTCACTGCGCCGGAAGGCAAGACGATGGGCCATGCGGGCGCCATCGTGTCCGGCTCGTCGGGTACCGCGGCCGCCAAGAAAGAGGCCTTGGAGGCGGCCGGGGTCAAGGTAGGCAAGACCCCGTCGGAGACCGCCGCGCTGGCTCGCGAGATCCTGCAAAGCCTGTAGCGCTCGCCTGTGGCGATCGCGAGCGCGGCGTAGCGAGCCGGCCCCGGATTTTGCCGGGGTCCGGCGCTGCGGTAGATAGTGGGTCTATGAATCTCGACCCGCACACGCCTGTCATCGTCGGCGTGGGGCAGTTCACCGAGCGCATCGAGGACTCCGGCTATCGCGGGATGTCGTCGGTGGAGTTGGCGACGGCAGCGGCGCAGGCCGCACTGCATGACTCCGGGGCCGACGTCAGCGCGGTCGCAGCGGCCATCGACACCGTCGCCGCGATCCGGCAGTTCGAGCTCTCCGGGCGCACTCCGGCGCCGATGGGCAAGTCGAACAACTACCCGCGGTCGGTGGCCAAGCGCATCGGCGCGACACCGGCCCGCGCGATTCTCGAGCCGATCGGCGGCCAGGGCCCCCAGCATCTGGTCACTGAATTCGCCGGCGTCATCGCCTCGGGGGCGGCCGAGGTCGTGATGATTTTCGGCTCCGAGAACACCTCGAGCATCCGGTATTTCGCCGACCGGGATAAGCCGGATCATTCCGACACGGTCGAGGGTTCCCTCGAAGACCGGGGCTTCGGCTACGACGGTCTGTTCGATGACTACACCGTCGCGCATGGCCTCATCGGCGCGCCGGCCCAGTATGGGCTGCTGGAGAACGCGCGCCGGGCGCGGCTGGGCTTGAGCGTCGCCGACTACCGGCGCCAGATGGGCGAGCTGTTCGCCCCGTTCACCAAAGTGGCGGCGAAGAACCCGTTCGCCTCTTCCCCGGTGGAACGCAGCGTCGACGAGCTCATCACCGTGACCGCCTCCAACCGGATGATCTGCGATCCGTACCCGAGGCTGCTGGTGGCCCGCGACCAGGTCAACCAGGGCGCGGCCGCGCTGATGATGTCGGTGGCGGCCGCCCGCCGGCTCGGCGTGCCCGAGGAGCGCTGGGTGTACCTGCACGGTCACGCCGACATGGTGGACCAGCCGCTGCTGGACCGCCTCGACCTGACCTACAACTCCGCGTCGGTGCTGGCGGTCCGCGAAGCCCTCGCCGGAGCCGGTGTCGGCATCGACGGCGTCTCGACCTTCGATCTCTACAGCTGCTTCCCGGTGCCGGTGTTCAACTTCTGCGACGGGATGGGTCTGGCCGCCCACGATCCGCGTGGGCTGACCCTCACCGGCGGCCTGCCGTACTTCGGCGGACCGGGCAACAACTACTCACTGCACGGCATCGCCGAGACGGTCAGCGAAATGCGGGACCGCCCAGGGCAATTCGGCCTGGTCGCCGCCAACGGCGGGATCATGAGCAAGTACTCCGTCGGGGTGTACTCAACCACGCCGGTGAACTTCACGCCCGACAACAGCGCCGCACTGCGCGCCGAGGTCGCCGCCCGTCCCAAGATGCCGGTGACCGTCAAGGCCGACGGATCGGCGACCATCGAGACCTACACCGTGCGCTACGACTGGCCGGCGCACACCGGCATCATCATCGGGCGCCTCGATGACGACGGCAGCCGCTTCCTGGCCCTGGCCGAGGACCCCGATCTTGTCGGTCTACTCAGCGACGGCGAGCCGCTCGGGGCGCCGATCGTGGTGCGGCCGACGGAGAAGGACAACCGGGCCGTGCCGGCCTGAGCGTCAGACGAGAGCCGCTAGTTTGCCGGCCAGCCGTTCGACGTAGGCGGCGACCTCGTCCTCGGACTTGTCGGGCAGACCGAACAGCACCTCGGTCACCCCGAGCTCGGCCCATTTGGCGAGCTTCTCGGGCACCGGCTTGAAGTCCAGGGCCACGATCTGGGGGGCGCCGTCGCGGTCGGCGGCGGCCCAGGTGTCCTGAAGGAGCTTCACCGGCTCGTCGATGTTGAAGTCGCGGGGAGTGGTGATCCACCCGTCGGCGCTGCGGGCGATCCACTTGAAGTTCTTCTCGGTGCCGGCGGCACCGACCAGCAGCGGGATGTGCGGCTGCACCGGCTTGGGCCAGGCCCAGCTGGGACCGAACTTGACGAATTCACCGTCGTACTCGGCTTCTTCTTCGGTCCACAGTGCCCGCATCGCCTCGATGTATTCGCGCAGCATGGTGCGGCGGCGCCCCGGCGGCACCCCATGATCGGCGAGTTCGTCGGTGTTCCAGCCGAATCCGACGCCCAGGCTGACCCGACCGCCGGACAGGTGATCAAGCGTGGCAATACTTTTCGCCAACGTGATCGGGTCGTGTTCGACCGGCAGCGCCACCGCGGTGGACAGCCGCACCCGCGAGGTGACCGCGCACGCCGCGCCCAGGCTTACCCACGGGTCTAGTGTCCGCATGTAGCGGTCGTCGGGCAGCGATTCGTCCCCCGTCGTCGGGTGAGCCGCCTCGCGCTTCACCGGAATGTGCGTGTGTTCTGGCACGTAGAACGTCTGAAAGCCGTGGTCGTCGGCAAGCTTCGCGGCCCTCGCCGGGGAGATGCCGCGGTCGCTGGTAAAAAGCACAAGCCCGTAATCCATGCAGAGAATTAGAACGTGTTCTACCTCTGCTGGGCAAGCTGTCATGACACGGACCGTCTCGCGAAAGGTTCGCCGCACCGTCGGTGTGGGCGCCGCAGCCGAAGCCAGTGGCAGCGGCACGCTTTGCCGCACGTGCGCTAGCGTGGGTGATCGACCGCGTCGCTAACGCAGCGATGCGCCTGGAAGCACAGCGTTGCACTGCAACTATCGCGCCCGCTAAGCAGTTCAAGGCACTGGAAGCAACAGGAGGAGCCATGACGTACTCTCCCGGAAGCCCGGGCTATCCACCGGCGCAGCCAAGCGGCACCTATTCAGGCGCCACACCGTCCTTCGCCAAAGACGACGACGGGGCGAGCAAGCTGCCGTTCTACCTGAACATCGCGGTGGTGGTGTTGGGTCTGGCCGCCTACCTGCTGAACTTCGGCCCCACCTTCACCATCGGCGCCGACCTCGGCCCGGGCATCGGCGGACGCGCCGGCGACGCGGGCACTGCAGTCGTGGTTGCCTTGCTGGCCGCGCTGCTGGCCGGGCTGAGTCTGTTGCCCAAGGCCAAGAACTACTCGGGAATCGTCGCGGTCATCGCTGTTCTGGGTGCGTTGCTGGCCATCACCGAGACCATCAACCTGCCCGCCGGCTTCGCGATCGGCTGGGCGATGTGGCCGCTGGTGGCCGCGGTCGTCCTCCAGGCAATCGCCGCAGTCGTCTCGGTGTTGCTGGACTCCGGGGTGATCACGGCGCCGGCGCCGCGGCCCAAGTACGACCCGTACGCGCAGTACGGCCAGTACGGGCAATACGGCGGCCAATACGGTCAACAGCCTTACTACGGTCAGCAGCCGGGCGCGCAGCAGCACGGCCAGCACCAGTCGCCTCAGGGATACGGGTTGCAGTACCCCGGCTACTCGCCGGGCGCGGCACCGACCCAGAGCGGCGTTCCGACCGGCGGTTTCGGCGCCCAGCCTGCGCCGCAGTCGGGTGCTCAGCAGTCCGCGCAGCAGCACGGTCCGTCCACGCCGCCCACCGGCTTCCCCAGCTTCAGCCCGCCGCCCAACACCGGCGGGTCGGAGTCGAAGACAACCAACTACTCCGAGCAGGGCGGCGGTCAGCAGTCCTTCGGCCAGGAGCAACAGTCCGGGTCATCCCCGTCTGGGCCAGCGCCCAGCTAATCGTGCGCTGTCTCGCCTAGTCGGGGACGTGCCCCAGAGTGACACGGGTGGAGGACAACCGGGCAGCAGGCGCTCGCCAGGCGCGTGACCTCGTCAGGGTCGCGTTCGCCCCGGCGGTGGTGGCACTGGTCATCATCGCCGCGATCACCCTGATCCAGTTGTTGATCGCCAACAGCGACATGACCGGCGCGCTGGGCGCCATCGCCAGCATGTGGCTCGGCGTGCACCAGGTACCCGTCTCGATCGGTGGCCGCGAGTTAGGCGTGATGCCGCTGCTGCCGGTCCTGCTGATGGTTTGGGCCACCGCGCGCAGCACGGCGCGGGCCACCACGCCCTACTCGTCGTGGCTCGTCGTCCGCTGGGTTGTCGCTTCGGCGCTGGGTGGCCCGCTGCTGATGACGGCGATCGCGCTGGCGGTCATTCACGACGCGTCGTCGGTCATCACCGAGCTGCAAACACCCAGCGCGCTACGCGCGTTCTTGAGTGTGCTGGTGGTGCACGCCGCCGGCGGCGGGATCGGGGTGTGGTCCCGGGTCGGGCCGCGCGCGCTGGAGGCGTCGTCACTGCCGTTGTGGCTGGGCGATTCGCTGCGCGCCGCGTGCGCCGGCCTGTTGGCGTTGCTCGGGCTGTCCGGCCTGGTGACGGCCGGGTCGCTGGTGGTGCACTGGTCGACGATGCAGGAGCTCTACGGCATCACCGATTCGATCTTCGGTGAGTTCAGCCTCACCCTGCTGTCAATGCTGTACGCGCCCAACGTGATTGTGGGCACGGCGGCGATCGCCGTCGGATCCAGTGCTCACATCGGATTCGCGACCTTCAGTTCTTTCACCGTGTTCGGTGGTGATATCCCGGCCCTGCCGGTGCTGGCCGCGGTGCCCAGGCCGCCGTTGGGTCCGGTCTGGGTGGCGCTGCTCATCATCGGCGCGTCGTCCGGTGTGGCGGTCGGCCAGCAATGCGCCCGCCGTGCGTTGCCGTTGCCTGCGGCCATGGCCAAACTGCTGGTCGCCGCCGTCGTCGGGGCGTTGGTGATGTCATTGGTCGGCTACGCCGGCAGCGGCCAGCTGGGTAACTTCGGCCACGTCGGGGTGGATCAGGGCGCGCTGCTGGTCGGGGTGTTTTTCTGGTTTGCGGTCGTCGGTGGGATCACCGTGGTGATGACCGGCGGGATCAGGCGTCGTCCCCGACGGGCCAAGTCCAAGCCGGCGCCCGCGGCAGCGGCCGCGGAACCCGCGGACTTCGGCGGCGGTTTCGACGAGGCGCAGGATCGGCTGCCGGCCGACGAGCCGCTCGAGGAGGAACTGTTCGACGGGGACAGCGCACCAGACGACGCTTCGGGTGACTCCGCGGATCACGGCACGTTGGTCGGTGACGAGGTTGCAGCACCCGCCGACGAAGCGGCTGCGCCCGAACCGGAGCAGAGGCCGACCGAGCGTGATCCCGAGGATTAGCCGGTTTGCCCGCCTCTGAGCGACACCTGTGGTTCGACCGGCGCGGCGTCGGCTGATTGTCGCTCAGAAGCGGGCAATTCGTCTGCGGCCAGCCTGATCGTCGGGCGCACATCGTCGCCAGTAGGCTCGCCGATGTGGTCGAACCGCTCCATGTGCCCCCGAATGCACCGGCACGGGTGGTGGTGCTGGCGTCTGGCACCGGATCGCTGCTGAACTCACTGATGACTTCGGCCGTCGGGGACTACCCGGCCCGGGTGGTGGCCGTGGGTGCCGACCGCGACTGCCCGGCAACCGAGATCGCCGCGGCCGCCTCGGTGCCCACCTTTACCGTCCGGCTCGGTGATCACCGCGACCGCGACGCCTGGGACGCCGCCATCACCGAGGCCACCGCCGCCCACTCGCCCGACCTGGTGGTCTCCGCAGGTTTTATGAAAATCCTTGGGCCGCAGTTTCTTTCGCGATTCTACGGCCGCGTCATCAACACCCATCCCGCGCTACTGCCGGCGTTTGCCGGCGCGCACGGGGTGGCCGACGCGTTGGCCTACGGTGTGAAGGTCACCGGCTGTACGGTGCACCTGGTGGACGCCGGGACGGACACCGGGCCAATCCTGGCGCAGGAATCCGTTTCGGTGCTCGACGGCGATACCGAAGAGACTCTGCATGAACGCATCAAAGTCACCGAACGGAAGCTGCTGGTGGACGTGGTGGCCGCGATCGCAACCGGCGGCCTGACCCTGGTCGGGAGAAAAGCGACGATCGGACGAAAGGCGACCAACCGATGAGCACCGACGACTGGCGGGAAGACGCCAAACGGCCGATCCGCCGCGCCCTGATCAGCGTGTACGACAAGACCGGGCTCGTCGACCTCGCCCAGGGGCTGGCGGCCGCGGGCGTCGAGATCGTCTCGACCGGATCCACCGCGAAGGTCATTGCCGAAGAAGGCATTCCGGTGACCCGGGTCGAGGAGCTGACCGGTTTTCCTGAAGTACTCGACGGCCGAGTCAAAACACTGCACCCGCACGTGCACGCGGGCCTACTGGCCGACCTTCGCAAATCCGAGCACGCCGCGGCACTCGAGGAACTTGGAATCGCGGCGTTCGAGCTCGTCGTCGTCAACCTGTACCCCTTCACCGAGACCGTCGACTCCGGCGCGAGCATCGATGAATGCGTCGAACAGATCGACATCGGCGGCCCGTCGATGGTGCGGGCCGCCGCCAAAAACCATCCCAGCGTGGCGGTGATCACCGACCCGCAGGGCTACGACGGAGTGCTCGCCGCGGTACGCAACGGCGGCTTTACCCTCGCGGAGCGCAAAAAGCTGGCCTCGCTGGCGTTTCAGCACACCGCTGAATACGACATCGCGGTGGCCAGCTGGATGGAGGAGACGCTGGCTCCCGAACATCCGCCGACCACCTTCCCGAAGTGGCTAGGCCGCAGCTGGCGCCGCTCGGCGATGCTGCGCTACGGCGAGAATCCGCACCAGCAGGCGGCACTGTACAGCGACCCCGGCGCGTGGCCGGGACTCGCGCAGGCCGAACAGCTGCACGGAAAAGAGATGTCCTACAACAACTTCACCGATGCGGATGCGGCCTGGCGGGCCGCCTTCGACCACGAAGAAACCTGCGTGGCAATCATCAAGCACGCCAACCCATGTGGGATCGCCATCTCGTCGGCATCGGTCGCGGACGCACATCGCAAGGCTCACGAATGTGATCCGCTGAGTGCCTTCGGCGGCGTCATCGCGTCCAACACCGAAGTCAGCCTGGAGATGGCCGAATTCGTCAGCACCATTTTCACCGAGGTCATCGTCGCGCCCGCCTACCAGCCTGCAGCCCTGGACGTCTTGACCCGCAAGAAGAACATCCGGGTGCTGGTGGGTTCGGAGCCGCTGAGCGGTGGGACCGAACTGCGGCCGATCAGTGGTGGACTGTTGGTGCAGCAGCGTGACGAGCTTGATGCGCACGGCGACAATCCGGTGAATTGGACACTGGCCACCGGCTCACCCGCCGATCCGGCGATGCTGGCCGATCTGGTGTTCGCCTGGCGCGTATGTCGTGCCGTCAAATCGAACGCGATCGTCATCGCCGGCGGCGGGGCGACCCTCGGTGTCGGCATGGGTCAGGTGAATCGAGTCGACGCCGCGCGGCTGGCCGTCGAACGCGGCGGCGACCGGGTACGGGGCGCGGTGGCGGCCTCGGATGCGTTCTTCCCGTTCCCCGACGGACTCGAGACGCTGACCGGCGCCGGAGTGAAAGCGATCGTGCATCCCGGCGGGTCGGTGCGCGACGACGAGGTGACCGCGGCGGCCGCCAACGCCGGCATCACGCTGTACCTCACCGGCGCGCGTCACTTCGCCCACTAGTTGCGCACCGGCGCCCATTGGTCGCGGTGTAACCAGCCTCGCCGGTGTCAATAAGCGCGCAGTGAACGCCCTTGGCATGACTCGGTTGACCGCTCGTCGTAGCGTGGAGTGGTGACGTCATCGACCAACCTGCCCCGCACTGTCGGCGAACTGCGTGCCACCGGTCACCGGGAACGTGGAGTCAAGCAGGAAATCCGGGAAAATCTGCTGACCGCATTGGCCGCGGGAGACGACATCTGGCCGGGCATTCTGGGATTCGACGACACCGTCTTGCCCCAGCTCGAGCGCGCGTTGATCGCGGGTCACGACTTTGTTCTGCTCGGCGAGCGCGGCCAGGGTAAAACCCGGCTGTTGCGCGCGCTGACCGGATTGCTCGACGAGTGGACACCGGTGATTGCCGGCGCCGAACTGGGTGAGCATCCCTTCTCGCCGATCACCCCGGAGTCGATCCGTAAGGCCGCCACCCTGGGCGACGACCTGCCGATCGAGTGGAAGCACCGCAGCGAGCGCTACACCGAAAAGCTCGCCACTCCGGACACCAGCGTTGCCGACCTGGTGGGCGACATTGATCCGATCAAAGTCGCCGAGGGCCGCAGTCTTGGCGATCCGGAGACCATTGCCTACGGATTGATTCCGCGTGCGCACCGCGGCATCGTCGCCGTCAACGAACTGCCCGACCTCGCCGAGCGCATCCAGGTGTCGATGCTCAACGTGATGGAGGAGCGCGACATTCAGGTCCGCGGCTACACGCTGCGGCTGCCGCTGGATGTGTTGGTGGTCGCCAGCGCCAACCCCGAGGACTACACCAACCGTGGCCGCATCATCACTCCGCTCAAAGACCGGTTCGGGGCGGAGATCCGGACCCACTACCCGCTGGAGCTCGACGCGGAAGTCGGTGTGATCCTGCAGGAGGCGCACCTGTCCGCCCAGGTTCCCGATTACCTCATGCAGATCATCGCCCGGTTCGCCCGGTGTCTGCGGGAGTCCAACTCCGTCGATCAACGCTCCGGGGTGTCGGCGCGGTTCGCCATCGCCGCCGCGGAGACGGTCGCCGCCGCCGCTCGGCACCGGGGTGCGGTGCTGGGGGAGACGGACCCGGTGGCCCGGGTGGTCGACCTGGGCACCGTGATCGACGTGCTGCGCGGCAAGCTGGAATTCGAGTCCGGAGAGGAAGGCCGCGAGCAGGCCGTGCTCGAACACCTGCTGCGCCGGGCGACCGCGGACACCGCGTCCCGGGTGCTGGGTGGCATCGACGTCGGTTCGCTGGTCAGCGCGGTCGAGGGTGGTTCGGCGGTGACGACGGGTGAGCGGATCTCGGCCAAGGACGTCTTGGCCGCGGTCCCGAGCCTGCCGGTGGTGGACAAGATCGCGGCCAGGGTCGGTGCGCAGTCGGAAGGCGAACGCGCCGCGGCGCTGGAACTGGCGCTCGAGGCCCTGTACTTGGCCAAGCGCATCGACAAGGTGTCCGGAGAGGGTCAAACCGTCTATGGCTAAAGGCCATTCCTCGCGCTACTCGGCGTATACCGGCGGGCCCGATCCGCTGGCCCCGCCGGTGGATCTGCGCGAGGCGCTCGAACAGATCGGCCAGGATGTGATGGCCGGCACGTCACCGCGCCGAGCGTTGTCCGAGCTGCTGCGCCGCGGCACCAAGAACATGCCCGGTGCGGATCGGCTGGCCGCCGAGGCCAATCGGCGACGACGGGACCTGTTGCGGCGCAACAACTTAGACGGAACTCTGCAGGAGATCAAGAAACTGCTGGATGAGGCCGTACTGGCCGAACGCAAGGAACTGGCCCGCGCGCTCGACGACGACGCCCGGTTCGGCGAACTGCAGCTGGACGCGCTGCCGTCGTCGCCGGCCAAGGCCGTACAGGAGCTCTCGGACTATAACTGGCGCAGCGGCGAGGCCCGCCAAAAGTACGAGCAGATCAAGGATCTGCTCGGCCGCGAGATGCTGGACCAACGCTTCGCGGGCATGAAGGAGGCGCTGGAGGGCGCCACCGACGAGGATCGTCAGCGGGTCAACGACATGCTCAACGATCTCAACGACCTGTTGGACAAGCACGCCCGCGGCGAGGACAGCCAGCAAGACTTCGACGAATTCATGGATAAGCACGGCGAGTTCTTTCCGGAGAATCCGCGCAACGTCGACGAGTTGCTGGACTCACTGGCCAAGCGGGCCGCCGCCGCGCAGCGCTTCCGCAACAGCCTGAGCGCCGACCAACGAGCAGAACTGGATGCGTTGGCGCAGCAGGCTTTCGGCTCGCCATCGCTGATGCAGGCGCTGAACCGCCTCGATGCGCACCTGCAGGCGGCTCGCCCGGGGGAGGACTGGGGCGGGTCCGAGCAGTTCTCCGGTGACAACCCCTTCGGCATGGGTGAGGGCACCCAGGCGCTGTCCGACATCGCCGAGCTGGAGCAGCTGGCCGAGCAACTCTCGCAGAGCTACCCGGGTGCGACCATGGACGATGTCGACCTCGACGCGTTGGCGCGCCAACTCGGCGACGAGGCGGCCGTCGACGCCCGCACGCTCGCCGAATTGGAGCGCGCGCTGGTCAATCAGGGCTTCTTGGACCGCGGCTCCGACGGCCAGTGGCGACTGTCGCCCAAGGCCATGCGCCGACTCGGCGAGACGGCATTACGCGATGTCGCGCAACAACTTTCGGGTCGACGCGGTGAGCGCGACCACCGTCGCGCAGGGGCGGCCGGCGAACTCACCGGCGCCACTCGACCCTGGCAATTCGGTGACACCGAGCCGTGGAACATCTCCCGCACGTTGACCAATGCCGTTCTGCGGCAGGCGGGAACGGCCACCCTGGACGGCCTGGACGGGCGGCTGAACATCACCGTCGACGACGTCGAGGTCTCCGAGACCGAGACCCGCACCCAGGCCGCGGTCGCCCTGCTGGTCGATACGTCGTTTTCCATGGTGATGGAGAATCGCTGGCTGCCAATGAAGCAAACAGCGCTGGCGCTCAACCACCTGGTGTGCACGCGTTTTCGTTCGGATGCCTTGCAGATCATCGCTTTTGGACGTTATGCCCGGACGGTGACCGCCGCCGAGCTGACCGGTCTGGAGGGCGTTTACGAACAGGGCACCAACCTGCATCACGCGCTGGCGTTGGCCGGTCGCCATCTGCGCCGGCACCCCAACGCGCAGCCCGTCGTGCTGGTGGTGACCGATGGTGAGCCGACCGCGCACCTGGAGGACTTCGACGGCGACGGCACCACCGTGTTCTTCGACTATCCACCGCATCCGCGGACCATCGCCCACACCGTGCGCGGCTTCGACGAGATGGCGCGCCTGGGTGCCCAGATCACCATCTTCCGGCTGGGCAGCGACCCGGGTCTGGCCCGGTTCATCGACCAGGTCGCCCGGCGCGTCGAGGGACGGGTCGTGGTGCCCGACCTGGACGGGTTGGGAGCGGCCGTGGTCGGCGACTATCTGCGGTCGCGCCGCCGCCGGTGAACCTCGGCTCGGCATCTCACGTCATGTCAAGGGGATAGGTCTGTTCCCAACCGGGTACAGGGACGAAGAAGGAGGAGAGGCATGAGCAAGGTCCCAACCATCGAACTCAATGACGGTGTCGGCATTCCGCAGCTGGGTTTCGGGGTGTTCCAGATCAAGCCCGACGAGACCGCGGCGGCGGTCAAGACGGCGCTTGACATCGGATACCTCCACATCGACACCGCCGAGATGTACGGCAACGAAAAGGAAGTCGCACAAGGAATTCGGGACGCGGGCCTCGACCGCGGTGATGTCTTCGTCACCAGCAAGCTCAACAACGGATTTCACCGACCCGACGATGCGCGCCGCGCCTTCGACCAGACGCTGAAGGCGCTGGATTCCGACTACGTCGACCTGTTCCTCATCCACTGGCCGCTGCCCACCCTCTACGACGGTGACTTCGTCTCGACGTGGAAGGTCTTCGAAGAGTTCGCCCGGGACGGACGCGCCCGCAGCATCGGTGTGTCGAATTTCCAAGTCGCACACCTGGATCGGCTCGCCGACGAAACCGGCACTGTCCCGTCGGTCAACCAGATCGAGGTGCACCCGTATTTCGCCAACGACGAGGTCCGGGCCTACGGCCGCGAGCACGGCATCGTCACCGAGGCGTGGTCGCCGATCGCCCAGGGCAGGGTGCTCGACGATCCGGTGATCAACCGCGTCGCCGAGGCCCGCGGCAAGTCAGCGGCGCAAGTGGTGTTGCGCTGGCACATTCAGCGAGGCGACATCGTCTTCCCGAAATCGGTGACACCGGAACGGATCAAAGCCAACTTCGAACTGTTCGACTTCGAGTTGGACGACTCTGACATGGACGCGATCTCAGGGCTGGACAAAGGTGAGGCCGGACGCAATGGCCCCAACCCCGACACGTTCGATTACGTGCCCGACTAGGGCTGCTGCTGCTCCCCGCGTGGTCTGCGGGCTTTGCGGATGATGCCCACCCCGCCCCACAGCGAGAAGCCACGAATGTGCACGGTCGGCGCTCCGGGAGTGCCTTTGCCGAGGACGGTGCGGTCGAAGTTTCCCATCACGCCGCGGCCGTGCACCTCGACGTTGACTTCGGGCGGCAGCAAAATATTTTGGACGCCCATAATCGACATTGCATGGATGTCGACCTCGGTCGAGGTGAAGTCGGCGTAGCGCAGATCGACCACCCCGCTGCCCCACAGGGTGAAGGTGGTGAGCTTCTTCGGGACGTTCCATCGGCCGCGGCGCTCGAAGCCGCTCATCAACGCCAGCAGCAGCGTCGAGGGCGCCGGATTGGGCTTGCCGCCGCGGCGCGGGCTGATCGGTGCGCCCGGCAGATCGGCACGCAGCCGGTCCAGTTCTTCATACGTCGTGGCCGCATAAGCCCTGGTCAGACGGTCTTCATAGTCGTTGAGCTGCAGGCGGCCCTGCTCGGCCGCGTATGCGAGCAGCTGGGCAAGTTGGATGCGGTCGGTATCCGCCGCGCGCGATGGCTCGCCGTGCGTGTCCTCCGCATCCCGTTGCGTAGAGTTGCTCATCACCTACGAGCCTACGACGTCCGGGTTTTGCTGCAAGAGGATTGTTCAAACTGCAACCTTGATCCGGTGCGCGCCGCACCGCCGGCCGGCCGGGCTGACCCTCTGTTTGACATCTGGCTAACTTGTCGCCTGGCTAACTCGTCCAGTTGGGTGCTCGCTTTTCCAGGAAGGCCAGCATGCCCTCGCGGGCTTCGTCGGACACGAAGAGCCGCGCTGACTCCTCTGCGAGCCGTTCGGCGTCGCGGTCGAATCTTTCGAGCACCGCGGCCGTCGTCAGTGCCTTGGAAGCCGCCAGGCCCTGAGGCGAACCGCGGGCGATATCGGAGACCAGTTCGTCAACCGCCGCGCCGACGTCCTCGGCCGCCAGCGTGATCAGTCCGATCTCCGCCGCTTGCCCGGCGCCGAATTTCTCGCCGGTCAGGTAGTAGCGGGCGGCGGCCCGCGCAGTACCTTCGCACTGACCGAGGCCCGGATCGGCGTCGCCCCGGCGATCATCTCGCTGACGCTGCTGCCGAAACTGTCTGCGCGGGCCGCCGCCCGCTACTACCTGACCGGCGAGAAATTCGGCGCCGGGCAAGCGGCGGAGATCGGACTGATC
>NZ_LZKU01000128.1 GCF_001672975.1 Mycobacterium sp. 1465703.0
GTCGCCGCACTGACGCAGCTATCGATACAGAGCCGATGGCCCAGGTTTATCGCCGCGTAACCCACGGACGGGCAAATGTGCGCCTTGGCCGCCTCGACCCGCGGCCGCCCTACAGTCCCAACAGTTTCTCGGCGTTGAGGTGGCTGATGCGGGCCCGCTCGTCGTCGGTGAGCGGCAAGCCTTCGAGGAAGGCGTGGGCGGCGACCATCGATCCGAACGGGTAGTCGGCGGAGAAGGCCACCCGTTCGATCCCCACCTGCGCGACCAGGTTCGCGTACGTCGCGTGGTCGTTGAAGTTGGCGAACGTGTAGGTGAGGTTCTCCCGCAGATAGCGGCTGATGGGGTGTTGCAGACCGGTCAGCTCGGGTTTCAGCGTGACGTCGAAGCGGGGCAGCATGAACGACATCGCCTCGCTCATGTGCCCGATGATCATCTGCAGCGACGGGTGCCGGTCGAATACGCCACCGAGGATGATGCGCAGCACGTGGGTGGCGGTATTGATGTGCCAGCCCCAGCCCACCGTGGCCAGCGCGAAGGTGACCGGCTCGGCGAAGCCGGCGTAACTGGATTCGATGACGCCCGCCGGCGGGATGGTCGGATGCAGGTAGATGGGCACTTGCAGGGCGGCCGCGCGAGCCAGTACGGGCTCGAAAAATGGGTCGTCCAAATAGCGGCCGCGGCTGTGTCCGTTGATCAGCGCGCCGGAGAAGCCGAGCTGGCGTATCGCCCGTTCGAGTTCGTCGGCCGCCTGTTCGGGGGCACTGATGGGCAGCGTGGCGAACCCCGCCAACCGGTCCGGGTACCGCTGCACGGCGGCCGCGAGCTCGTCGTTGCAGTCGCGGGCCAGCCGGACCGCATCATCTGGATCCAGTTGCTCGACTCCGGGCGCGGCCAACGACAGCACCGCCAGGTCGACGCCCGCCTCGTCCATCGCCGCGATGCGGCCGTCGCCGAGGTCGCTGGCCGGTTCCACGATGCCGGGCCGCGACGCCAGCCAGCTGCCCGCGCTGCGCAGGAATTCGGTTGTGGCGTAATGCTCTTCGAGGGCGATGACACGCATCTGAGCTATCCTTCGAGGACTCGGGCGGCCGCGGTCCAATACGGCAACTGGTCGCGGTTGGCGGCCAGCCGGATGGTTTTGGTGTAGCCGTACTCGGCCAGCGTTTCCTGCGCGTGTTCGCGCCCGAACCCGCTGTGACCCACCCCGCCGAATCCGCTGCCGATGACCACTCGGGCGTAGTTGTTGACGAAGACGGCCCCGGCCCGGATCCGCCGGCTCACCCGTAGCGCGCGGTCGCCGTCGGCGGTGAACACCGCGGCGACCAGCCCGTATGGCGTGTCGTTGGCGATCCGTACTGCCTCGGCCTCGTCGGTGAACCGGATCAGGGCGACGACCGGGCCGAAGATCTCTTCCCGGGCCACCCGCATGCCCGGCGTGACGCCGGTCAGCACGGTCGGTGCGACGTAGTAACCGCCCACCAACCGGGGATCCTGCGGGAGCGGCGCCTGGGCGGCGATGCGGGCGCCTTCGGCGACGCCGATGTCGAGATAGTCCAGGACCTGCTTCTGTTGCGCCCGGGTGACCAGCGGGCCCACGTCGGTGGCCGGGTCGGCGCCGTCGCCCACCCGCAGCCGGCGCACCGCGGCGCACAGCTTCTCCTCGAACTCGGCATAGATGTTGTCCTGCACCAGGATTCGCGACGCGGCCGTGCACGCCTCGCCCTGGTTGAAAAAGCCGCCGTCCACCGCGGCCAACAGCGCCTCGTGCAGAACGGCGTCGTCGAAGACCAGCAGCGGGTTCTTGCCGCCCAACTCCATCAGCGCCGGCGTGAGGTTGCCGGCCGCGGTGCGCAGCACCGCCGAACCGGTGAGTGGCGATCCGGTGAAGGAGATCTTGCCCACCAGTTCATGCTCGGCCAGCGCGGCGCCCACCTCGCCGCCGCCGGGCACGGCGTGCACCACCGGGTTGGGCAGCACCGACTGGATCAGTTCCACCAGTCGCAGCACCACTGAAGGGGTCTGCTCCGGGGGTTTGAGGACGACGGCGTTGCCGACCGCCAGCGCCGGTGCGACCTTGCCGGCGGTGTGGATCGGCGGCCAGTTGAAGGGCACGATGCCGGCGATCACGCCGTAGGGCTCCAGCGTGGTCACGTCGAAAACCAGTCCGT
>NZ_LZKU01000129.1 GCF_001672975.1 Mycobacterium sp. 1465703.0
ACTTCGTCGGGCGAACCCCCGACTGCGCCACCAATCCGATCTGCTCGACGGTGGACCGTGTGCTCCAGCCCGTCGACGGCAACCTGGGTCTGCGCCAGCGCGTTGTCCAGTTCGGCGACGCGCTTGAGGCGTTGGGTCAGCGAATCCATGGTGTCGCCGAACTGGCGTCCGAGCACACCGGCCTGATAGCTCAACGTCGCCTGTTCGGGAACCTTGCCGTCGGGGCGGCTGGCGGACTGCACGGCACGCACCCCCGGTACAGCCATGATGTGGCGGGTGATCCGCTCGATGGCGATCAGACCGGCCGGGTTGCGCAGGTCGTGGTCGGCCTGAATCGCGACGACGTCAGGCAACAGCGCGTTCGGCGGGAAGTGCCGGTTGGCGCTGGCATAGCCCCGGTTGGAGTCGGTGGACGACGGCGTGGCGGCGGGTTCGTTGAAACCGATCCGCAGGCTGGCCAACGGCAGCGCGATCAGCAGCGTAACTCCCAACGCGGCCACCAGGATCGGGCCGGGCCAGCGCGCCACGGTCGTTCCGACGCGGCGCCAGCGCCGCGCGGTCTTCGAGACGCGCGGTTCCAGATAGCCGCGGCGTATCGCCAGGCTCATTAGCGCGGGCGTCAGGGTCAGCGCCGCCACCATGGTCGCCAGAATGCCGATGGCGCAGGGTAATCCGGCACTTCGGAATGAGCCCACCTGGGCGAACACCAGACAGGCAAGCGCCACCGACACGGTCAGTGCCGAGCCGATCACCACGGGCGCGATGGAGCGGTACGCCTGCGTCAATGCCTGCGCCGGTGCGATACCGTGGCGGCGGCCTTCGTGGTAGCGGCCCACCAAAAAGATCGCGTAGTCGGTGCCGGCCCCGAGCGTCATGGCCGCCATGAGTGCGACCGAAAACAAGGACACCTCAACCATATTGGCTTGCCCCAGGGCGGCGACGACAGCGCGCGCCAGGGTCAGGGCGACCCCGACTGAGATCAGCGGAATCGCGGCTGCGATCGGTGATCGGTACACCACGAGCAACAGCAACAGGATGAGACCGATGGTGGCCGCGGTGATCCCGAGCATCTGTCGGTCGATCGCGGAGAATTCGTCGACGATGGTGGCACCGGGACCGGTGACATGGACTTCCAGGCCCGGTGGTGGTGCGAATTTCTGAACGGTGCCGCGCACGGCGTTCACCGAATCGCGGGCCTGTGCGGTGCCGAGCATGCCGGCCAGCCGGACCATCACGCTGACCGCCTTGCCGTCCGCACTCTGTGCGCCGGCGGCGGTGGCGGGCTGCGACCACAGGTCGGTCACCGCGTACACGTGGCGCTGATCCGAACCCAGCGAGGTCGTCATCGCGTCGTAGAACTGACGATCCGTCGGCGTCAGCCGCTGATCGCGTTCCAGCACAACGTAAACAAAATTGTTGCTGGGTGTCTGGTTGAACAACTGGGCGGCTCGGGACGCAGCCACCGCACTCGGTGCACCCGGCGGCATGAAGGATCGGGCATGGGCGTCGACGACCCGTTCCAATTGCGGGACAGCCAGATTCGCGATGGCCGCCGCCAGGAGCCAGAGCCCGACGATCACGACCGCGTACCGGGCGGTCAAGCGCGCAATGCTGCCCATTCGGTCATGCAACGGTCTGCCGATCGCTCGCGGGCCCGCCGAACAGGCCAACAGCCACATGCTCACCGCGGGTAAGCGAGCGCACCCGCAGCGACCGGCGGGTGCCGATCTTCACCAACGCGTGCAGTCCGGGCTCAGCGGCCTGCAGATCGGCGCGAACCTGCTCGGCCGGCGCGCCCTCATGGGCCGCCTGATCCAGCTTGGCCACCAGCATGGTGATCCATCGCTGGCCGAGCGAAAGCATCAGGCCTTCCTCGTCGCCGAACAGCTCGGACACCTCGGATGAGTTGTCGATCAACGCAGGTGCCGCCTCGGAATCAGTCTCAGCGGCTTTTATCACCTTGGCCATGAAGGCCATCCGGTCGTGCAGCAGTGTCCATGTCATGACTCGACGCTAGGAAAACAGCTGCCCGCCGCGCGTCGTGCCGAAGTGCAGTCTTTGTCTCATACCACGGGCGGAGACGGGTGCCGACCGCAGCAGGATGTTCCGTGTCGCCTAGCTCTTCTAGGATTGGACGATGGTGCATGCCGCAGCGAATTACCTGCGGGAACAGCTTCGCCGGCGAAGCGAGCTGCTTCCCGTCGGTATTACCTGGGCCGCGATGATCGCCGTCGATGTCGCCCTGGTGCTCGGCGGGGTGATCGGGACGCTGCAGCGGCCCAACGACGATCTGCCCGTGGCGCTGACCGCATTCGCGATAGCACTGTCGCCGGAGTTGGCGTTCTTTGTCTTCAACATGAAGATCACCCCGGGTCCGTTGTGGGCGACCTGGACGGCGTCCACCGCGCTGACGCTGTTTGCGACGTCGACGCCTATTCACGCCGATTTCGCACCGGCGTTATTGGTCCTGATGGTCTTGGTCGTCGCAACGTTGGCGTCGGTGTTGGGCGGATTCCTTGCTGCCGGGTCAGCAGCCGCGTTGTTGCTCACCGCGTCCGCGCTGCACCGCCTGGACGCGGTGGCGCTGTACCTGGGTTTCATCGGCACGGGTTGGCTGCTCGGCTACCTGATGCGCACCCAGCGGCTGTTGCTGGCCGAACAGATCGAGGCGCAGGAGATGCTGTCCGAACACGCCGCCGCCGATGAGCGGCGCCGCATCGCGCGCGAAGTGCACGACGTCATCGCCCATTCGCTGAGCATCACCCTGTTGCACGTGACGGGTGCCCGGCGTGCGCTGCAGCAGGATCGCGACGTCGATGACGCGGTCGAGGCGCTGGAGCAGGCCGAGCGGCTCGGCCGCCAGGCGATGGCCGACATCCGTCGTACCGTGGGGCTGCTCGACAACTGGCCGGTCAAAACCGCGCAGACCGCACCCGAACCCGGGATCGACGACATCTCGGTACTGGTCGAAAGTTTTCAGCGGGCCGGTCTGGCGGTGACGCTGTGCGTTGAAGGGCCCACCGACCATGTGTCGGCCGCGGTCGGCCTCGCACTGTATCGGATCACGCAGGAATCGCTGGCCAACGTCGCCAAGCACGCGCCGGATTCCAAAGCCGGTGTGGTACTGGATATTTCGTCGGCAACCGCACGGCTCGCCGTCACCAATCTGCTTCCCGCTGCGGTGGTGGCCGGGCGCTCGCCCGAAGGGCGGGGTTTGCGCGGCATGCGTCAGCGGGTCGAGCTGCTCGGCGGCGCGATCGACGTGGGCCCCACCCGGGACGGATGGTCGGTGTGCGCCGAGATACCGCTGCACGAAGGCGACAGCGCGTGGCGCCCATGGTGGTGCAAGGCGTGATCGACGCGACGCCGGAGATCACCGTGCTGCTGGTCGACGACCAGGATCTGGTGCGGTCCGGATTGCGCCGGATCCTGCGCCGCAAGGACGGTTTCGTCATCGTCGCGGAGTGCGCCGACGGGGACGAGGTCCCCGCCGCGGTGGCCGAGCACCGGCCCGACGTGGTCGTGATGGACCTGCGGATGCGCCGCGTCGACGGCATCGAAGCGACGCGCAGGTTGGGCGGCAGCCCGCCGGTGCTCGCGCTGACCACCTTCAACGAGGACGAGTTGTTGTCCGGGGCGCTGCGTGCCGGTGCGGCCGGCTTCGTGCTCAAAGACTCCTCAGCCGAGGAGCTGATCCGCGCGGTGCGGGCGGTCGCCCGGGGCGACAGCTATCTCGATCCCGCGGTGACTTCGCGTGTGCTCAACACCTACCGCAAGGCCGCCCCCGGACCGCGCGGCAGCGCGATCGGCGAGCTGACCACCCGCGAGCTCGACGTTCTGACCTTGATCGGTCAGGGTCTGTCCAATCCGGAGATCGCCGACCAACTGTGCATCTCCGGTGTCACGGTCAAAAGCCACATTGGGCGGATCTTCGGAAAGCTCGATCTGCGGGACCGTGCTGCCGCGATCGTCTACGCGTACGACAACGGCATTGTCGCGCCGCGCTGAACACCCACAACGGCTTACATCGGCGCGGATTGTGCCGTCAGATTCAGCAGCACGTAGGCCAAGCACACCAGGAAGTTCAGCACCACCATGACCAGGGCCGCGAACATCAGCGAACGGATGCCGCGTTGCTTGAGCCGCTTGTATCGCGCGGAGCGGGACTCGCGGTCAAGCCGGATCGCGATCAACGCGAAGTTCACATTGATCAGTTCGTGAGCGGCCAGCGGTGCACCATCCAACATTTCCCGCAGCCGCTCCGGTGCCGTTCGAACACCCACGCGTTCGAAGTTGTGGCATAGACGGCGTGCGCGCCTTTGGCGGAGCGTGTAATACGGCTGCCGGAGCTGCCGCACAAGTTGCCCTCGATCATCCCCCCACGGATAAGACGGGGTCATCACAAGCGGGATTCTAAAACGCCCGGGGCCATTTTGGCCTTGTGTACACGGATTATGTTGCGAGAGATCACTTGTCTGTACCGCCGCTCATTTGCTGGGATGCGGGCAGATCGAGGTAGCGCTCCAGGTTGCGATGCATGTTGATCACGCGACGTTCCTCGCTGGACAACACCAAGTGGGTGAAGCCGGGTTGATGCATCCCGCGCTGCAACCCCGGCAGCACCGTGATGTCTTGAGTGAGCACCACGCCCGGCTCGGCGGCATCGGCGGCCATCCGGACGTCCGTCGGCTTGGTGTAGGGAGCACCCGGGGGCATGCGTGTCATCAAGAACATGATCAGCTCGCCCTTGTCCGGGGAGGGGTCGGCCGCGGGCCTGGAGCACATGACGGTCAGGTGGTCGGCGTTGGTCAGAAGCGTCATGTTGGGAAACACGTTGTATTGGTGCAGTCGGGTCATTCGGTCGGTGTCAGCCCAGTTGAGATCCACGCCGCGGCTCGCGGCGAACGCGCGTGTGCGGTCGGCGATCATGTCGGCAACCGTCTGACCGGGCCGGCGCTCGTCGGTGGGGAAGGGGGTGCCCTCGGCCGCGCCCATCAGCGCTCCCTGTGTGTAGACGTAGGCGTCCCAGACCTCTTCGTCGCTCAGCGCGCCGTCAAAGCGCGGGCTCTGCACGCCATAGGGCTGATCCGACTTGCCGGTATGGCCCCAGATCTGTTGGGGCGCATGGATGTCGTCGACGCAGCGCAGAAGCTCGGGATGCAGGGTCTGGATGTGGTAGGTCTCGCTGTAACCGTCGGCGATCGTCTTCCAGTTGGCGTCGACCTCGACGGTGAGCGTCGCATAGCAGCGGAAATCTTCCAGGTGGCACCAGGCGATGTCATCGGGCACCGCTTCCAGGTGCTCGGCCAACGGCATCGCACCCGGGTCGAGGTTGACGAAGACGAGCCCCTCCCACGTCTCGACCCGAGCCGGTATCAGCGGAAAATCCGACATCCGCAACGACCCGAAGCCCTTGCGGTTGGGTACCCGTTTCAGCGCGCCGGCCAAATCCCAGGTCCAACCGTGATAGCCGCATTTGAGCTCATGCAAGCCGGACCCCGAGCCGGTGCACAGCGAATTGCCGCGATGCCGGCAGACGTTCTGGAACGCGCGCAGCACCCCGTCGTCATCGCGGATAATCAGCACTCCGTATGGCCCGCAGCGGTATTCGAAATAGTCGCCGGGCGCCGCGACGTGGTCGACCATGCAGGCCAGCTGCCAGACCCTGGGCCACATCCGCTGCACCTCGAGTGCTGCGAAGGCGGGGGAGTAGTAGCGCTCGGCGGGCACCAGGGTCGGGTTCTGCGGCGGGGTGCCAATGGCATCCTCGTCGCGGGTGCGCGCCGGATTGCCGGCCGCCGTTGCCATCGTCCGCAGCTTTTAACGCGCTCCGCGGACTAGGCGGCCGGGGCGCGCCCCGGTGTCAACATCGTTGCGACGGGTCACCGTACCGCTGACGATGGTCGCCGCATAACCGCTGGCCCCCTGCAGGATTCGGTTCCCACCGGCGGGCAGGTCGAATGCCATCGCCGCCGGGTGCAGGGTCAGGGCGTCCATGTCGATGACGTTGATGTCGGCCTTCTTGCCCGGCTCGATGGTGCCGCGGTCGGTGAGACCGAACAGGTGAGCGGTGTCGCGAGATTGCTTGCGTATCACATATTCCAGCGACAGCTTGTCGCCCCGGTGCCGGTCCCGCGCCCAGTGCGTGAGCAGAAACGTCGGATAGGAGGCGTCGCAAATCATCCCGCAGTGGGCGCCGCCGTCGGAAAGCCCGAGGACGCCGGCGGGGTGCAGCATCATCTCGCGGATCGCGTCGTGATTGCCGTCGGCGTAGTTGAACAACGGCAGCATCAGCATGGACGTCGCGTCGGACTCCAGCATCAGGTCGTACAGCGTGGACAGCGGGTCCTCCCCGCGCGCCGCGGCGATGGCGGCGACGGTGCGATCCGGTGTCGGCTCGTAATCCGGCGGATTGCCCAGCGCATACAGCCTTCCCAGGGAGTGCTGCACCAGGGCGAACATGCCGTCGAACAACAGGGTGGGGTCGACGGGCAGATCATCCTCGGCCAAGATCGCGGCCTTCACCGCGGGATCGGCAAGCCGCAGCGCGAGTTCCTCGCGACTGCACTCGGCCTTCAGCCGGCGGTAGGTCGGTCGATGGCTGAAACCGTGGTGGCCCTGGAAGCCGATCATCATGCCGAACGGCCGCGCCGCGATCTGCGGGTGCAGCCGGGCGCCGGCCGCGTGCGCGTCCGCGGAGAGGTCGAGCATCTCGCGCCACAGTTTCGGATCGGCGTCGACCTGGATCAGCGCGAAGGACACCGGCCGGTCGATCTCGCCGCTGAGCCGGCGCATCCAGTCGAGTTCCTTTTTGGGCCCGATGATGTCCTCGCCCGCGGCTCCCTGCGGTGCCAGTTCGAACACCGCCTGGCCGCCGGCCGCCATGGCGCGGCCGAGGCCGAACAGCTCTTCTTCGGCGGCGAATGTGCCCGGCACTGGTTCGCCGTCCATCGCGCGGTGGCCCATCGTGCGCGACGTGGAAAATCCAAGCGCCCCGGCTTCGATCGCCTCGCGCACCAGCTGGCCCATCGCCTCGATGTCCTCCGGGGTGGCCGGTTCGTTGCGGGCACCGCGCTCGCCCATCGCGTAGGCGCGAATCGCGCCGTGGGCGACCTGGCTGCCCACGTCGACGGCGTAGTTATGCTTGCCGATCGCGTCGAGGTATTCGGGATAGGTTTCCCAGCCCCAGGTGATGCCTTCGGTCAGCGCGGTGCCGGGAATGTCCTCGACGCCCTCCATCAACTCGATCAGCCACTGCTCGCTGCCGGGCCGCACCGGCGCGAAGCCCACGCCGCAGTTGCCGGTGACGATCGTCGTGACGCCGTGGCCGCTGGACGGCTCGAGCAGGCTGTCCCAGCTGACCTGGCCGTCGTAGTGGGTGTGGATGTCGACGAAGCCGGGGGCCACCACATGCCCTGTCGCATCGATGGTTTCGGCCGCGTCCCCGTCCATCGCGGGGTCGTTGGCGGAGCGGCGGACAACGTCGACGATCTTGCCGTCCTTGATGCCCAGGTCGGCTTGATAGCGTTCCGCCCCCGTGCCGTCGACGACGGTTCCACCGATGATCTTCAGGTCGAACATGAGACTCCTCTTCGCCGTCGTGAGCTGTCTCTAGCGGGCTGGGCGATAACGCGCGCAGCATTTCGCTACGGTAGGTAGCGTAACTCTTGGCGCGACGAAGGCAATAGCCTCAGCTGAATTGAGCCGGCCCTACAGAGAACTCTTCAGGGCGGCGACGGTTTCCAGATCATCGAGCGCCGCGACGCCGCGCCGCACGCCTTCGATGGCGATGTCTTCGACCTGCATTCCGCCCATTCCGGCGGTGATCAGCGGGGCGGTGTAGGCGTACAGCGCAGCCTGGCGAAACCGCAACCATAGGTCGTCGCGCTCCAGCTCGGGACCGCCGGCCGCTATCAGCGCGCGCCGGTAGTCGTCGAGGAGTTCGCGCTGGGTGGCCTGGCGGTCCTCCGGGGTGAGACTGGTGATCAGGGTGTAGGCCAGTTCGCGGGAGGGGTGTCCCCGCCGCACTGCCTGCCAATCCAGCAATCCGGCCTTGCCGCCTTGGAAGTACACGTTGCCCGGATGGGCATCGCCATGCATGACGGTGTGTGGGGGAGCGTCGATGAGTGCGGCGACCGCGCGGTAGTTGTCGGCGATGAACTTGCCGTTGTCCACCGCAACGGTGGTGCGCTCGGCGAGACGCTTGATCGACGCGTGCATGAGCGAACCGGTCAACAACGATGTGACGTCGCCTGACGGGGTGTACAGCCAGCCCATCGACCCGCGCCCCTCGCGGTGCGGCCGGTCCCAGAACGTGGCGTGCAGTTCGGCCAGCAACTCGATGACCAGGCTGGCCTGGTCAGCCGACAGCGGGTGCAAGGTGTCCGGGAACTCGCACGACTCGGCGGGCAGGTCTTCCAGGACCAGCAGGTACCGGCCGGTCCAGGCATCGAATGCCGCGCCGTAGCAGTAGGGGACGCCGATGACCTGGGGTGCGAGCTCGCGGTAGAAGCGCACTTCGGTGTGTCCGAGGCGTCCCAGTTCGCCCATCAGCCGAGTGGCGGCGGTTTGTGCCGAGACTTTGACGAACACCGACTCGGGCACATTCTTGCCGGTCAGCACCAGCCGGCCACGCGAGGAGGTGCCCGCGTCCCTGCTCAGGACGCGGATCGACCGAACGGTGGTTCCCATCAGCCGGGACAGCACGGCGGTGTCGATGTCTTCGACAGTCCGCGGTAAGCCGAAACGGCCTCCCACCACCGCGTCCGTGGCCACCCGGCGGGCGCCGCGGCCCAGGTGAGCGGCCAGACCGAGAATCGACAAGGCCTGTCCCACAGGACTGTTCATATCCATCCATCCTGATTCGCTGGCCGGCCGCAGTGCTGCGCTTTAACACCAGGGCAAAACGAATTGAACGTCTAGACATCAGATCACCTCGACCGCGAACTCGGCCATCGGGTGGGGAGATGCACCTGTTCAAGACTTCGACAACGCGCCGGTCCTGCCGCGCCAAGGATGCCGACGCAGGCCGGCTGATCAGGCGTTACAACCGGGTCGTGTCATGTTGTCCCAGGTCAAGGTGACCCGGGTGCCCTGCGGCGTGCGGTCGATGACCACCTCGTCGGCGAGCGTCTCCATCAGCGGGATGCCGCGGCCACGCATCTGCTGCCGGCGTTGTACCGGCACCTTCTGCCGCCACCGGCCGCGATCGTCGACAGTCACCGCGAGGGTGTCCGAATCGCGGTCGTAGGCCGCTGGCACGTCGACCGTGCCGCGCTCCGCGGCATCGACATAGGCAAATTCCGCGGCATTGGCGATCGCCTCGTTGACCGCCAGCAGCAGATCGCTGAAGCGGTCGTCGTCTAGCGAGAAATACCGTTCCAGCCAGACCCCGAACTCGGCGCGGGTCCGCGCGGCGCTGCGTGCGTCAGCGGCCACCCGCGTGCGTACGAAACGGGACTGGTCATCGACATTCGACACGTTCTGCTGCTGCTCAGAGCGTCCCATCGTTCCCGGTTGCGTCCTCACCCTGTTGCGGCTCACTCACCAGCGATACCGCTCAGCGCGCCGTCCAGGCTGCTGTAGAGCGAGAGCACGCTATCGATCCCCATGAGTTTGATCGGCCGGCTGGTGGCCGAGCCGTTGGCGACGACGGCGAATTGCGTCGGCGGCTCAATCTCGGCCTGCGCGGTCACCAGGACGGTCATCCCGGCCGAGGCCAGGAAACCGACTTTGGACAGATCAACGATGAGTGCCGCCGGCTTGGTGGCCAGCGCCGTCTGGATGGCATCGGCCAGCAGCGGCGAGCTGAGCATGTCGACTTCGCCGGAGACGGTAAGCACCACCGCCTGGTCTACTTGGTGTTTGCCCACTTCAAAACCGGTTGGATCGACGAAATCGCCGGATTGTTCGCCCATGGTCCATCACTCACATTCGGTCCCGTGTGGGACACCGATAAATCTCGACATCCACTGCCTTAACCGGGGGCTGTTGATTCAACCCCGCGGGAACACGCTTGTCTACGGAGGAGATGCACTCCGTCGATCTGCGCTGCTAAATGCAGATACAGCTACAAGTGTTTAGCCAATGGTAGGACACGCGGCGTAGCACGCTCAAAACGCTGAACGATTTCGGCCGCCGCGACGTAGTCCGGATGTGTGTCGCGGCCAGCGCAGAAGTTGCACGGGGCGACAGCCCGTGCGTGAATCATTCCCACCGTTTTCGCTCGCATCGCATTGGGTGTGGCCTGCACAAATGGGAAGGACGGTGGGCCGTGGAGACTGGTGAGCGCGAAGACGGGCCAGCCAGCGGCGAGCAGCCCGAGGACCCGGCAGAAATTTCCGCCGCACCGCCGCGGTCCGGTCCGCTGAGCCGCCGCGCGCTGCTGGGCATGGGCGCGGTGGCCGGTGTGGCCGCGATCGACGTGGGCGGCTTCGCCTATGCCGGCGGCTGGCTGCGACCCGGCGCGCTGACTCCGCCCCGATTCGCCGATCACTTCGAGCATGTCTACGGCCGGCACGACGGTTTCCGGCGAAACCACGCTAAAGGCCTGAGCGCGGTCGGAACGTTTGTGAGCACCGGGGCCGGCGCGGCTATTTGTCGGGCCGCGGTCTTTCGACGGGGCAGCGTTCCGGTGATCGGCCGGTTTTCGCTGTCCGGCGGTCTGCCCGACCAGGCCGACAAGCTCGACACCGTCCGCGGGCTGGGGCTGCTGTTCAGTGGGCCGGACGGCCAGCAATGGCGCACCGCGATGATCAACATTCCGGTCTTTCCGGACAGCACTCCCCAGGGCTTCTACGACCGGTTGCTCGCTTCCAAGCCCGTGCCCGGCACCGGGAAGCCCGACCCGCAGCAGATGGCCGCGTTCCTGCACCGCCATCCCGAGACCGCCGCGGCGATGCGCATCATCAAGCAGACACCGCCCAGCACAGGATTCGCCGACAGCGCATTCCACGGGCTCAACGCCTTCCGGTTCACCAACAGCGCCGGTACGACGGTTCCGGTGCGCTGGTCCGCGGTTCCGCAGCAAGACGCCGGCATCACGGCCCCGCCGTCCAGGCCAGCTACCAACGACTACTTGTTCGACGCCCTCATCCGCACGCTGGCGCACACGCCGCTGAGTTGGCGGCTGGTGCTCACCATCGGTGAACCGGGCGATCCGACCAATGACGCCACCAAGCCCTGGCCGTCGACGCGGCGCAGCATCGAGGCCGGCACCGTCACCATTTCCGCCGCGCAGACCGAGGCGGCCGGCAACGCGCGCGACATAAACTTCGACCCGCTGGTGTTGCCGGACGGCATCGCCGCCTCCGATGATCCGCTTCTGGCGGCGCGCTCTGCGGTCTACGCCCGCTCGTTCACTCGCCGCGCCGGGGAGCCCAAAACGCCCAGCCCGGTTGACGTCGAAGCGGTCCGGCGATGACGGCCGGCACCGCCGCAGCGCGGTTCACGCTGCCATCCCGCATTCTGCACTGGCTGATGGCGCCGATGGTCATCACGCAGTTGCTCGTGGGCGTGACCATGATCGCCGCCTTGAGCTATTACCCGTTGCTGCTGGCCATCCATCGCCCGCTGGGTCTGTTGATCTTGGTCTTCGCCCTGGTCCGGCTGATCAATCGGCTGACTCACCGGCCGCCGCCGTTCCTGGCCACCATGAGCAGAGCCGAGCGCCGCATCGCCACGTGGTCGGAGTACCTGCTGTATGGCCTGCTGCTCGCTCAGCCCCTGGTCGGGTGGGCCATGCTGTCGGCGGCGCGAAACCCGATCACACTGGTCGGGCCCATTGCGCTGCCAGGCATTGCCCCGCACAACATCGACGTTTTCGCGGTGCTTCGTCAGTGCCACGTCGTTCTGGCGCTGTTGCTTTTCCTCGCGTTTACCGCGCACATGACGGCGGTACTCTTCCACACGCTCGTCTTGCGTGACCGGCTCCTCGACCGCATGGCGCTGTGGCGCACCAGGCCCGGCTCGCGGCAACCAGACCGCGTCTGAGACCAAAATCGCAGTCTGACCACCTGCCTGCCGGGGTCTGAAGTGGCCGAATATGATCGGCACGATTCAAGCTTAAGCGCGTGTGGTCACCGGCCGGGCGTGCCGCGCAGACGAGGCCATGGATAACCGGGAGAGTTCAATGTCGAACCAGCAGCAAGCGGAGCGGATGACGTCGGGGAAGGGATTCATCGCGGCGCTCGACCAGAGTGGCGGCTCGACGCCCAAAGCGCTGCGCCTCTACGGCATCGAGGACAACGCCTACTCCTCCGAGGAGCAGATGTTCGACCTGATCCACCAGATGCGCTCGCGGATCATCACCTCTCCGGCCTTCACCGGTGACCGCGTGCTGGCCGCGATCCTGTTCGAGCAGACGATGGACCGGGAGATCGCGGGCAAGCCGTCGACCACCTACCTGTGGGAGACCAAGGGTGTGGTGCCCATTCTCAAGATCGACAAAGGTCTGGCTGACGCGTCCGACGATGTGCAGCTGATGAAACCGATTCCGGGGCTCGACGAGCTGCTGGACCGGGCCGCGAAGCTGGGTGTGTTCGGTACCAAGGAGCGGTCGGTGATCGGCGGGGCCAACCCCAAGGGCATCGCCGCGAACGTCGCCCAGCAGTTCGAGCTGGGCCGCCAGGTGCTCTCGCACGGTTTGGTGCCCATCATCGAGCCCGAAGTCACCATCTCGATTTCGGATAAGGCCGAAGCCGAAGGCATTCTGCGCGACGAGATCACCAAACAGCTCGACACTGTGCCCGACGGCCAGCGGGTGATGCTCAAGCTGAGCCTGCCCACCGAAGTCAACTTCTACCGTCCCCTGATCGAGCACCCGAAGGTGATGCGGGTGGTTGCACTCTCCGGCGGCTACTCGCGCGAGGAGGCCAACGAGTTGCTGGCGAAGAACACCGGATTGATCGCCAGCTTCAGCCGCGCGCTGACCGAGGGCCTGACCGTTGACCAGTCCGACGAGCAGTTCAACTCCACTTTGGACAAGGCGATCCAGTCGATCTACGACGCCTCCGTCGCCGGCTGAGCACGGTCTTCCCGACCGCTGCGTTCCTGGTAGCAATTCGCCCATCCAGCCGGCGCCGATCGGCGCTAGGGTCGGTTCATGGCGGATCAACAGGCGCTGGCGACGTTCCTGCGTGCCCGCCGCGATCTACTGAAACCCGCGGCCTTGCCGAAGGTGAACGCCGACGGGTGGTGGGTTTGCGCCACGAGGAAGTCGCACTGCTGGCCGGCATCAGCGCCGAGTACTACTTGCGGCTCGAGCAGGGCCGGGAAGCGGCAGCCCTCAGACCAGGTCCTCGATGGGCTGGCCGGCGCGCTGCAACTCAACGACGACGCCGCGCAGTACATGCACACCCTGGCCCACCCTCCGCGGCGTCGCCGGCGTGCGGCGGCTGCGGCAGAGAAAGTGGATCCGGGCCTTCAGACGTTGGTTGACACATGGAATCTGACCCCCGCGTACGTCCAGGACCGCCATATGAACATTCTGCTCAGCAACGCATTAGCGGGGGCGCTGATGCCGTATTTCGCGCCGGGCGCCAACCATCTGCGGTTCGTCTTCCTGGAGCCAGAGTTACGTGGATTCGTAACTGGGATGAGATCGCCGGCATCCTGGTGTCCCGGTTGCGCTTCAACATCGCAGAAGAAAGTCCGTGCGATCCTGAACTGCAAAAGCTGATCGGCGAACTGAGCATCGCCAGTCAGGACTTCCGCACACTGTGGGCCCGCCAGGACGTCAAGCAGAAGACAAGCGGCCTGGCGCTGATAGATCACCGCAGGTGGGCCCGCTCGACCTGCGCTACCGCGCTTTCGTCCTTCCCGAAACACGGCAGGCATTGGTCACCTACTACGCGGACGCCGGCACACCGTCGGAGGAACGGCTGCGTTTGCTCTCCAGCCTGGTGCAGTCTCCGGCATAGGCGTTCGTGGGCGCATCCGGCGTACAGCACCTCCAGTTAAGCTGCACCGCAAAGCAATTCGTTTAAACATTCGTGCTGCCTGACCGGCGGGCTACCAGGAATAGCGCGGCCTGGTCGAGGCCGGACCGTCCAGACATGCTGGTTGCCAATCGACCGACGGTCAAGGAGCAATCGACAATGAACGGTCGATCATGCCGGGCGTCACCACTGGCAACACCATGGCCCCCAGCGTGATCATCGGCGAACGCGCCGCCGCACTGCTCATCGCCGATCACTCGGGCTGAGCTAATAGCGGTGCCGCGCCATGCGCGGTGGCCCCTGCCCATTGTCACCGTCGTCGGAAACCAACGCGGGCACCATCTCGCTGGTCACCAACCCCTCATCCGCCGTCAATTCATCGATGATGGCGAAGGATTCGGCGATGTTGGCCGGGGTGTCGATGACGATGGTGACGACGGGCACCCGGCGGGTCAGCGAGAACAAGCCGTCACCGTGGGGCGGGTGATTGCCGTGAAAACCCCAGACGCCGCGCAGCACCGTCGCACCGTCGGCGGCTCTGGCCTGCCGGAGCCGCTGGACGATCGCACGGTGAATCGGCACACCGCCGTGATGTGCCGACTCGGAGGTATAGATCGTCAGCTGCTGGAACAGTGGTAAGCCGCGCTCGTCGGCGCCGGGCAGCGCGTGCGGCTGCTCCAAGAACTGGCCGTCGCGCTTGCATACCCGCACCCGCTCGAAGGTGAAGAGGGGCCTGCGCAGCAGCTCTTCGATTTCCGGTAGCACCCGGCCGATGCGCTCACCGGAACCGACAACCACGATCATCATCGGAACGTCGGCGTTGCGGCCAAAGAAATTCGCCCGCTGGCGTTCTCCGTGCGCCACACCGTCCACGCCGAGCAGCACCGTAGCGCCCGCGAGACCGCGCCGGTGCATCACATCGCAGAGCGCGATGTAGGCAGGTGACCCGTTGACGCGCTGCTTGCGGCCAACGTAGATCGTCAACTTGACGGCGTCGCGCAGATCCTCGGGCAACTCCATCGGCCCGATTCTCTCGTGCAGCAACCGAGCGCGTTCCAACGTGACCAGGCCCCGCTGCTTGACGGCCAGCACCGGGTCGAGCAGGGCCTCGATCTTCGCTCGCGTGTCGACCGCGATGATCGCCACCGGCGGGTCCTCCGACAACGACAAGGACTCGTCGGTGCGCAAATAGTGGCCGGTGCCGAACCCACCGATGCCGCGCAACAGGACGCCGCAAGCAATGCGGTGCTGTGCGTACATGCCGAGCAACACATCGGAGACAAAGCTGTCCCCGGTTCGCCTACGCTCGGCCAAGTAGGTGGTGAGCTTCAGACAGTCGTCGTCCACTGCCGCTCCTCAGATATTGCTATACACATAGGCTTTCATCGCGCCGCCCGGGTGTCATCCGTCCCGTCGTTTTGCGGGCGATACTACGCCGCGAATGAGAGAGCAATCGGGGGCGCCACTTCATCGCCGCGCGGCAGGCCCGTCACCGCGCTCGCACGACCGGTGAGGTCGCACGACGGCACCTCGATTTGGCGAGCTTGCGCAACGCCGGAATGCTTCGGGCGCTGGCGCCCCCGTAGCACTTTTCGAATTCGGCAACGTCGCCACCACGTTGCTCATCTTCCGTGCCACGCAGCTGCTTAACACGCCATACCGATCCATTACCGCGGCCACGTCACTCGCGATCGTGATATATGCCGGCCACAACGTGGTCGCGACGCTTGCGTCATTGGTGGCCGGTCGATGGTATGACCGCGGGGGACCGCGTATCGTGTTCGCGGCCGGAGCCGCGGTGTACGTGTTCGGGTACGGGCTCTTCGCTATCGGCGTGGATGCGGTGTGGCTTCTTCTGGTGGCGTTCTGCGCCGCCGGTGCCGGCATTGGGCTGGCTGAACCTACCGCGTCCGCGATGGTGGCTCAGCTGCTGCCGGACCACTTGCGCGGCAGTGAATTTGGTGTCTTGGGCGTGGTGCGAGCCAGCGGCGACGTCATCGCCACGATAGTGGCCGGGGTGCTGTATACCGTGGTTTCCCCGGCCGCCGCATTTGGATACGCCGCCGCCTGGATGGTCGTCGCTGTCCTAGCGTCGAGCATGCTGCGGCGCCCCGTCGATCACCAATTCGGTTCTGCGCCAGCCTGATTCCGGAGGTGACCCGCACACCGGCTCCTGCTAGGTCAGCGCAGTTGTTCGGTCGGTACCCCGTAGCGGTCCTGGTAGGCGCTCACCCGGTCACGCACCTCGACGGCGTCCAGCCCAGTGTCCGACCAGGTGTAACGGCCGCGCCCGTCATCCGAGGGATGCGAGGCCAGAAAGTCGCGCATCTTCTGTTCGGCGTCGGGCCGCAGTTCGCGGTCCAGCCGTTGGTAGATGTCTTTGATCGTGGTCCACGGATCGTTCATGAAGTCGGCGAATTGCACATCGATCACCCGTCCGGCCGGCACAGCGCCGTTGTCGCGCAACGCCATCTCGCGGTCCAGGCCCACGACAATCTCCTCGTAGGACTGGGCCGCGCACTCGGCGATGCTGGATTCGTCGCTACACATCCGCCGCAGGTGGTGGGTCAGCGCCGCGATCGACGAGATGACGTTGAGCGGATCGCGGTGGGTCTGCACGATCAACGCGTCCGGGTATTCGGCCAACAGCGCGTCGAGCTGCCACAGGTGCGCCGGCGACTTCAACAGCCACTGTCCGGGCACGCCAGACTGCAGGTGCTGCAGGAAGATTCGGTGAAAGCGATAGGCGCCGGCATGGTCGGCCTCATACATCAGCCAACGGTAGTAACGCGGCAGCCGATACTGCACCGAGAAGATCATGCTGACGAACTCGGCGGCGGTGATGCGCACGCACTCCTGGCCGACCAGTGCGCCCATGGGATGAAAGGCCAAAAAGCCCGGCACAATTTGTTCGGATAGGTCGATGCTGGCCTGTGCCTGCGCGATGCGCGGATCGTTGTGGTAGGTCTCGGGCTGCGGCACCGGACACGGCTCGTCGACCTCCCAGGTCAGTGGGGCGCGCAACTGGGGATCCTGGGCGAGCAAGTCGTAGAGGATCGTGGTCCCGGTGCGCGGCTGGCCGACGATAAAGATCGGCGTCTTGATCTCTTCGGCCGCGACCTCGGGATGCTTTTTGCGCCACGCGATTACGCCGAGCCGGTTCTTCAAAGCCCGCATGATGTCGAGGTGGGCTATCTCGACACCGATATCGGACAGGCACGCGTCGTTGATCAGACCGTCAGCGACCCGGTGGAGTCCGGGCCGCCAGCCCTCGGCGCCGAAGTCGTCGCTGCCGACTTCCTCGCAGGCGGCGGTGATCAGCCGTTCCGGGGCGAATCGGTCCGGCAATGTCATATCCGTCATCTCCGCTCCTCGGCTTCGTGCACCGACACGGTGACCTCGGGCGGGCTTGGATTGTCCAGCCAGCGCAGGACGACGAAGCCACGATGACGGCCACCGGTGTCAAGCCAATGGCCAAACCCGAAGTCTTCGGCGGAGATCGCGATCCGCACCCGCCCGTCGGCATCTGGCTGCACGCCGCGATTCGTCACCGAGCTGTGCCGTCGCCAGGGCTCCAAACACTCATGCCAGATGCTTTCCAGCGTGACGTTCCAGTACCGGGTGTCGGGCGGCGCGATGTCGAGGACGAGGGCCTGGCCGGGGTCGAGCCGAAATGTCCCCATCATGTACAGGTTGTCCGGGGTGGTGTCAGCCGCACCCAGATCGGCGGCCTGCGCGGTCAACAAGGTGTTCGGATTGTCCAGCAGTTCGGGCTTGATGGTGCGGTGCAACGTCGCGAGTTTCATCAGCGACCACGCCATCGCGGTGAACTGCTCGGCCAGCACATCGTCGGTCAGCGTCGGTACGGGTCCCGGGTCCAGTGCCTCGATCTGCAGCGCGGCCAATTGCTCGCCGGCCCGGTCACCGATGTATTCCCGGACCACCACCGACGAGGCGTCCGGCGGAATCTGCACCCACTGGGCGCCGGCCAGATCGGCGGGTTCGTCGGCCGAAAGCACGAGCGCGAACTCGCCCGAGTTGAGCACCAGGTCGACGTCGCTGACGTAGCCCGCCATCCGCCGCGGCGTGAGCCCGGTGCCGGCCAGAATTTGTATTCCCAAATACGCGCTGGTGCCCCGCGTTCCGGTGATCCGGTAGCGGCGGTCGCCGCGAATCATGGCCAGGTAGTAGTTGCCGTCGGGGTTGGGCCCACCGACCATCCTGTTCTCCGAACACATATCGAAGAACGACGGACGGTCGGGGTCGGCCTCAACCGTCATTTGTGCACACAATGACGAGACCCGGGCAATCAGGCGCAACCCTTCGGTGAGCTCCCGCTCCGACTCGGCGTCTTCGGTGATGATCTTGGTGACGTCGTTGAGCATCTGCTGGAAGAGCTGCCACCAGGCGCGCGCCTGCGGGGCGGCCTGATCGGACGCTTCGCGAGTCTGAGACACCGTCTCATGCTAAGGCTATGTCTTAGGTTTCGGTGTCGAAACGCAGATCCGCGAATTAGCCACGCTGACAAGGTCATCCGAGACGAGGCCGGCTGATCGTCCGCTCGTCAGCTTTCGGTCAGGGCTTCCACGATGAGCCGGGTGGTCCGTTCGGCTCGGCGTCGCGAATAGGGCTGCGCACCCGAAAGAATCGGATACACCACCCCGCCGACGATCGCGTCCGCCGCCGAATCGGCGGTGGCCTCATTGATGCCGTCGGCACGCAGCCGGGCCCGCACACTGTCGTGCAGCGGCGCGCTGAATCCGGCGCGAAGTTTGACGGCGGTGTCTTCGTGTTCCATGCAGGCCACGGTTAGCGTTCGCAGCATCGCTGATCCGCGGGGGGTGGTCAGGCTGGTGAACAGCTTGCCCACCCAGCCCACCAGGTCCGCGACCAGGTCGTCGGTGTGGTCGACCGACGCGAGCAGCTTGTCGGCGTCTTCCAACATGACGTCGGCGACCAGCGCCGGGCGCGTGGGCCACCAGCGGTAGATGGTTTGTTTGCCCACGCCGGCGCGCGCCGCGACCGCTTCGATGGACAGTCCGTCGAACCCGCGCTCGAGGAGCAATTCACGGGTGGCGGTGACGATTGCTGTGCGGGACTTCTCGCTGCGTCTTCTGGGCGAGCCGGCCTGCGCGTTCACCCCGCTGAGATCGGTTGGCATCTCATGGTCCTCGCTTCTGCGAACTCAGATCGAAAGCCGCTCGCCGGCGATCGGGGGCGCTTTACATATCCTTATCCGCCCCGGTAGTCTGCCACAAGACGAGACGGTCCGTCTTGTCAACGCGGCTATCGGAGTCGAAAGGATAGCAGTCCGTGCGGCCATCCCCAGTTATCTCTCGGCCGTCCTCGTGAGCCTGGGGCTCAGTCCGGAGCAGCAGGAGCTCACCGACGCCGTGGCGCAGTTCGCCGCCCGGAATGCTCCCATTGCCACGACTCGCGACAGCTTCGATGACCTCGCGGCGGGACGCATTCCCGGGTGGTGGGATGCCCTGGTCGCCAACGGTTTCCATGCCGTACACCTGCCGGATGATGTCGGTGGGCAAGGCGGACGGCTGATCGACGCCGCGTGCGTTTTGGAATCGGCGGGCAAATCGCTGCTACCCGGGCCGCTGCTGCCGACGGTGGCCGCCGGAGCCGTCGCATTGCTCGCCGATCCCACGCCGAGTGCGCAGTCGTTGCTGCGGGATCTTGCGGGCGGCGCCACCGCGGCGATCGTGCTTCCCGACGACGGCCTGCACGCGCGGGCCGAGGACGGGCAATGGCTGATCAGTGGTGCGTCGGAGGTCACCGCGGGCGTGTGCGCGGCGCGGATCATTCTAGTCGGCGCTCGCGCCCCTGACGGCGACGTCGTCTGGGCGGTAGTGGACAGCGAAACACCCACCGCCACAGCCGAACCCGTATCTGGTACCGACCTGGTCGCCGATGCCGGGATTTTGCGACTCGACGACTACCGCGCGACCGACTCCGAGACGCTCACCGGCATCGACCCCGAGCGCGCCCGATGTGTGGTCGTGGGACTCGTCGCCAGCACGACCGCCGGCATCGTGCAGTGGTGTGTGCAGGCCGTCACCGCGCACCTGCGCATCCGCGAGCAGTTCGGCAAGGTGATCGGCACCTTCCAAGCGCTGCAGCACAACGCTGCAATGCTGTTGGTCAGCAGCGAATTGGCCACCGCGGCGGCCTGGGACGCGGTGCGTGCGGTCGACGAATCACTCGACCAGCACCGCATCGCCGCCGCCGGTGCGGCGGTGATGGCGATCTCGCCCGCCCCGGATCTGGTGCTCGACGCCCTAACGATGCTTGGCGCCATCGGCTTCACCTGGGAACACGATGTGCACTTGTACTGGCGGCGGGCCATCAGTCTGGCCGGATCGATAGGTCCGGCGAATCGTTGGGCGCGCCGGCTGGGGGCGTTGACGTGCACCCAGACGCGCGACATGTCGGTGAATCTCGGCGACGCTGAACCCGAATTCCGTTCCTGGGTGGCCGAGACGCTGGATGCGGCCCTGCAGCTGCGCAACGACAAACCCGCACCGCACGGCGACTACGAGCACCTCGCCACCGGGCCGCAGCGCACCCTGATCGCCGACGCCGGTCTGATGGCGCCGCACTGGCCGGCGCCGTGGGGCGTCGATGCGGATCCGTTGAAACAGCTCATCATCGACGAGGAGTTCGCCAAGCGACCCGGTCTGGTTCGGCCATCGCTGAACATCGCCGAATGGATTCTGCCCTCGGTGCTGGCCGCCGCACCAAAAGACTTGCAAGAGAAGCTGATCCCACCGACGCAACGCGGTGAAATCCTGTGGTGTCAGCTGTTCAGTGAGCCGGGAGCCGGCTCCGACCTCGCATCGCTGGCAACCAGGGCGACCAAGGTCGATGGTGGCTGGCGGATCAACGGCCACAAAATCTGGACGTCTTTGGCGCAATACGCGGACCTGGGCGCGCTACTCGCGCGCACAGATCCCGAAGCCGCCAAGCACCGCGGCATCGGCTATTTCATCCTCGATATGCGATCCCCAGGGGTGGAGATCCAGCCGATCAAGACGGCGACCGGGCAGGCGCACTTCAACGAGGTGTTCCTCAACGACGTCTTTGTTCCCGATGACATGCTGCTCGGCGGCCCGGGCGACGGTTGGAGTCTTGCGATCTCCACAATGGCCGAAGAGCGTTCGGCCATCGGTGGATACGTCAAGTTCGACCGGGCGGTCGCGCTGCGCCGGCTCGCCGCTCAACCCGGACCGGACCGTGAGGACGCGGTGCGTGAGCTCGGCGAGCTCGACGCCTACACCAACGCGATCAGGGCGCTCGGGGTGCGGGAAACCATTCGGCTGCTCGACGGCCAGGCGTCCGGTCCGGCGTCGAGCATCGCCAAGGTCGCGATGAATGTGCTGCTGCGGCGCACGTTCCAGGCCACGCTGCAGTTGACCGGGAAGGTCGCGATGGTCGATGACCTCGACGCCGCGGTCGTGGAACCCTATCTGCATCTCCCGGCCGAATTGATCGGCGGCGGAACCCGCGAGATCCAGCTCAACATCATCGCGCAGATGATCCTCGGACTACCCCGAAAGTAAGGCGACAGTATGGGATTACGCGGAGAAGCCGCGATCGTCGGATACGTGGAGCTGCCACCCGAGCGACTCAACAAGGCCTCGCCCGCGCCGTTCGTCCTCGAACAATGGGCGGAGTTGAGCGCGTCCGCGCTACAGGATGCCGGCCTACCCGGTGATGTCGTCAACGGGATCGCCGCATCACACCTCGCCGAGTCGGAGATCTTCGTGCCCTCCACCATTGCCGAATACCTCGGCGTGGGGGCGAGGTTCGCCGAGCACGTCGATCTGGGCGGCGCCAGCGCGGCGGCCATGGTGTGGCGCGCGGCCGCGGCCATCGAGCTGGGGATCTGCGATGCGGTGCTGTGCGCGCTGCCCGCCCGCTACATCACACCGTCGTCCAAGCAGAAACCCCGCCCCATGGTCGACGCGATGTTCTTCGGCTCGTCGAGCAACCAATACGGTTCTCCCCAAGCGGAATTCGAGATCCCCTACGGCAACCTCGGGCAGAACGGGCCGTACGGTCAGGTGGCACAACGCTATGCCGCAGTCTACGGCTACGACGAACGGGCGATGGCCAAGATCGTCGCCGAGCAGCGGGTGAACGCCAACCACACCGACGGCGCCATCTGGCAGGACAAGCCACTGACCGTCGACGATGTGCTGGCCAGCCCGGTCATCGCCGACCCGCTGCACATGCTCGAGATCGTCATGCCCTGCGTCGGGGGCGCCGCCGTCGTCGTTGCCAACGCGGACCTCGCCAAGCGGTCGCGCAATCGTCCGGTGTGGATCAAAGGATTCGGCGAGCACGTGCCGTTCAAGACGCCGACGTACGCCGAGGATCTGCTCAATACCCCGATCGCCGCCGCGGCCGACACCGCTTTCGCGATGACCGATCTGAGCCGTGACCAGATGGACATGGTGTCGATCTATGACTGCTACACCATCACCGTGCTGCTGTCGCTGGAAGACGCCGGCTTCTGTGAGAAGGGCAAGGGCATGGAATTCGTCGCCAACCATGACCTGACCTTCCGCGGCGACTTCCCGCTCAACACAGCCGGCGGGCAACTGGGCTTCGGCCAAGCGGGTTTGGCCGGCGGGATGCACCATGTCTGCGACGCCACCCGGCAGATCATGGGCCGCGCGGGCGCCGCGCAGGTCGCCGACTGCAACCGGGCGTTCGTGTCCGGCAACGGCGGCATCCTGTCCGAGCAGACCACACTGATTCTGCAAGGGGACTGACTGATGAACTTCGAACGGCCGATGCCCGTCAAAACACCGACCAGCGCGCCCTTTTGGGATGCGCTGGCCGAGCATCGCATCGTCATCCAGTACTCGCCGTCGCTACAGGCCTATGTGTTCTACCCGCGCGTGCGCGCGCCGCGCACGCTGGCCGACGATTTGGAATGGCGGGAGATTTCCGGGATGGGGACGCTGTACTCCTACACCGTGGCCCACCGGCCGGTTAGCCCGCATTTCGCCGATGCCGTCCCCCAGTTGCTCGCGATCGTCGAATGGGACGAGGGGCCAAGGTTTTCCACCGAAATGGTGAACGTCGACCCGGCCCACCTGAAGGTCGGGATGCGGGTGAAGCCGGTGTTCTGCGACTACCCGGAACACGACGTCACGCTGCTGCGCTACGAGCCGGCCCCGGAGTAGCTGCGCTTCGCCGAGCGCCCTGCCAGCCGGGCCTGGGAGTTCGAGCGCCCGGCTAGGCGGGCGCCGCCCGGCCAGCGCTACTTCAGCACCTCAGTCGGCGAGGTAGTTGGACATTCGCCGTGGAGTCAGGCCGGTACCGGCCAGGATCTGGAAGCCGGGGTAGGTCGTCGTGCCGCGGGTGGGGTTCTGGCAAAGACGGCTCACTTGAAGTGCGACTTGTCGATCTGCGCGTGCACCCCGACGGTGCGGTCGACGACTTGAGAGACGCAGAAGTCGGCCGCGGCGGACAGGTATGCGTACGCCGTCGCCCGATCCATGCCCTTGTCGGCCTCGAGGAAGTCCAGGGCGTTGACGACCGCCCGGCGCATCGCCACGTTGAGGTCATTGATCTGTCCGTTGACGCTGGCATCGGGATCGGACAGCCCGATCGGCACCCAGAGATCGGCGGTCTCGGCGAAGGGGTATCGGTAGGCCACCGACGGCGCATCACCCGAGTTCGGTTTGCACACCGTGAGCCGGAAGGTTCCGCGCAGCGATCCTTCCATCGCGGTGAGCGCGACTTCGCCGCTGCCCATCGCGTGGTGGGGGTCACCGGCGTAAAACAGCGCGCCTTCGGCGAACACCGGTAGGTAGAAAGTGGAGCCCACACCCAGCAGCCGGATATCGATGTTCCCCCCGCCGAGGGTGGGTGGGATCGAGTTGGCGCTCGCCGCCGTGAGATCGGAATCCTGCGAAAAGGCCACGCCCATCATGCCCATGAACGGGTTGAGCGGAAATCGCACGGACGCCTTGCCATAACGCATGACGCCATGGCCATCCTCGATCGAGGTGAACGTGAAGGCATCGCCGTACTTCGTCGGGTCAGGGTTGGGCCGGTGGTCTTGGCTTACCGGCGGCATGACCTCCTGCAGGGTGATTCCCGCGGGCGCATTTCCGTCTGCGGTCCTCGCCAATGCGCCCTTGCCGTGCCGGCTGGAGACTACGCCGTAGGGGACTCTCGGCGTCGCCTCCAGGGTCTCGATCTTGAGCACATCTCCCGGCTGTGCTCCCTCGACGAATACCGGCCCGGTGACCACGTGGGGTCCGTCCTTGTCGAAATCGCGTGGTGTGCGCCGATATTCCGCAGCGATCGCGATGGCATCCGTGAGGACCTCGGATTTGGCGACGCCCTTCGACCCGAAGTACGCGAGGGGATTGCGCCCCTGATCCTCTAGGATGCCCTCGTGCGAGACGGCATCGACGGTGAGCGTTTCACCCGACCTCATTTGCAGCACCGGTTTGGCATGCACGTTGGGGACATAACCCCAGAGCACCTGGTCGGGCGTGGACTGCAGGTAGTGATTGCCGCCGATGGCGCCTTCGCCTGGCTGAAGAACCCGAGTGGCACTGAAAGTTGAAGCGGCCGAACCGGTTCTGGTGCAACCGGCCGCGATGCCAGCTACGCTGACACCGGCGCTGATTGCCGCGACGGCTCTGACGAAATCACGTCGGCCGACACCTTCGACGATGGTGTCACGTGCACTCTGCATCAAGCTCTGATCCATCGGTTTGTCTCCCGGAATATCGAGTTGGTCGACATGTTCCACGGATCTTCGCAGCCACGAACAATTCTGGTCCAATACAAATTTGTGATGAGCGCTATTAGTGTTGATGATGCTGTCGCGCAACACCTTTCGATATAGGTAGTAATGAAATCACGATGTTCCGGTCAAATTAAGACTCGGTTACGAAAATTTGGATCGATCGGGATGCGGTGTGTGATGTCGGCTCGGCCGGCGGGCCCAGCGCCGTCGGCGATAGCGCCCGCTTTCGCCGACTTGAGCAACGGAACGGCACACACGGATATGGTGGGCGAATGTCTGCGACGTCTACGTCGATGTCCCTCGCCGAGCAAAAGCGCACGGCGACACGGCAGCGCATCGCCAGGGCCGCCGCGCAGCTGGTGATCAGCCGCGGCCTGGCCGGGGCCACAGTGGACGACATCGCCGACACGGCCGAGATCGGCCGGGCAACCTTTTCCGCTACTTCAACTCCAAAGAAGACGCCGTTGCGGAGGGCATGAACACCCACTGGCTGGATCGGATCACCACCGCCTTGGCCGCCTAAACCCGCGGGACTGAGCGCCGTCGAGGCGGTCGCCGGCGCCTTCGGTGACCTCGGGAAGGGATTCGCCGAGATCGAGGACCAGGTACGCGAGTTGGCCACCCTGACCCGCTCGTCGGAAACCCTGGAGGCATGGACGCATGGGCGCATTTACGTGCGCTACGAATCGGCGATCGCCGACCTGATGGCGCCCCGGTTACCCGAGCTGGCACCCCAGCCCCCCAGGCCCCGACTGATCGGAGCGCTGGCGATGGCGGCGGTCCGCATCGCCCTGGACGACTGGCTCAGCGACGGGGGATCGCTGCCCGACCGGGTGCGTCA
The DNA here is from genome assembly GCF_001672975.1 of Mycobacterium sp. 1465703.0. Lineage (GTDB taxonomy): Bacteria > Actinomycetota > Actinomycetes > Mycobacteriales > Mycobacteriaceae > Mycobacterium. Next base: position 25,568 of record NZ_LZKU01000129.1, read on the forward strand.
CGGCCTTGCCGCCATCGCGATCGCCTGACGCGTCCTACGAGTTAGCTTGCGGTGCTGGCCATTTCAGAATCCGGCGAGCCGTTCCACCAAGGATTAAGGCCTTCTCGTCCTCCGGCAGCGAGGACGAGTCGCGGATGCTGAACAAGTTCTCGGCCCAGCTGGCCCGGTGTCGGGTCATCGTGGGGTCGCTGGCCCACATCACGCGCTCGGCTCCAAAGGCGTCGATAGCGCGGCGCCGCTTCGGTTCGAGGTCGCCGAACGGGTACGGCTCGGTCGACAAAAAGGACGGTGCGTGCGCCCACTTGTAGGCCACGTTGGCATAGGTCGCCATCGCCACCGCATCGTCGATGCTGGCTTGGCCGGGCGGCGCATCAAAAGCGGCGCCGCAATGATCGATGACGAATTGGACGTCCGGAAAGCGCTGCGCGTATTGCGTCAGGTGCGGCACCATGCCGGGACACATGGGATTACTCCTGTCCGGCGGTGCGCTCAGACGGGAGTATGCCAGTGCGGTTGCATCCCTACTCGGAGCCGCGGTTGTCTCTCGGCGGCTAGGTGGAGGAGCGCACCACCAGATGGGCGATGTCGGTCAGTTCCGGCGACGGCGGGGCGGGGTGGCCCAGCCGCTCGAAGACGGC
>NZ_LZKU01000130.1 GCF_001672975.1 Mycobacterium sp. 1465703.0
ATCTGCTGTCGGCAGCCGGCCTGGACGCGACGTATTGGGGCTATGTGGACGCGGTGCCCGCCGAGTCCCTGGCGGTGGTCAATCTCATGTCGCTGTTCGGACTGCACCGCTCGATGCGCGGCGCGGCCATCGGCCACTTCGCGTCGACGGAGATCACCTCACCGCCCGGATCGCAACGCATGGTGAAAGCGTTGCGGCGGCTGGGGGCGCCGGCGGCCTGTATCGAGTTCTACAGCGAGCACGTGGAAGCCGACGCGGTGCACGAACACGTCGTGCGGATCGACGTGGTGGGCGATCTGGTCGCGCAGGAACCGACGCTGGAGCCCGACGTGATTTTCGGCATCCGCGCCCATGCCGCGGTCGAAAACCGCTTGGCAGAATGGATCATGACGTCGTGGCAGCAGGGTCAGACGTCGTTGCGGCGGCCGCTGGAGCAGACGACGTCGTGACGCGTCGGCACCTGCGATGGCTGGTGTCGCACAACGGGTAACGGCCGCTGCGGCGGCAGGTACAGATGGCGACCATGAACCGGTCGGATTCGACGACCTCGCCGTTGGGCATCTCGATTCGCACCGGGCCCGATACCAGCACCGGCCCGTTGGGCACTACCTGCACCCGAGTAGCGGTCATCGCTTCTCCGCGCGGATCACGATCAGCTCCTCTTCCCGCCGCCCGCGCGGTATCAGGCCGACTTCCTCCAGCCATGTCGCCCGAGACGACATCACCGGACCGAATGGTATCCATTTGGAGGCAATCACTTTCGCATCCATCCCGGCCCATTTCAGCGCATCCAGCGACTGCTGGACCCCGGACAGCGCCGAATGCACCAGCAGCAGGGATCCGCCGTCGCGCAACAACTTTGGCACCGTCTCGCATAGTGGATCCAGGATCATCCGGCCGTCGATGCCGGCGTTCCAGGCCCACGACGGTCCGGCGGCCGGGCAGATGTCGTCCATCTCGGTGCCGGGCGGGGTGGGCACATAGGGCGGGTTCGACACCACGACGTCGAATGGTGCAGAATCCACCGCGGCCATCCAGGATCCTTCGCGGATGTCGACCTCGACACCGGCCACCGCCGCATTCTCCCGAGCGCACCGTACCGCTTGCGGGCATATGTCGAAGGCCATCGCACCGGAGCATCCCATCGCGGCCGCAGCGATTGCGACATACCCGCTTCCTGTGCACAGATCGAGAACACGCCGGCCCGGTATCAGGCCGGTTTCGTGCATCACATCCACCAGCAACCGGGAGTCCTCTTGCGGCTGGTACACGTTGGGAACGGGTGAGATAGCGGGCTCAGGATACGCGATTGTCACTGTTGGCCTTTCAAGAAAACCTCACACGGATTGCCGCCGGTCAACGGCCTGGGCAGATAATGCCCGCAAACCGCTACATTCAAACGGACCAGCCGAAAAGTCTTGGCCGCTAACCCGCCGTCGCATGCGCGAATTGCTTGAGGATGGTCGCGCAGAATGCCGGGAGGTCTGAGGGCGAGCGGCTGGTGATCAGATTTCCGTCGACGACCACCTCTTCGTCTACCACGTGAGCGCCCGCATTGCGCAGATCCGTTCGGATACTGGGGTACGAGGTCAGCGTCCGGCCCACTGCCACACCGGCTTCCGCCAGCGTCCAGGGGCCATGACAGATGGCCGCGACCGGCTTCCCCGACCCGACGAAATCACGGACGAACGACACGGCAGAGCTGTCCATGCGCAGTTTGTCCGGATTCACCGTGCCGCCCGGAAGCAGCAGACCGTCGAATTCGTCGACCGAGGCGTCGGATACCTTCCGGTCGACGGCGAAGGTGCCGGCCGGTTCGAGATCATGATTCCGTGCCTGGATTTCGCCGTCCTTCAAGGACAGCAACTGGACCTGTGCACCGGCATCCTGCAGCGCCGCACGTGGCTGCTCGAGCTCCACTTTCTCCACGCCGTCGGCGGCCAGGATGGCTATTTTCTTCCCCTGCAATTCATTTGACATCGTCGCTTCCCTTCCTACGATCGGCGATTAAATCAAAGTGCCCGTAACTGCGAAGCGCCTTGTCGAACCCCGTTCCCGGTGGTTCGCAACGCCGTATAAACGTCGAGTCCGGCAATACCGGAAAGTAGTGCGGCCGAGATGATGCCCTGGCGCCGTCGCCCAGGCCCGCGTCCGGCCACCCCCGCGATCAACAACGCCATATCCAGCACATCGCCGGCCACCCGAGTCCATACCAGCTTGGGGGGACCGACCAGCAACGCCGCACCATGTCCGCATTCGCGCGCCCCGAGCGCCCGAATCACACGCCGTGACCGGGTGGTGTCGTCCACACCGGCGATCGCGGCGACTTTCCCCGGCGCTACCAATTCACTGACGCCCAGGCCGAAACTGGCGCCGCTGAGGGTCTTTACGAGTGTGTTTGTGGTGTCACCGTTTTGGCCGCTCATATTGACTCCCCCTGCTTGGCCGGAACGTAACTGCTGCGAGCCGGCAGCATGGCGGCGATCTGCGGGGCCAACACCCGCCAGCACGCTCTGGTCGGTCCACGCTCCCGTCCTACCGACATGCCGGCGCGTTGGTTTGCTGCGCTTCGGTGGCTGCGCTCGACTGCGACCCGGATACCCCGGCGAGAAGTGGTCAAACCTGCGTTCAGTTTGCGGCATCGCGCAGCGCCGCCAGCAAAGGCTGGGCGGCTTCTTTGAGAAACTTTTCCTGGGTTTCTCCGCCGATCTGCACGAGCGCGATGTCGGTGAACCCGGCTTCCCAGTAGGGCCGGACCGCCTCGACGATCTCATCCAGGTCAGGACCGCAGGGGATGGTTTCGGCGACGTCTTCGGGCCGCACGTACTGGGTGGCGCCGGCGAAGCCGGCCGGCGTCGGTAGGTCGGCGTTCACCTTCCAGCCCCCGGCAAACCAGCGGAACTGGTCGTGGGCGCGTTTGACCGCGGTGTCACGGTCGGGATCCCACGACACCGGTATCTGGCCGACCACCCGGCCGCCGCCGGCGAGGTTGGCGGCTTGGCGGGCACCGTGCCAGGCGTCGACGAGTTCTTTCTCGGGCTCCGTCGCGATCAGGTGATCGGCCAGCTTGGCGAACTTGTCCACCGCCCTGGTGCCCCCGACGGCCACACCGATGCCGACCGGAACTTCGGGCACATCCCACAACCGCGCCGAATCGACCCGGTAATAGTCACCGGTGAAGTCCACCAACTGCCCGCCGAAAAGCTCGCGAATGATTTTGATGGCCTCGCGCAACATGTCCTGCCGGCGCGTGACGATCGGCCAGCCCTTGCCGACGACGTGTTCGTTGAGGTTTTCACCGCTGCCCAGGCCCAGAGTGAAGCGGCCATCGGACAGGATCTGCACGGTGGCCGCCTGCTGCGCGACGATGGCTGGGTGATACCGCATCGTCGGGCACGTCACGTAGGTGTAGAGGTCGACCCGTTCGGTGGCTTGTGCCACCGCACCCAGCACTGCCCAGGCGTTTGGCGCGTGTCCTTGTGAAGTGAGCCACGGCGAGAAGTGGTCACTGCACACGTGAAAGTCGAAGCCGCGCTCTTCAGCCGAAACGGCGTACTGGACAAGATCTTTGGGTCCACTCTGCTCGGTCATCAAAGTGTAGCCAAAATTCGTCATGCGTGACGAGTACCCGACTGCATCGAGCGCAAACGAGGCGCGGTTGCGCACCGCTTTACTTCCGCACCCTCCTGCGGTGCGTCGCGCGGGTGCCGTCAGCCCGCGGTGGTGATGGAATCGCCGGTAACACCGGCCGCCCGGCGGGCGGCGAGCCTGCGTTTCTGCGGCTCGATCGTATAGCGGGGGTCGCCTGCCGATTCGATGCCCGCCTCGAAGAAACCGAATCTCAGCATTGCCGATGCGGTCAGCAACGTCAGGCCGGACAAGGCGGCGACACCACGGTGGTGGCCGCCCAGCAGCGCACCCAAACCGCCTGCGGCAGCAAGCCATTCGCTGGCCTTCAGCAGCCGGCCGGGCCTGCCGTGGTGCAGCGGTTCCCTGGTCACCGGGTCCATCCGGTATTCGGTGAACCTGGCCGAGATCAGGTCGCCGATCGCACCGATGACGGCCAGTTTGCGCGCGGGCCCGGCCTCGGCGACCGGCGTGGTGATCATCGCCAACCCCGATCCGGCCAGGCTCGCCGAGCTGACAAACACGAACGGCAGGTCCCGGTATGCCGCGTTCCAGGTCGGGGTCGCGGTGTCGGTGAGCAGCACCGCGGTGTAGACGGCCAGCGGTGCGGCGAACACGGCGGCTTCCAATCCGGCTGGTCCCTCCGCGGCGCGCAGCACGGGGCGCAATGGGCCCAACGGGATTCGCCCGCCGGTCATCCGGTCGACCTCGGCCGCCGCGGCAACTCCCATGCCGGCGGAAAACAAGCTCAGAATCCACGAACCGATGCTCATCGGCGAGGTCAGCTTGACCGTCCGTAGCATGTTGACGAAACGCTCGGGGCGGCCCAAATCCTTCACCAGGGCGACCGCGCCGAGGGCCACCGCGATCAGGGCGGACAGCCTGGTGTTGCGGCGCAATGTGTTTCGGCCGGTGAGCTGCGCGCCGGCCGCCAGCAGACCGGAGCCGCCGGCTACACCGCCCAAAAAGAGGTATGCCGCTACTTCGTGTCCCCATGGCGCCGGTTTGACCACCGGGCGTCCGTAATACGAAGTGAACTCCGCTTCGGGGACCATCAACGACTCGTCGCGGCGGCGCCGCTTGCCGTCACCGCGCCGCCGCCGCTTCCCGCCGGTGGGCTCCGGTGGGCGCAAACTGTCGAATTCCGACGTGCTCATCGGCTCCTCCAGAAGGCCCACACCGCCGCGCCCACCATACCGGCCGCGGCCATGCTCGCCCGCTTGAACATGGTCGGCAGGTCGGCCGTGCAGACCCGCGGGTCGGGCGGCAGGCCGTAAACCTCCGGCTCGTCGAGCAACAAGAAGACCGACCCGATTCCGCCTACGCCGTCGTTCTCGTTGGCGCCGTAAAGCCTTGCCTCGGTGCGGCCTTCGGCGTGCAGCTGCGCCACCCGCGTCCGCGCCTGGTCCACCAGCTCGTCGTGATTGCCGAACTTGATCGACGTGGTCGGACAGGTCTGGGCGCAGGCGGGTGTCTGGTCCTCGACGAGCCGGTCGTAGCACAGCGTGCACTTCTGGGCCACGCCGGTGACGAAATCCTCCTTCGGGCGGCCGGGCCGTTCCACCGGTGTCGCGTAGGTGCCGTCGCTGCGGCGCTCGACCACGCCGAACGGGCAGCCCGCCACGCATGTTCCGCAGCCGTTGCACACGTCGTGCTGCACCACGACGGTGCCGAACTCGGTGCGGAACAACGCGCCCGTCGGGCAGACGTCCAGGCAGCCCGCGTGGGTGCAGTGCTTGCAGACATCCGACGACATCAGCCAGCGGAACTCCGGGGTGTCCGGCGGCTTCGTATCTGCCTGAGCATCTTGGGATCCGGGGATCGCGGGCATGCCCAAACTGACCAGCGCGCGGCCGGATTCACGCGCTTCCTCGATGCGGTCGCGGCCCTGCTCGATGAAGGCCACGTGTCGCCAGGTGCTCGCGCCCAGCGCCCCGGTGTTGTCGTAGGACGAGCCCAACAGTTCCAGATCGCCGTCGCGCGGATTGCGATTCCACTCCTTGCACGCCACTTCGCAGGCCTTGCAGCCGATGCAGATCGAGGTGTCGGTGAAAAATCCCTTGCGCGGCTTGACATCTGACCAACCGGCAGCCGCGGCCGGGTCGGTCGGTCCGCTCAGCTGGCCCATCAGCGCTCCTTCCGAGGCTCGGTGATCCGAATATTGTCCGTCTCCACGGTTACCCCGGCGCGGGACTGGTACTCCTCGATCACCCGCAGCAGCGCCTCGCCCTGCGGACGGCGGCCCGGACGGATGTCGCACGACCCGGCCTTGGACTCCTGGATCTGCACGTTCGGGTCCAGGGTCACGCCGAGCAGATCGTTGGCCGCGTCGCCGCTCACCACCGCGTCACTGCCCACGCCCCAGTGGTACGGCAACCCGATCTGGTGCACGGTGTGTCCGCCGATGACCAGCGGGGTCATCCGTTCGGTGATCAGCACCCGCGCCTCGATCGCCGCCCGCGGCGAGATGATGGTCGCCCACCCATACGGCTCCAGCCCGCGTTCGGCGGCGAGTTCCGGGGACACCTCGCAAAACATCTCGGGCTGCAGCTCGGACAGGTAGGGCAGCCACCGGCTCATTCCGCCGGCGGTGTGGTGCTCGGTGAGCCGGTAGGTGGTGAACACATACGGATAGACCTCCACGCCGGGATCGCCGGCGCTCGGCGCCCAGAGGTTGTCCTTGCGCGGGAACATGATTCGTGACGGATTCTGTTGCTGCGGGTAGAGCGCGTTTGCGACCGGCGACTCCTGCGGCTCGTAGTGGGTGGGCAGCGGACCGTCCACCATGCCCTTGGGCGCGAACAGCCAAGCCTTGCCGTCGGCCTGCATGATGAACGGATCGTCGCCCGCCAATGCATCCGGGCCGCCAACGTCCGGGTCTGGCCGGACATGTGGCGCGCGGTCGACGGGGAAATCGGGCACGTCGTCGCCGACCCAACGGGCCTTCTGCTCGTCCCACCAGATGTAGCGCTTGCGCTCGCTCCACGGCTTTCCGTCGGGGTCGGCCGAGGCGCGGTTGTACAGAATCCGTCGGTCGGCCGGCCACGCCCAACCCCATTCGGACTGACTCGGCGTCGGGCCGCCGAGCGGCGCCCGGCGAGCGGCTTGGTTGACACCGTCGGCGTACACGCCGGAATAGATCCAGCAGCCGCATGCCGTCGACCCGTCGGCCGCAAGTTCGGTGTATCCGGGCACGGGCTTGCCGGCTTCGGGCCCGCTCAGGTAGCAGCCGCTGATCTCGGCCAGCACCGCTGTGGGGTCGGGCTCGCCATTCTCGTCGATCGGATAGTCCCACGTCAGGTCGAGCAGCGGGCGGTCGCGCGGATCGGTCGACCCGGCCAACCGCTGCCTTATTCGGTGGCCCAGTTCAACGAAGAACTGCATATCGCTCTGGCAGTCGCCGGGCGGCTCGACGGCCTTGTGCCGCCACTGCACAAGTCGCTGGGTCTGGGTGAACGAGCCGGCCTTCTCGACGTGCGTCGCCGCCGGGAAGAAGAACACCTCGGTCTCGATGTCCTCGGTTTTCAGCTCGCCCGAAGCGATCTCGGGGCCGTCCTTCCAGAAGGTGGCCGACTCGATGAGGTTCAGGTCGCGCACCACCAACCACTTCAGGTGCGACATGCCCATGCGCTGCATCCGGCCGTGTGCCGATCCGACGGCCGGATTTTGGCCGACCAAGAAGTACCCGTCGACCTCGTCATCGAGCATCGACATCACCGTCTGATACGTGCCGTGCGGCCCGGACAGCCGCGGCAGATAGTCGTAGGCCCAGTCGTTCTCCTCGGAGGCGGCGTCGCCCCACCACGCCTTGAGCAGGCTGATCATGTAGGTGTCCGCGTTGGCCCAGAAACCCTTCTGGTTCTTCGGGCCGACCGCCTCGATGTATTCACTGAACGTGTCGTGCACACCGGCTTTGGGCATCGACAGATAGCCGGGCAGCAGGTTGAACAACGTCGGGATGTCGGTGGAGCCCTGAATGGTGGCGTGGCCGCGCAGCGCCATGATGCCGCCGCCCGGGCGTCCGACGTTGCCCAGCAGCAGCTGCAGAATCGTTGCGGTGCGGATGAATTGGGCACCCAGCGTGTGCTGCGTCCAGCCGACCGCGTAGGCGAAGCAGGTGGTGCGTTCGCGGCCGGAGTTTTCGCTGACCGCGCGGGCGAGGTAGTCGAAGTCTTCGAGGCTGATCCCGCAGACGTCCCTCACCATCTGCGGCGTATAGCGGGCGTAATGCCGCTTGACGATCTGGAATACCGTGCGCGGATGTTGCAACGTCTCGTCGCGCAACACGCGAGCGTGCGGCAACGGTGGACCGCCGCTGCCGTGCACATCACCGGCAGCCCGGGCCGACGCACTGGCCCCGTGCTCGGCGCGCCCCTCGTCCTCTTCTTGCCCCGCGTAGGCCCAGGTCGACGGGTCATACTGTCCCGTCTCGGCATCGAAGCCGGAGAACAACCCGCCCAAATCCTCTGAGTCACGGTAATTTTCGTTGATCAGGGTGGCCGCGTTGGTGTACGCGACGACATACTCCTTGAACCACAGGCCGTTGCTTATTACATGGTTGATCAGCGCGCCCAACAGTACGACGTCGGAGCCGGCCCTGATCGGGACATGCTTGTCGCACACCGCCGAGGTGCGAGTAAATCGCGGATCGACGTGAATCACCTTCGCGCCGCGGGCTTTTGCCTCCTCAACCCACTGGAATCCCACCGGGTGACACTCGGCCATGTTGGAGCCCTGGATGATGATGCAGTCGGCGTTGGCCATGTCTTGCAGTGTTTGGGTGGCGCCACCGCGCCCGAAGGAGGTCCCCAGACCGGGAACCGTGGCGCTGTGTCAAATACGAGCTTGGTTCTCGATCTGAATGGCGCCGGCGGCGGTGAAGAGCTTTTTGATGATGTAGTTCTCTTCGTTGTCCAGGGTGGCGCCGCCGAGGGCGGCGATCTTCATGGTGCGCCGCAGCGGATGGCCCTTCTTATCAATGTCCTGCCAGGCGTGGCGGCGGGCCTCGACGAACCGGTCGGCCACCATGTCGATGGCGGTGTCGAGATCCAGCGACTGCCATTCGGTCGCGCGCGGGGCGCGGTAGAGCATCTTGGTCTGCCGCCCGGGTGAGTTGACCAGTTGCTCACTGGCCGAACCCTTGGGGCACAAGCGCCCCCGCGAGATCGGCGAGTCGGGATCGCCCTCGATCGCAACGACCTTCTCGTCCTTGACGTACACCTTCTGGCCGCAGCCCACCGCGCAGTACGGGCAGATGCTTTGCACGACCCGGTCGGCGGTGGTGGTGCGCGGGGTCAGCGTGCGGGTGTGTTTGGAGGTCACCGCCGCACCGCGGCCGAGCTTGTCGGTCGACCGCAACTGGCGCAGGACGGGCCATTCCAGAAACACTTTGCGCAGGGCCATGTCCACACCCTAATGCGATCGGCGCGATCAGCGCACCACGATGGTGTGCTCGCCGCGCGGGATCAGTTCGCCGATGACGGGCGCCCCCGGAATCTCTCCGGCGATCAGCAGCCCGCCGGAGGTCTGCGCGTCGGCGAGCAACAGGGCGTCGTCCTGGCTCACGGCGGACAAGTCGATGTGCGGTGCCACCCAGTCGAGGTTTCGCCGGGTGCCCCCGCTGAGGTATCCGGCCGCCAGCGCCTCGCGCGCGCCATCCAGGTAAGGCACCGCCGCCGAGTCGAGCACCGCCGTCACGCCGCTGGCCCGGGCCAGCTTGTGCAGATGTCCGAGCAAACCGAAACCGGTGACGTCAGTTGCACATTCGACGCCGGCCGACACCGCGGCCGCAGCCGCTTCGGCGTTCAGCGTGGTCATCACGGCGACCGCCTCTTCGAAGCGCTCACCGGTGGCCTTGTGCCTGTTGTTCAGCACGCCGACACCGAGCGGCTTGGTCAGCGACAGCGGCGTTCCCGGCTTACCGGAGTCGTTGCGCAGCAAACGATTTGGATCCGCAATTCCGGTGACCGCCAGCCCGTATTTGGGTTCGGGATCATCGACGCTGTGCCCGCCGGCCAGGTGGCAGCCGGCCAGGGCGCACACGTCCAGCCCACCGCGCAGCGTCTCGGCGGCCAGCTCGAACGGCAGCACATCGCGCGGCCAGCCCAGCAGGTTCACCGCGACCACCGGGCGTCCGCCCATGGCGTAGACGTCGGACAGCGCGTTGGTGGCCGCGATCCGGCCCCAGTCGTAGGCGTCGTCCACCACCGGGGTGAAGAAGTCCGTCGTCGCGATCAGCGCCGTACCGTCCTGGATGCGCACCACCGCGGCGTCGTCGCCGTTGTCCAAACCCACCAGCAACTCTCCCAGCGGATCGCGCGGTGGGTTGGCGCCCAAGCCGCGGACCACGTTTTCGAGCTCACCGGGCGGGATCTTGCAGGCGCAACCGCCGCCATGGGCGTATTGAGTCAGTCGGTATGTCACGGCGTCCATGGTGCCCGTGCCGGAGCGACTGCGACAATTGGCGCCATGGCTCAAGGAGGCGTGCCCGGTCTGGTGACCGGCGCGGTCTTCAAAACCGTCGAACGGCAGACGCTGCCGCTGGCGGGTTCGATTCCCGTCCGCCTCCGCCATACTCTTCCGGGCCCGGCATGACTGACCCGCGCCGGCGGGTGCCGGGCACCGACACACTGCTCGCCGATCCGCGCCTGGTAGAAGCGCAGCGGGTGCTGGGCCGCGCATTGGTGAAGTCGGTGATCACCGCGGCGCAACAGCGGGCACGCGCCGGGGAGATCGCGCCCGAGCAGGTCGCCGAGCACGCCGTCGCCGCGCTTCCCGCCACCGCCTCGAGCCTGCGGCCGGTCATCAACGCCACCGGCGTGGTGGTGCACACCAATCTGGGCCGCGCCCCGCTGTCGCGGGCCGCGCTGGATGCGGTGGTCGCCGCCGGCGGCGCCACCGACGTCGAGTTCGACCTGGCGACGGGCCGGCGTGCGCGCCGCGGCCGGGGCGCGCTGGCCGCGCTGGCGGATGCGGTCCCGGTCGCCGGCGGCGTGCACGTCGTCAACAACAACGCCGCCGCGCTGCTGTTGACCGCCATGACGCTGGCGCCCGGCCAGGAAATCGTGCTCAGCCGTGGCGAACTGGTGGAAATCGGTGACGGGTTCCGCATCCCCGAGCTACTGGAATCCACCGGATCGCGGCTGCGCGAGGTCGGCACCACCAACCGCACCAGCCTGCGGGACTACACCGAGGCGCTCGGGCCGCAGACCGGTTTCGTGCTGAAGGTGCATCCGTCCAACTTCCACGTCAGCGGGTTCACCTCGGCCGTCGATGTCGCGACGCTGGCGCCGGAACTGCGCAAGCACGACCTCCCGCTGGTGGTCGACATCGGTTCCGGGTTGTTGTCGCCGCATCCGGCGCTGCCCGACGAGCCGGATGCGACGTCGATGCTGGCCGCCGGTGCCGACCTGGTGACCGCGAGTGGGGACAAACTGCTCGGTGGGCCGCAGGCGGGGCTGCTCTTCGGCGGCGCCGAGCTGATCGAGCGGATTCGCCGCCACCCTGCGGCGCGCGCCCTGCGGGTCGACAAGCTGACGTTGGCCGCACTGGAAGCGACGCTGCTGGGGCCGTCTCCGCCGGTGGCGCAGGCGCTGGCCGCCGATGTGGCGCTGCTGCGGGCCCGGGCCGAAGCGCTGGCCGCCGGGCTGCCCGGAGCCGTCGCGGTGGACTGCGTTGCGGCCGTCGGCGGCGGCGGGGCGCCCGGCGTCGAATTACCCAGCGCCGCGGTGAGCCTGCCCGAGTCCTACGCCGCCGCGCTGCGCACCGGCAGCCCGCCGGTCGTCGGCCGCCTGGAGGGCGGCCGGTGCCTACTGGACCTGTGCACGGTGCCACCCGAGGACGACGAGTTGCTGGCCGCGGCGGTACGGGCGTGTTCGTCCTAGCCACCGCCGGGCACGTCGATCACGGTAAATCGACTCTGCTGCAACGGATTACCGGCATGTGGCCGGATCGGCTGGCCGAAGAACAGCGGCGGGGCCTGACCATCGACCTGGGCTTCGCGTGGACCGAGATCGAGGGCCGGCAGCTCGCCTTCGTCGACGTGCCGGGCCATGAGCGGTTCGTGGCCAACATGCTCGCCGGCGTCGGCGCGGTCCCGGCGGTGATGTTTGTGGTGGCCGCCACCGAAGGTTGGATGCCGCAGTCCGAAGAGCATCTCGCGGCGCTGGATGCGCTCGGGGTCCGCCATGGGCTGCTGGTGATCAACAAGGCCGACCTCGCCGATCCCGGTCCGGCCATCGCGCAGGCGTCGGAACGCCTTGCCGCCACCTCACTTGCCGGCAGTCCCGTCGCGATTGGCACCGACCTCGACCGGGTGCGCGCCGAACTGCTGGCGCTGACCGACCGGCTGCCCGTGCCGGACCCCGGCGCCGACGTGCGGCTCTGGATCGACCGCAGCTTCACCGTTCGGGGCTCGGGCACCGTCGTCACCGGCACGCTGGCCGCGGGCACGGTACGGGTGGGCGACGAACTCGAGCACGCCAGGCGGCTCGTCACCGTCCGCGGCCTGCAATCGTTGGGGCGCGTTGCGGACGCGGTGGGCCCAGTTTCGCGGGTCGCGCTGAATCTGCGGGCCATCGACCGCCACGACATCGGCCGCGGGGACACCGTGCGCACGCCCGGCGCGTGGCTGGACACCACCGAGATCGACGTCGCCCTGCGATCCGCCGACACTCTGCACCGCCAGCTCGTGCTGCACATCGGGTCGGCGGCCGTGCCGGTGCAGGTGCGCCCGTTGGGGCCGGTCGCGGCGCGGTTGCGGCTGGCCAGGCCGCTGCCGTTGCGGGTGGGAGATATCGGCTTACTCCGCGACCCCGGCCAGCACCGGATCGCGGCGGGAATCGAAGTGCTGGACGTCCGCCCACCCGGGCTGCGCCGGCGCGGCGCGGCGCGGATTCGCGCCGAAGAGCTGGCGACGGGCCGGGTCCGGGCGCCCGACGTCGCGCGAGCGGCCGATCTGCGCGCGATGGGTCTGCCGCCGCGCGGGCAGCAGGTGGGCGACTGGGTGGTGGATCCGCAGTGGTGGGCGGCGCGGCGCGAGGACGCGACGGCGGCGGTGGGGCGCTGGGCGAGCGAGCACGACATCGCGGCGGGAATGCCGCTGGAGACGTTGCGCCAGCAGGTTGGGCTGCCCGCGGCCGAGCTCATGCCGACGTTGTTGGAGGGCACCGGCTTACAGGTATCCGACGGGCTGGTCCGCTTGCCCGGGGCGGGTCTGCCGGCGCGCGTCGACAAGGCGGTGAGCGCGGTACAGGAGTGGCTGGCCGCCGAGCCGTTCCGGGCGCCCGAGGCCGATGAGCTCGCCGAGCTGAAGCTGGGGCCGCGCGAGCTGGCCGCGGCGGTGCGGGCCGGGCGGCTGACCCGGATCGCCGACGGCGTGGTGCTGGGCCCCGACGCGCTGGACCGTGCCGCCGTCGTGCTGGCAACGCTGCCGCAACCATTCACCGTCAGTGAGGCGCGCCGCGCGCTGGGCACCACCCGGCGGGTGGCGGTGCCATTGCTCGAGCAACTCGATGCCCGGCGCGTGACGCGCCGTGGCGACGACGGAACCCGGGTGCTGATCTGACCCGGCTGGCTACAGGCGCTCTTTGACGGCGGCGGAGAGGCGGGCGCCGTCGGCCTTACCGGCCGCGATCGCGGTGGCGGCCTTCATCACCATGCCCATCTGCTTCATCCCGGGCCGCTCACCGATTTCCTCGGCGACCTGCGCGATCGCGGTGTCGGCGACGTCGGCCACCTCGGCCTCGGTGAGGGGGGTGGGCAGGTACTCGTCGATGATCCGGCCCTCGGCGTGCTCGTTGGCGGCCAGCTCTCCGCGACCGTTCTGGGTGTAGATCTCCGCGGATTCGCTCCGCTTGCGGGATTCCTTGGCCAGCACCTTGATGATCTCTTCGTCAGTGAGGTCTTTGGCCTGCTTGCCGGAAACTTCCTCGGTTTGGATAGCAGCTAACAGCATCCGCAGGGTGGCCGTTCGCAACTTGTCCTGCGCCTTCATCGCCGTGGTCAGGTCCGCCCGGAGCCGGGATTTGAGTTCCGCCATGCCTGAGACGCTACGCGCCGGGCAGGGGGGCGACGTTGTGAAATACCCCGACCGTCGACAGGATGGAGCCCATGACGATCGACGCGCCCGGCTGCAGGGCTGGTTTGAAGGGCCGCTGCACTCGGTGAGCGCGCCGCCGCCTGGTTATCCGGCTGGTCCGCCACCGGCATACGGCCCACCACCTGAATATGGCCCACCCGCGGCGTACGGCCCGCCGCCTGGATACGGGCCGCCAGCCGGCTACGGGCCCCCACCCGGTTACGGACCACCACCCGGTTACGGACCACCACCGGGCTTCGGGCCCCCACCCGGCTACGGGCCGCCGCCCGGTTACGGATCGCCATTCGGCTATGGGTCGCCGCAGCCTTTCGGCACACCCTCGGGTTACGGCCCCGTCAAACCCGGCATCATCCCGCTGCGGCCACTGACCCTCGGCGACATCTTCAACGGCGCCGTCGGTTATGTCCGGGCCAATCCGAAAGCGACGTTAGGTCTGACCGCGATCGTCGTGGTGATCATGCAGATCGTCACCAAGGTCGCCTTTTTCGGCCCGCTGGCCGCCTCGGACAGGTTCACCAGCGACCAGCCCGGCGAACTGAGCAAGGGGGTGCTGGGCGCCTGGTCGGCCTCGGTTGGCGGCGGCCTTCTGGTCGGCTGGCTAGGCGGCATGCTGTTGTCCGGCATGCTCACCGTCATCGTCGGGCGGGCAGTGTTCGGCTCACCGATCACCATCGGTGAAACCTGGGTCAAGATCCGCGGCCGGCTGCTGGCCCTGCTTGGTCTGGCCCTGCTGGAGGCCGTCGTGCTGGCGGCGCTGGTCGGGCTGGTCGCGGTGTGCATCGGCGTGCTGGCGGCGATCGGCAATGCCGCAGCGGCCGTGGTGTTGGGCATTCCGCTGGGGCTGGGCGTCCTCGCGTTGCTGGTCTTCCTGTACACGGTGGTGTTGTTCGCCCCGGTGCTGATCGTGCTGGAGCGGCTGCCCGTCATCGACGCGGTCACCCGATCGTTCAGGCTGGTGCGCAACGGCTTCTGGCGGGTACTGGGGATCCGGGTGCTCGCGTTCGTGGTGACCTCCGTGGTCGCCAATGCCGTCGCAGTGCCGTTCAGTATCGCCGGCCAGTTCCTTCAGATCTCCTCGTCCGGTACGGCTTTTCTGGTCAGCACGGCGGTGCTGTCGGTGGGCGCCGCGATCGGCGAGATCATCACCGCGCCGTTCAACGCGGGCGTCATCGTCCTGCTCTACACCGACCGCCGGATGCGCGCCGAGGCATTTGATCTGGTGCTGCAGAGCGGAGCAGCCCAGGGGCCGTATGCGGCCGCGTCCACCGACAACTTGTGGCTGACGCGGCCCCTGTAGCGGCCGAGCGAGGACTAGCTGAGGATGCCTTCCATCGACATCGACCGCGAGGCCGCACATCGCGCCGCCCAGGACGAGCTCAACAAACCGATCTACTCCAAGGGCTCGGCGCGCGAACATCTCGTCGACTGGCTCAACGATGCGATCTACCGGCTGTTGCAGAAAACCTCCTCGATACCGGGCGGATGGTTCACTGCGACAGTGCTTTTCGTCCTGCTGGCGATCGCGGTGATAGTGGCCATCCAGATCGCGCGGCGCACCATGCGCAGCCGCCGCGGCGGCGACTACTCGCTGTTCGAGGCCGCCCAACTGACCGCTGCCCAGCATCGCGCGACAGCGGAGAACTATGCGGCCGAGGGTGATTGGGCCGCCGCGATTCGGCACCGGCTGCGCGCTGTCGCACGCCAGCTCGAGGAGACCGGAGTGCTGACGGCGGCCCCCGGCCGCACGGCCAACGAGCTGGCCCGCGACGCAGGCGCCGCATTGCCGCATCTGGCCAACGAATTAGTGCAAGCTGCAACGGCTTTCAATGACGTCACGTACGGCGAACAACCTGGGACCCAGCCCGCCTTCCAGATGATTGCCGACCTGGACGACCACTTGCGGACCCGCTGGCAGGGCGGTCCGCTCGAGCCGGGCCAGCCCGCCGCGCACGACTCATGGGCGCAAGTGCGGTGATGGCGACGATTACCGGCGCCCGTCCCGAAACCGCGCCATCGCGCCGGCGCGCGTGGCGCTGGGTGCTGGTCACGCTAGTGGTGCTCGCCGTCATCGCCGGCGTCGACGCGTATCTGAGCGCGCCGCGGCCCGGCGCACGCATGGACCCCGCGTCGACCGGCTCCGACGGTGCCCACGCGCTGGTGGAGTTGCTGCGCGGCGCCGGGGTCGACGTCGTGGTGGCCGACAACATCGCCGACGTCGAACACGCGGCTCGCCCCGACGCGCTGATCCTGGTCGCCCAGAGCCAGTACCTGACCGACACGCTGCTGGACCGGCTGGGCAACGTCCATTCGGATCTGCTGCTGGTGGAACCGACCACCCGCACCCGCGAGGCGCTGCTGCCGGGCGTGCGCGTCTCCGAAGCCGACGGTTTTGATCTCGACCCGAATTGCACTCTGCGCGAAGCCGTTCGCGCCGGGCCGGTTCGGTTCGGGGCGAGCCGCACCTACGAGGCCAAAGACGGCCGGGCGATGACCCGCTGCTACGACGGCGCGCTGATCCGGTTCCGCAACGACGGACGAACCATTACCGCGGTCGGCAGCACCGACTTCATGACCAACGGCGGCCTGCTGCGAGCGGGCAACGCCGCGCTGGCGATGAACCTCGCCGGTGACCGGCCCCGGCTCATCTGGTACGCGCCGCACCAAGTTGAAGGTGAATCGTCAGCCAGCGCATCGCTTTTCGAGTTGATCCCGCCCAACGTGATCTGGATCCTCTGGCAGCTGGCGCTGGTGGTGCTGCTGGTCGCCATCTGGAAGGGACGCCGGCCCGGGCCACTGGTGGCCGAGGAGTTACCCGTGGTGGTGCGTGCGTCGGAGACCGTGGAGGGTCGCGGCCGGTTGTACCGGTCCCGGCGGGCGCGAGATCGGGCGGCCTCGGCACTGCGCGCCGCCACCGTGGCGCGGCTGCTACCGCGGCTGGGCCTGGGCGCGGGGGCTTCACCGGCGGCGGTGGTGACCACTGCGGCTCAGCGCATCGGGGCCGATCCGGGGTTCGTCTCCTACCATCTGTTCGGTCCGCCCCCGACGACCGACAACGACCTGTTACAACTTGCCCGTGCGCTCGACGACATCGAAAGGCAGGTCGCACACCCGTGACTCAACCCTCTACCGCTCAATCCCCCACCGCTGAATCGGCACGCGAGGCACTGCTGGCGTTACGCAGCGAACTCGCTAAAGCCGTCGTCGGCCAGGAGGGCGTGGTCAGCGGCCTGGTTATCGCGCTGTTGTGCCGGGGCCATGTGTTGCTGGAAGGTGTTCCGGGAGTGGCGAAGACGCTGTTGGTCCGGGCGCTGTCCGCGGCGCTGCAGCTGGAGTTCAAGCGGGTGCAGTTCACCCCCGACCTGATGCCCGGCGATGTGACGGGTTCACTGGTGTACGACGCGCGCACCGCCGCGTTCGTGTTCCGGCCCGGCCCCGTTTTCACCAACCTGTTGCTGGCTGACGAGATCAACCGGACCCCGCCCAAAACCCAGGCCGCATTGCTCGAGGCGATGGAAGAGCGCCAGGTCAGCGTCGAAGGCGAAGCCCAGCCGCTGCCGGACCCGTTTATCGTTGCGGCGACCCAGAACCCGGTCGAATACGAAGGCACCTATCAGCTGCCCGAGGCTCAGCTGGACCGCTTTTTACTCAAGCTGAATGTGACGCTTCCGCCGCGCGACGCCGAGATCGCGATTCTGCACCGGCACGCGCATGGCTTCGATCCTCGCGATCTGTCGGCGATCAAACCGGTGGCCGGGCCTGCCGATCTGGCGGCCGGGCGTGACGCCGTCCGAAACGTATTGGTGGCCGATGAGGTGCTGGGCTACATCGTCGACATCGTCGGGGCCACCCGCTCGTCCCCCGCGCTGCAACTGGGTGTGTCTCCCCGTGGGGCGACCGCCCTGCTGGCGACCGCGCGTTCCTGGTCCTGGCTGTCCGGCCGCAATTACGTCACGCCGGACGATGTGAAGGCGATGGCCCGCCCGACGCTACGGCACCGGGTGATGCTTCGACCCGAAGCCGAGCTCGAAGGGGCCACGTCCGACGGCGTGCTCGACGGGATTCTGGCGTCGGTTCCGGTGCCCCGCTAGTGATTCTGACCGGACGCACCGGGCTGGCCGCACTGATCTGCGTCCTGCCTATCGCGGTGTCACCTTGGCCTGCAACGGCTTTCGTGGCTCTGCTGGTTGCTCTGGTGGCTCTGGTGGTCGTTGACATCGCGCTGGCGGCCAGTACCGCCAAATTGCGCTACCTCCGCTCCCCAGATCGCTCCGCCCGGCTCGGGCAGCAGGCGGAATCTGCGCTGTTGATCCACAACGACGGCCGCCGCCGATTTCGCGGCCAGATTCGCGACGCCTGGCCGCCCAGCGCTGGGGCGCAACCGCGGGTCTACCCGGTGAACATCCCCGCCGGGCAGGATCAGCACGTCCTGACCCGGCTCCAACCGGTTCGCCGCGGTGATCAGCGAGCGACGGTGGTCACCGCGCGATCGATCGGGCCGCTGGGGTTGGCGGGACGACAGGGCTCGCAATCGGTGCCGGGGCGGCTGCGGGTGCTGCCGCCGTTCTTGTCCCGCAAGCACCTACCGTCCCGGCTTGCCAAGCTGCGCGAGATCGACGGCCTGCTGCCCACGCTGGTGCGCGGCCAGGGAACCGAATTCGATTCGTTGCGTGAGTATGTCGTCGGCGACGATGTGCGCTCGATCGACTGGCGCGCTACCGCGCGTCGCGCCGATGTGGTGGTGCGTACCTGGCGCCCCGAACGCGACCGGCGGGTGGTGATCGTGCTCGACACGGGTCGTACCGCGGCGGGGCGCGTCGGCGTCGATCCCACCGCCGCCGATCCCGCGGGCTGGCCGAGGCTGGACTGGTCGATGGATGCCGCGCTGCTGTTGGCGGCGCTGGCGTCGCGGGCCGGCGACCATGTGGACTTCCTCGCCCACGACCGGGTGAGCCGCGCCGGGGTGTTCGGTGCCTCGCGCACCGAATTGCTCGCCCAGCTGGTCGACGCGATGGCGCCGCTGCAACCGACGCTTGTCGAATCTGATTGGCGAGCAATGGTTTCCGCTATCATGCAGCGGGCCAGGCGGCGGTCACTGGTGGTGCTGTTGACCGACCTCAACCCGGCCGCCCTCGACGAGGGACTGTTGCCCGTGCTGGCGCAGCTGTCGGCCAAACATCACCTGCTGCTGGCCGCGGTGTCCGACCCTCGAGTCGACCGAATGGCCGCCGGGCGTTCGGATGCCGCGGCGGTGTACGACGCGGCGGCCGCCGAACGCTCCCGCAATGACCGCGGCGCGATCGCCACGCGGTTGCGCCGCAGCGGGGTGGAAGTCGTCGACGCGCCGCCGGCCGAACTGGCGCCCGCACTTGCCGATCATTATCTGGCGATGAAAGCGACCGGGCGGCTGTAAACACCGGTCACGAAGGCAACATCTGCGCGTGGCGCCGGTCACCCGGTGGGGACCACGTCCGGCGCGTCTTCGATATCACCGCTTTCGCCGGCCCGCACGCCGCGGCGGCCGAAGTACACGACGTAGCACAAGAACGCCACCTCGGCGATGATGCCGATACCGACCCGCACGAACGTCGGCAATGGCGATGGCGTCACCAGCGCTTCGATCAACCCGGACACCAGCAGCACCGCCACCAGTCCCACCGCAACCGAGACGACGGCGCGTCCCTGTTCGGCGAGCACCTGGCCCCGGGGCCGGTCTCCGGGCGATATCACCGACCAGCCCAGCCGCATTCCTGTTGCGCCCGAGAGGAATACCGCCGTGAGTTCGAGAAGGCCATGCGGGGCAAGCAGACCCAGCAGCAGTGCGCCCTTGCCGGCCGGAAACATCAGCCCGGCGATGACGCCCAGATTGGCGGCATTTTGAAACAGCACAAAGGGAATCGGCAGTCCCAGCACCACTGACAGGGCGATGCATTGAGCCGACACCCAGGAATTGTTCACCCAGATCTGCAGCGTGAACGCGGCGGCCGGATGTTCGCTGTAGTACGACTCGACATCGTGGTTGATTAATTGCTCGATGTCACCGGGCGTTCCGATCGCGGACTGCACGTCCGGGTTGCCGGCGACCCACAGCGCCATGATCACGACCACGGCGAAGAATGCCGCCGCCGTCGCCAGCCACCACCGCCAGGTGCGGTACGCGACAACCGGGAACGACACCGTCCAGAACCGGATGAAGGCACTGCTCAATGGCGCATGGGCACCGGTCACCGCGGAACGGGCCCGCGCGACCAGGCTCGACAGGCGGCCGATCAACACCGAATCCGACGACGCCGAGCGCAGCATCGACAGGTGGGTGGACACCCGCTGATACAGCTCGACAAGTTCGTCGATTTCCGCGCCGGACAGCGACCGGCGCCGTCCGATCAACCGGTCGAGGCGGTCCCAGGTCGGGCGATGGGCCAGCACGAATGCATCGACATCCACCCTGGGCAGCCTAATCGCAGCGGCGGCAATACAAAGTGCGGCCGGCCACACCCGGCCAACCTGTACCGTTCGAAGTTATGTCGGAGGTGGTGACCGGGGACGCTGTGGTGCTCGATGTGCAGATCGCCCAGCTGCCGGTGCGAACGCTGAGCGCGCTGATCGACATCGTGGTCATCGTCATCGGTTATCTGCTCGGGTTGATGCTGTGGGCCGCCACCCTGACCCAATTCGACACCGCGCTGAGCAATGCGGTCCTGCTGATATTCACGGTGCTGGTGATCGTCGGCTATCCGCTGATCCTCGAAACGGCAACGCGGGGACGCTCGGTGGGCAAGATCGCGATGGGGCTACGCGTCGTGTCCGACGACGGCGGCCCAGAACGCTTCCGCCAGGCGCTGTTTCGCGCCCTGGCATCGCTGGTGGAAATCTGGATGCTGTTCGGCAGCCCGGCCGTCATCTGCAGCATCTTGTCGCCCAAGGCCAAACGAATCGGCGATATCTTCGCCGGCACGGTGGTGGTCAACGAGCGCGGACCACGGCTAGGCCCCCCGCCGATGATGCCGCCGTCCTTGGCATGGTGGGCGTCATCGCTGCAGCTGTCGGGTCTGTCCGGCAACCAGGCCGAGGTCGCTCGCCAATTCCTCGCCAGGGCACCGCAGCTCGACCGCCAGCTTCGCCTGCAGATGGCCTATCGGATCGCCGGTGACGTGGTCGCCCGCATCGCGCCGCCGCCACCGCCCGGTGCCCCGCCGGAGCTGGTGCTGGCCGCCGTGCTCGCCGAGCGGCACCGGCGCGAACTGGCCCGGCTGCGCCCGGTCATGCCCGGGCCGGGGCAACCCCCGATGTGGCCGGCGCCGTGGCCACCGACCGGTGGCGCATACCAGGGCTGGCCCAGTCCGCCGCCGGGAGCGGTACCGCAGCCGCCACAACCGGGCGTCGGTTGGCCGGGACCGCAAGCGGGCCGACCCGGCATGGCGAACCCTGGCACGCCGGATGCTTTCCCGGCCGGATTCTCACCGCCGCACTAACCGGCCACACTCGCCGCCATCAGGACGACGTCGGCCACCAGCAGCGCCCATCCGAACAGCGGAACCGCTATGCCACTGCGGTATTTGGCGGTGAAGAACGAGATCACGATGACGACAACGGCAACCGCGGGCGCCCCATAGAACGCGACACCGAAATTGATCCCGCCCTGGCCTAGTTGGCCACAGCTGCGGTCGCTACAGCCGGCGGTGCTCATCACCGCACCCAGCGCGAACAGCATCACCAGTGCCGCGGCAGGCACCGTACCCAGCGCGAGCCCCCAGTTGACCCACGGCCAGGCGTAGCGGCGCCCGGCGCTGTCGGGTCGGCCGAAGGCGGCCACGCGAGCAGTCCCGCTCCCGACCGTGAAGTTGTTGTATGCGTATGCGTCCATCTCATAGATTTTCCCCCGTTTGCCGCACGCAAACCGCGCAGACGACGAAGCGATTCCAGTTTGTCGCAGGTCAGTGACATTCCGCCGATATTTTCCAACATATTCCGTTGCATCACGTAAGTTGCCGATATATCGTGATGTTTCGGAGCGTGCGACCAGTGCGCAACCCTGAACGTAAGGACATACACATGAGCAACCCATTCACTCCCCCCGAGGGTCCATTCGCCGGCCGGCCGGGATTCGGCTTCGGGCCGGGCCCGGTTGACCGGCGCGCCCTGCACGAGGCACGGCGCCAGGCCCGACGCGACTTCCGCGAGCACCTACGCGATCACGCCGGCGGCCCCGAGGGCCCGCTCGGCTTCGGTCGCGGTTTTGGTCCGGGCTTCGGTCGAGGCTTCGGTCCGGGTTTGGGCGCGGGCTTTGACCCGGGCTTCGGCTTCGGTCCCGGCCGCGGGCGCGGCGGATGGCGCCGTGGCGGACCGGGTCGCGGCAAGCGCGGTGACGTGCGAGCGGCCATCTTGAAGCTGCTGGCCGAGCGGCCGATGCACGGCTACGAAATGATCCAGCAGATCGCCGAACGCAGCAATGGACTTTGGAAGCCGAGCCCCGGCTCGGTCTACCCGACGCTGCAGTTACTCGACGACGAGGACCTGATCACCGCGAGCGAAACCGACGGCAGCAAGAAGCTTTTCGAGCTGACCGGAGAGGGCCGCGCGGCAGCCGAAAAGATCGAGACCGCACCGTGGGACGAGATCACCGAAGGCGCCGACCCAGGCCACATGAATCTGCGGGCGGCCGTCGGACAGTTGTTCGGCGCGATCGGGCAGTCCGCCTACACCGCTTCCACCGAGCAACAGCAGCGCGTCATCGACATCCTCAACAATGCGCGGCGCGAGATCTACGGCATCCTCGGCGAAGAATAGGCCCCAGAACAGCGGACCCTGGATCAGGTTAAATCGACCCAATCCAGGGTCCGCTGCACCGCTTTGCGCCAGCCCGCATAACCCGCGGCGCGCTGCTCGTCGTTCCAGGCCGGTGACCAGCGCTTGCCCTCTTGCCAATTCGCACGCAGGTCGGCCGGATCTGCCCAGAACCCCACCGCCAGCCCGGCCGCGTAGGCGGCGCCCAGCGCGGTCGTCTCGGCGACCACCGGGCGGACCACGTCCACACCCAGCACATCAGCCTGGATCTGCATACACAGATCGTTACCGGTGACACCGCCGTCGACCTTCAAGACCTCAAGGTGCACACCGGAATCCGCCGCCATGGCGTCCACCACGTCGCGGCTCTGATAACAGATCGCCTCCAACGTTGCGCGGGCCAGGTGCGCGTTGGTGTTGAACCGCGACAGTCCGACGACCGCGCCCCGCGCATCAGAGCGCCAGTAGGGGGCGAACAATCCGGAAAATGCGGGGACGAAATACACTCCGCCGTTGTCGTCGACCTGACGTGCCAGCGATTCGCTTTGGGCGGCACCGCTGATGATGCCCAGCTGATCACGCAGCCACTGCACGGCCGCACCGGTCACCGCGATCGAACCCTCAAGTGCGTACACGGGTTTGGCGTCGCCGAACTGATAGCAGACGGTGGTCAGTAACCCGTTGTCGGACCGCACGATCGTCTCGCCGGTATTGAGCAGCAGGAAATTCCCGGTGCCGTAGGTATTTTTGGCCTCCCCCTCAGACAGGCACACCTGGCCGACCATCGCCGCGTGCTGATCGCCGAGCATGCCGGTGATCGGTATCTCGCCACCGGCGGGTCCGGTCTCGGCCGTCGCGCCATAGGGCTGCGGCGACGACGACGGACCGATCTTCGGCAGCATCGCACGAGGGATGGAGAAGAACGACAGCAGTTCATCGTCCCAGTCCAGCGTCTCCAGGTTCATCAGCATGGTTCGGCTGGCATTGGTGACATCAGTGGCGTGCACGCCGCCGCGCGGCCCGCCGGTCAGGTTCCACAACACCCAGGTGTCGGCGGTACCGAACAGAGCGTCGCCGCTTTCGGCGGCCGCGCGCACCCCGTCGACGTTCTCCAGGATCCATTGCAGCTTGGCGCCGGAGAAGTAGGTGGCCGGGGGCAGGCCGGCCTTGCGGCGGATCACGCCACCGCGACCGTCGCGTTCGACTGCCGATGCGATCCGATCGGTGCGGGTGTCTTGCCACACGATCGCGTTGTAATAGGGCCGCCCGGTCTTGCGGTTCCATACCAGCGTCGTCTCGCGTTGATTCGTAATACCCAGCGCGGCAATGTCTTTCGGTTCCAAGTTGGCCCGGTTCAACACCGACGTCAGCACCGAGGAAGTGCGCTCCCAGATCTCGACCGGGTCGTGCTCCACCCAGCCGGCTCGCGGCATGACCTGTTCGTGCTCGAGTTGATGGCGAGCCACTTCGGCACCCTGGTGATCGAAGATCATGCAGCGAGTGCTGGTGGTCCCCTGGTCGACGGCGGCGACGAACTCGGCCAACTGCACTCCTTTACCCGTGAGCTCGGACACGTTTGCGTCAAAAGTCCATCATGGTCTACCCGCCGGGCAGACGAGGCGGCAACTGGGACGCGTGAGAGCTTGCGTTACGGGCGGTAACCCTGTTGCATCTGCGTTGTGGGCGAAGAGGTCAAGCGCACCACGTACGACAGCGCACACCGCCGGGAATACCGGCGCAAGGTACAGCTGTGCCTGGACGTCTTCGAGACGATGCTCGAACAGTCATGCTTCGAATCCGAGCAGCCGCTCACCGGCATGGAGATCGAGTGCAACCTCGTCGACGCCGGCTACCAGCCGGCGATGTCCAACCGCAACGTGCTCGACGCCATCGGTGATCCGGCGTATCAGACCGAATTAGGCGCCTACAACATCGAATTCAACGTGCCGCCGCACGCGCTGCCCGGACACACCGGGCTGGATCTCGAGGCGGAGGTGCGGTCCAGCCTGAACGAGGCCGAGACCAAGGCCACCGCCGCCGGCGGCGCCCACATCGTCATGATCGGCATCCTGCCCACGCTGATGCCCGAACACCTGGACCAGGGCTGGATGAGCGAATCGACGCGATACGCCGCCCTCAACGACTCGATCTTCACCGCCCGCGGCGAAGACATCCCCATCGACATCTCCGGGCCCGAACCGCTGAGCTGGCACACGGCCACCATCGCGCCCGAATCCGCCTGCACCAGCATGCAGTTGCATCTGCAATTGTCACCGGAGACGTTCGCTGCCAACTGGAATGCGGCGCAGATCGCGGCCGGCCCGCAGCTGGCGCTCGGCGCCAATTCGCCCTTCTTCTTCGGGCACCTGCTGTGGGCGGAAACGCGTATCGAGCTGTTCACCCAGTCCACCGACACCCGGCCCGAGGAGCTGAAGTCGCAGGGCGTCCGCCCGCGGGTGTGGTTCGGCGAACAGTGGATCGACTCCGTTCTCGATCTCTACCGGGAGAACATCCGCTATTTCCCGTCCCTGCTGCCCGAGGTGTCCGATGAAGACCCGATCGCCGAGTTGGCCGCCGGGCGCATACCCCAACTTTCCGAACTACGCCTGCACAACGGGACCGTCTACCGGTGGAACCGTCCGGTGTACGACGTGGCCGACGGGCGCCCCCATCTGCGGCTGGAGAACCGGGTGTTGCCGGCCGGCCCGACCGTCGTCGACATGCTGGCGAATTCGGCCTTCTTCTACGGCGTGTTGCGCAGCCTCTCCGAAGCGGACAACCCGCTGTGGGGGCGGATGAATTTCGATGTGGCAGAAGCCAATTTCCTGGCGGCGGCGCGGCACGGCATCGACGCCCGGCTGCGCTGGCCCGGACTGGGCGAGGTGACCGCACGCGAACTGGTGCTCAACACACTGCTGCCCATCGCCGACGAGGGATTGCAGCGCTGGGGAGTCGACGCCGAGGTCCGCAACCGGTTCCTCGGGGTCATCGAGGGCCGGGCCCGGACGGGGCGCAACGGTGCCAGCTGGCAGGTGTCCACGGTGCGACGCCTACAGGACGACGGCATGAGCAGGCCCGCCGCGCTGGCCGAGATGCTGCACCGGTACTGCGACCACATGCACTCCAACGAGCCGGTGCACACCTGGGAGTAGGTTGGAAACCATGTCGTCTGACCACGTAATGGACTGGGACAGTGCATACCGCGAACAGGCCCATTTCGAAGGCCCGCCGCCGTGGAACATCGGCGAGCCACAACCCGAACTGGCCGCGCTGATCGCGGCCGGCAAGTTCCGCAGCGACGTATTGGATGCCGGATGCGGAGTCGCCGAGCTGTCGTTGACGCTGGCCGCCCAGGGCTACACCGTGGTCGGCATCGACCTCACCCCCACCGCCGTCGCGGCGGCGACCAAAGCGGCGGCCGACCGCGGCCTGCCCACGGCTACTTTCGTACAGGCCGACATCACGTCGTTCACCGGCTACGACGGGCGGTTCGCCACCGTGGCCGACAGCACGCTGTTCCACTCGCTGCCCGTCGAGGGACGCGACGGCTACCTGCGCTCGGTGCACCGCGCGGCGGCCCCGGGAGCCAACTACTTCGTGCTGGTCTTCGCCAAGGGCGCCTTCCCCGCCGAATGGGAAGCCAAGCCCAATGAAGTCGATGAGGACGAATTGCGTGACGCGGTGAGCAAATACTGGGAGATCGACGAGATCCGGCCGGCCTTCATCCACGCCAACATTCCGCCGGTCCCCGACGGTCCGCAGCACGACCGCGACGAGAAGGGCCGGATGAAGATGCCGGCCTACCTGTTGACGGCGCACAAGGCGGGTTAGCTCTCAGGCAGATGTCGCGGCGGTCGCGGCGATGAGCGCCTCGGCGAACGTCTCCAGCTGGTCGGCCGTGATATCGACGTGCGGCGAGATCCGCAGCACCGGTGCGGTCAGTTCCAGCGGCGCGCGCTGCACCCCGGCGAAAGTGGTCAGAATCCGGCGCTCGGCGAGCAGCCAGGACCGCACCGCCTGCGGGTCGGCCCCGTCGTTCGGTGCCAAAGTGGTGATGGCGCTGGGTTCTTCGACTTCTTCGAC
>NZ_LZKU01000131.1 GCF_001672975.1 Mycobacterium sp. 1465703.0
CCGAAGTGGTCTTGGGGATGCTGCGCGGCGGTGCGAACACAATGGTGTGCGGATCGATGTGGCAGTGCCGCCGGATCGCGCGGGCCATCGCCTTGGCATCCGGCAGGTTGTGCTCGTCGCGCACCTCGGCGACGACGACCAGCGCTTCGGAGTCGTCGTGCTCGACCGAGAAAGCGGCGACGCAGCCCTTGCGGACCTGCGCGGCCGTGCGCTCGACGACGTCCTCGATGTCGGAGGGGTAGCAGTTGACGCCGCGCACGATGATCAGGTCCTTGCTCCGGCCGCAGGCGAACAGCTCGCCCTCGTAGAGGAAGCCCAGATCACCGCTCCGCAGGTAGGTGTGCTCGTCATCGCCGGCAACGCGCGCGCCGAATGTCTCCGCGGTGAGCTCCGGGCGGTTCCAGTAGCCGGCCCCCTTGGAGGGCCCGGCCAGCCAGACCTCACCGACCCGCCCTTCGGGCAGCGCCTGCCGCGATTCGGGATCGACGATGCGAACCAGGGCTCCGTCGATGGGCTTGCCGCAGCTGACCAACGTGACCTGGTTGCTGTTTTCGGGCAGCGCCTTTTCGACACGAGCGATGTTCTTCTCCAGCCCACGCTTGTTCACCGCGATGGTCTGGCGGCCGCGGATCGACACGGCCAGGGTGAATTCGGCCATGCCGTAGGCGCCGGTGAGCGCCTCGGGCCGCAGGCCGTATTCGGCGAACCGCTGCCGGAAGCGGGCGAAGGTGTTGGCGCGCAGCGGCTCTGCCCCCACCATGATGGATTCGAGACCGCTCAGGTCGACGCCGGCCAATTCGGCGGCGGGCAGCTTGTCCTCGCGCAGGCAGTATTCGAGCGCGAAATTGGGTCCCGGTGTGTGCGTGGCGCGCAC
>NZ_LZKU01000132.1 GCF_001672975.1 Mycobacterium sp. 1465703.0
CGACCAGTTCGGCTATCGCGGCGGCGGTTTCGCCGTGCGCTCGCACCTGAACCTCGCACTCCACCGGACCCGACGGCGCCACACCCGAGGTGAAAACCGGTGTCCGCCCGACCAATTCGCGCACCTCGAGATCGGCCGCCTCCCCCACCCGAACCGTGGCAGTGTCGGCGTCGATCTCAGTCACGTAACGCGGCCGGCCGTCGGGTCCGGTGGAGTGCGAGGTTCAGGTGCGAGCGCACGGCGAAACCGCCGCCGCGATAGCCGAACTGGTCGACGACGAACTCGTGGTGCGGCTGCGCGCCCCGGTGCGCGGCGTGGCGCGCGGCCAGACGCTGGTGCTGTATCGGCCCGACCCCGACGGCGACGAGGTGCTCGGCAGCGCCACCATCGCCGGTACCGCCCGCTGATCGGTGCTACCGCGGCACGTTCGCGGAGATGTTGGTCATCACGATGTCGGACACCGATTGGGCGAAGCCGCAGAAGGTGACTTCCAGCATGGCCACCGACAGAATCCGGTAGTCGCGGCCGCACCCGCCGGGCCGCAGGTGCAGCGAGGTGGCGTCGGCGCTCCAGTCGCCGACGTAAAGCTGCCCACTAGAGCCGTTCGCGCAGTCTCCGACGGTGCCCACCAGGGCGCCGAAGGCGCGCCGGGCGGCGTCGGCGTCGCGATAGGCCGCGGCGCCCTCGGAGATCAACGCTCCGTCGGGTGGATCCTGAAACGTCGTCTTGTGAAAAGCCTCGAGATCGCGGCCGAACGTTGCCGTCTCGGCGAAGATGAACCGGCACGCGCGCGGCGTGGTGTCGGCGAGCGCGTCGATGTCCACCGGACTGGTGCCGTCCATCGAGGGAATGATGCTCAGATGCTCACCGGCGCCGGTGATCGCACGCATCCGGGACTGGTCCAGCAGGATGGTGTCGACATCGACGCCCTGCACCACTCTGCGATTGGCGTCGGATCCCGCGACCGCCGCGCCGTCGACCACCAGGGTGCACGACGCGACCAGCATCACCGCCCCGCACAACAGCGGTAGCCACAGTAATTTCGCCTTCTGCGACACCTTTTCGCACCCCTTCGCAGTTGAACCTACCCGGGCGGGCCCCCCGTACACAGACCCCTGCCGGCCGGCGGGTGGTGCGACGTCGAATACGGTTGCCCGGTGAGTGTTTTCGCCCACCCCTTTGCCAGCGCCAGCGGTGTCGGATCATGGCCGGGCATCGACGCACGCGAAGCCGCCGAAGTCGTGGTGGGTGAATTGGCGGGCGCGCTGGCGCACATCGTCGAGCTGCCCGCGCGCGGAGTGGGTGCCGACGTGCTCGGCCGGGCGGGCGCGCTGCTGGTCGACGTGGCCATCGACACGGTGCCGCGCGGCTACCGTCTGGCCGCCCGGCCCGGGGCGGTCACCCGGCGCGCCATCAGCCTGCTGGACGAGGACATGGACGCGCTGGAGGAGGCCTGGGAAGCCGCCGGGCTGCGCAACCAGGGGCGGGTGGTCAAGGTGCAGGCGCCCGGCCCGATCACGCTGGCCGCCGAGATCGAGCTGGCCAACGGTCATCGCGCGATCACCGATCCCGGGGCGCTGCGTGACGTGGCGGCATCGCTGGCCGAGGGCGTGTCCGCGCATCGCGCGATGATGGCCCGCCGGCTGGAGGCGGAGGTAGTGGTTCAGTTCGACGAGCCGTCGCTGTCGAACGCGCTCGGCGGCGGGCTGAGCGGAGTGACCTCGCTGAGTCCGGTGGCGCCGATCGACGAGGCGGTGGCCGGCAGCCTGCTCGATACCTGTGCCCAAACCGTGGGTGGTGAGGTGCTGCTGCACTGCTGTGCCCCCGGCGTTCCATGGGACCTCTTGCAGCGCAGCGCTTTTGCGGCCGTCTCGGTAGACGCGGGCGCGCTGAACGCGACGGATCTCGATGGTGTCGGCGAGTTCGTGGAGTCCGGTCGCACCGTCATGTTGGGGGTCGTCGCCGGCAGCACCCCGTCCCGCCGGCTTTCGGCGGAGCGGGTGGCCGCTGCGGTCGTCGCGGTGACCGATCGGCTCGGCTTCGCCCGCTCGGCATTGCGGGATCGCATCGGCGTCACCCCAGCGTGCGGTCTGGCCGCCGCCACGCCGCAGTGGGCGCGCACCGCGATCGAGCTCGCCCGCAAGGCGGCCGAAATGTTCGCCGAGGATCCCGACGCCATCGAATAGGCAACCGATCGGTTGCGTTTCGGACCGTCGCGTGCTGCACTAATAGGCAACCAGGAGGTTGCATATGAAGATCGAGAAGCAGGTGGTGCTGCGCGCGCCACTCGAGCGGGTGTGGCGGGCCATCAGCGACGCCGAGGAGTTCGGCCGGTGGTTCGGGGTGCGCTTCGACGGGCCGTTCGTGGCCGGCACCTCGGTGACCGCTGCGATCGCCCCGACCGCGGTGGACGGCGAGGTCGCCAAACGCCAGGAGGCGCACGCCGGGATGCGAAGCACCTGGCACATCGTCGCCGTCGAGCCGCAACGCCGGTTCGCCTACCGCTGGCATCCCTTCGCCGTCGACCCGCAGGTCGACTACGACCGGGAGCCGACCACGCTGGTCGAATTCACCCTGGCCGAGCAGCCCGACGGGGTGCTGCTGACCATCACCGAATCCGGTTTCGAGGCGATTCCCGACGTGCGCCGCGGTCCGGCGTTCGAGGCCAACGGCGAAGGCTGGGCGATCCAGACCACGCTGGTGCGCAAATACATCGAAGGCGTCCGGGTATGAGCGGCCGTGTCGCTGTCGACGCGCCGCTCTTCGATGCGTTGGGCGACCCCAACCGGCTGCGCATCATCGTGCGGCTCTGCGATCGGGGCCCGAGCTCGACATCGCAGGTCACCAGCGTCGTGCCGGTCTCCCGGCAGGCGGCCAGCAAGCACCTGCAGCTGTTGGAGTCCGTCGGGCTGGTGACCAGCAGCCGGCGCGGCCGCGAGCGTGTCTGGACGGTGCAGACCCAACCGTTGGCGTCGGCCAGCGACTACCTGAGTCAGCTGTCCCGTCGCTGGGACGCCGCAGTGGATCGGTTGCGGGCATACGTGGAGGAGTGAGCGGCGCCGGGTTTTGCGTCGGTGTCCTCGGATAGCCTGCCAAGGTGAGCTCCGCAGCAGCTGATTCGGTATCGCCCGAGGTTCGCCGCCAGTGGCAGGACCTGGCCGAAACAGTCCGTGAACACCAATTCCGCTACTACATCAAGGACGCGCCGATCATTTCCGACGCGGAGTTCGACACGATGTTCAACGAACTCCTCGCGCTGGAGGATCAGCACCCGGAGCTGAAAGTTCCCGATTCCCCGACGCAGCTGGTCGGCGGGGCCGGTTTCGCCACCGAGTTCGGAGAAGCGCAGCACCTGGAACGGATGCTGAGCCTCGACGATGTCTTCGATCGCGACGAGTTGGTCGCCTGGAGCAACCGCGTCGAGAACGAGGTCGGCAAGGAGCCCTACTACCTGTGTGAACTCAAGATCGACGGGGTGGCGCTCTCGTTGGTCTACCGCGACGGCCGGCTGGAACGGGCCGCGACCCGGGGCGACGGCCGGGTCGGCGAGGACGTCACGCTCAATGCCCGCACCATCGACGACGTCCCCGAGCGGCTGTCCGCCAGCAAGGACTTCCCGGTCCCCGCGCTGCTCGAGGTGCGCGGCGAGGTGTTTTTTCTGCTTGCCGATTTCGAGGCGCTCAACGCCAGCCTGGTTGAAGACGGCAAGGCGCCGTTCGCCAATCCGCGCAACAGCGCGGCCGGGTCGCTGCGCCAGAAGAATCCGGCCGTCACCGCGCGGCGCAAGCTGCGGATGATCTGCCATGGCATCGGTCGCACTGAAGGATTTGCCCCCAAGAGCCAACACGAGGCCTACACCGCGCTGAGCGCCTGGGGGCTGCCGGTGGCCGAACAGACCGCGCGGGTGCGCGGGCTTGCCGCCATCGAGGAGCGGATCGGTTACTGGGGTGAGCACCGCTACGACCTGCGGCACGAAATCGACGGTGTGGTAGTCAAAGTCGACGACGTCGCCCTGCAGCGCCGGCTCGGCACCACCTCGCGCGCGCCGCGCTGGGCCGTCGCCTACAAGTACCCGCCCCAGGAGGCGCAGACCAAGCTGCTCGACATCCGGGTCAACGTTGGGCGCACCGGCCGGGTCACTCCGTTTGCGTTCATGACACCGGTCAAGGTGGCCGGGTCGACGGTAGGGCTGGCCACGCTGCACAACGCCGCCGAGGTCAAACGCAAGGGCGTGCTGATCGGCGACACGGTAATGATCCGCAAAGCCGGCGACGTGATCCCGGAAGTGCTGGGGCCCGTCGTCGACCTGCGCGACGGCTCCGAACGCGAATTCGTCATGCCCACAACGTGTCCCGAGTGCGGCACCACGCTTGCCCCGGCCAAGGAGGGCGATGCCGACATCCGCTGCCCCAATGCCCGGTCCTGTCCTGCTCAGCTGCGGGAGCGGGTATTTCACGTCGCCGGTCGCGGCGCGTTCGATATCGAGGGGCTCGGCTACGAAGCCGCGACCGCGCTGCTGAAGGCCGGCGTGATCGCCGACGAGGGCGACTTGTTCGCGCTCACCGAGGACGATCTGCTGCGCACCGAGCTCTTCCGGACGAAGGCGGGCGCCCTGTCCGCCAACGGGCGACGGCTGCTCGACAACCTGGACAAGGCCAAGACGGTGACGCTGTGGCGGGTCCTGGTGGCGTTGTCGATCCGGCATGTCGGGCCGACGGCCGCGCGTGCGCTGGCCACCGAGTTCGGCGATCTTGATGCGATCATGTCGGCATCGACCGAGCGGCTGGCCGCGGTGGAAGGCGTCGGCCCCACCATCGCCGCGGCGCTCACCGAATGGTTCACCGTCGACTGGCACTGCGCGATCGTCGACAAGTGGCGGGCCGCCGGTGTGCGGATGGCCGACGAGCGCGACACCAGTGTGCAGCGCACGCTGGAGGGGCTGACGGTGGTGGTCACCGGCTCGCTCACCGGCTTCTCCCGCGATGACGCCAAGGAGGCCATCCTGGCGCGCGGCGGAAAGGCCGCCGGTTCGGTGTCGAAGAAGACGGACTACGTGGTGGCCGGCGATTCGCCGGGTTCCAAGTACGACAAGGCGATCGAGTTGGGGGTGCCGGTGCTCGACGAGGACGGCTTCCGGACACTGCTGGCCGAGGGTCCGCCGGAAAAGCCGGCGGACTAACCGATGGGCAATCGGTTCGGTGATTCCACTCGTAGCCTCAAAGCCGCTGATGTACAAGCGGTCTCGGGCCAACCGGTAGCGCCGCAGGCGGTGCTCGCCGCCACCTATCACTTGTCCAGCGACGAGACCGGCGCGTTGGACAGCTACGGCCGTAGCTCCAATCCGACCTGGCGGCAACTGGAGTCGGCGCTCGCCGAGCTGGAGGGAGCCACCGGCGCGTTGGTGTTCGGTTCGGGGATGGCGGCCATCAGCGCCGCGCTACGAGCACTGGCCAGGCCCGGATCCACGGTGGTGGTACCGGTCGACGGCTACTACCAAGTGCGCCGCTACGCCCGTGAGGACCTGGCGCCCGGGGGTGTGACGGTCATCGAGGCGACGAGTTCGCAAATCTATGACGCCGCCGCGCGAGCCGAGGTGGTGCTGGCCGAAACTCCCACCAACCCGGCGTTGGATGTCATTGATCTGCACCGGTTGGCCACGATTTGCCACGATCGCGGCGCCCGCTTGATCGTCGACAACACCACCGCCACCCCGTTGGGTCAGCAACCGCTGGCGCTGGGCGCCGACGCGGTGGTGGCCAGTGCCACCAAGGCCCTGTCCGGTCACGGCGACCTGCTGGCCGGCTACGTCGCCACCAGCCAGCCCGAGCTGCTCGCCCGGGTGGAGCGCCACCGGCTGCTCGCCGGCGCGATTCTGGGCGGCTTCGAGGCATGGCTTCTGTTGCGCAGCCTGGCAACTGCCGGACTGCGATTCGAGCGGCAATGCCAGAACGCGCGCGCGGTGGCGACCATGCTGGCCCGCCATCCGGCGGTGCGGGCGGTGCGCTACCCGGGATTGGCCGGGGACCCGGCGCATCCGGTGGCCATGGCGCAGATGCGCCGATTCGGCGCGCTGGTCTCGGTCGAGCTGGCCGATGCGGCCGCGGTGCACACACTGGTGGAGGCCAGCGAACTGCTGATCGCGTCCACCAGCTTCGGGGGGCTGCACACGTCGGTGGACCGCCGGGCGCGCTGGGGAGATCCGGTCGCCGACGGATTCGCGCGCATCTCGCTGGGCATCGAAGACACCGACGACCTGGTCGCCGACATCGAGCGTGCGCTGAAGGCGTCCCGCTGACGAATCCACATTCGTCCGGCTTTGACTGCGCCGAAATTGGTCCACATCACCCGGGCCGCTCTATCGTGGGCTCTATGACCCAGACGGCCGATCGGTGTGAGCAGGCTTCGCCGTGGTCGCCGCGTGAGGCCGAGATATTGGCCGTGACCCTGCGGCTGCTGCAGGAACACGGTTATGACCAGCTGACGGTGGACGCGGTGGCCAACGCCGCCCGCGCCAGCAAGGCGACCGTCTACCGGCGCTGGCCGTCCAAAGCCGAATTGGTGCTGGCCGCATTCATCGAAGGCGTCCGGCAGGTGGCCGTCCCGCCGAATACCGGTACGTTGCGCGGCGACCTGCTGAGCCTGGGCGAGACCATCAGCCAGGAGTGCGGACAGCACGCCGGCACCATTCGTGCCGTGATGGTCGAGGTGTCGCGCCACCCCGCTCTCAACGACGCCTTGCAGCATCAGTTCCTGGATCAGCGCAAGGCCATGATTCAGCACGTGCTGCATCAGGCCGTCGACCGGGGCGAGATCACCGAGGACGTCATCACCGACGAACTCTGGGACTTGTTGCCGGGCTATCTCATCTTCCGGTCGATCATCCCCGGCCGCCCGCCCACCCGTCGCACCGTGCAGGCGTTCGTCGACGGGTTCCTGTTGCCCGGCCTGACCAAGTCCGGCTAACCACCCGGCATTTCAGCCGTCAGCCCCTTCGGCGAAATATATACGCGCGCGTCTCTTGTACAGTACGGTCCCGTACCGTACTGTCATAGCTGTCGATCACGCTCACGACGTTGGCGACCCCTGCGGGGTTGAGCGTGATCGTGCCGCCCGATCTTCGAAAGGCTAACGGGTGAAGGGCTTTTCGATTGCGTCCCTGGTGAAGCGGGGGTGGATGGTGCTCGTCACGGTGCTCGTCGTCGCGCTGGCGGCATTCGGCATCTATCGCCTGCACGGAATCTTCGGGTCGCACACCAACCCGTCGGCCAACAGCGGCCTGTCCAACGAAATCGTCCCGTTCAACCCAAAGCAGGTCGTGCTGGAGGTCTTCGGCGCACCGGGCGCGGTGGCGACCATCAACTACCTTGATGTCAACGCCCAGCCGCAGCAAGTCAAGGACGCGCCCCTGCCTTGGTCGTTCACCATCACCACGACGGAGCCCGCGGTCATCGGCAACGTCGTCGCGCAGGGCAACGGGGACATCCTGGGCTGCCGCATCACCGTCAACGGTGAGGTGAAAGACCAACGCACCGTTAACAAAGTGGACGCCTACACCTTCTGTCTGGATAAATCTGGATGAGTAACGATCAACCGCGGCGGTTCGCGCCGCGCACCATTCGCCGGCTCGCGTTGCCGATCCTGCTGTTCTGGGTGGGGTTGGCCGCGATCACCAATATCGCGGTCCCGCAACTGGAAGAGGTGGGTAAGACCCACAACGTGGCGCTGAATTCGCCAGATGCGCCGTCGCTCAAGGCGATCAAGCGCATCGGAGAAAAGTTTCACGAGTTCGACACCGACAGTTCGGCGATGATCGTGCTGGAGGGCGACAAGCCGCTGGGCGCAGACGCCCACCGCTTCTACGACGAGATGGTCCGCAGGCTCGAGCAGGACCGCAAGCATGTCGAGCACGTACAGGACTTCTGGGGCGACACCCTGACCGCGGCGGGATCGCAGAGCAGCGACGGCAAGGCCGCCTACGTGCAGCTGTTCCTCGCCGGCAATCAAGGCTCGGCACTGGCCAACGAGGGCGTCGGCGCCGTCCGCGACATCGTCGAGCACATGAAGCCGCCGCCCGGTGTCCGGGCGTATGTGACCGGGGCGGCGCCGCTGATCTCCGACCAGTTCGACGTCGGCAGCAAGGGCACCGCAAAAGTCACCGGGATCACCGTCGGGGTGATCGCGCTGATGTTGTTCTTCGTCTACCGTTCCGTGCTCACCACACTGCTGGTGCTGGCGACGGTCCTCATCGAAATGTCCGCGGCGCGAGGGCTCGTCGCGTTCCTGGGAAACGCCGGCGTCATCGGGCTGTCGACCTACGCAACGAATCTGCTCACGCTGCTGGTGATCGCGGCCGGAACGGACTACGCGATATTCTTCGTCGGCCGTTATCAAGAGGCACGCGGGTCCGGCGAGGATCGCGAAACCGCCTTCTACACCATGTATCACGGCACCACCCACATCGTGTTGGGTTCGGGGCTCACCGTTGCCGGCGCGGTGGCCTGTTTGGGGTTCACCCGGCTGCCGTACTTCCAAAGCCTGGGCATCCCTGCGTCGTTGGGCATTCTCGTCGCGCTGTTCGCCGCGCTCACCTTGGGGCCGGCCATTCTCACCCTGGGCGCCAAGGCGGGCATCTTCGACCCGAAACGCGCGATGAGGACCCGCGGCTGGCGGCGG
The DNA here is from genome assembly GCF_001672975.1 of Mycobacterium sp. 1465703.0. GTDB lineage: Bacteria > Actinomycetota > Actinomycetes > Mycobacteriales > Mycobacteriaceae > Mycobacterium. The sequence continues at coordinate 8,674 of NZ_LZKU01000132.1, forward strand.
ATCGGCACCGCCATCGTCCGCTGGCCCGGCCCCGTTCTGGCCGCCGCCTGCGCTTTGGCTCTGGTGGGCCTGCTCGCCCTGCCCGGGTACAAGACCAGTTACGACACTCGCCCCTACATGCCGACCAGCGCACCGGCCAATATCGGCTACACGGCCGCCGAGAAGCACTTTTCGAGGGCGCGGCTGGAACCCGAGTTGTTGATGGTCGAAACCGATCACGACATGCGCAACCCGGAAAGCATGCTGGTCCTGGACAAGGTGGCCAAGGCGGTGTTTCACGTTCCCGGGGTCGCGCAGGTGCAGACCATCACTCGGCCGTTGGGGACCCCACTGGTGCACAGCTCGCTGGCCTTTGTGGTCAGCAATTCCAGTGCGGCGCAACAGCAGAACCTGACTTATCAACGAGACCGGGCCGACGACGCCCTCAAGCAGGCCAATGAACTGACCAAGACCATCAACATCTTGAAACAGCAGTACGTCCTGCAGCAGCAGCTCGCGGGCACCACCCACGACGAGACCCAGAACTTTCATGACACGCTCGCCACGATCCAGGACCTGCGTGACAAGATCGCGAACTTCGACGACTTTTTCCGGCCGGTTCGCAGCTATTTCTATTGGGAGAAGCACTGTTTCGACATTCCCGTGTGTTCCGCATTCCGGTCTCTGTTCGACGCGCTCGACGGTATCGACCAGCTCACTGAAAAGTTCGAGAACCTGACGGCTTCCCTCGACAAGCTCGATGCGCTGCAGCCGAAACTGACCGCGCTGATACCACCGCAGATCCAAAGCCAGCAGACCAATCGCGACCTGACGTTGGCGAATTACGCCACACTGTCCGGCATCTACGCGCAGACCGCCGCCGCGATCGACAACGCAACAGCGTTGGGCCGAGCCTTCGACGCGGCCAAGAACGACGACACCTTCTATCTACCGCCCGAGGTATTCAACAACCCCGACTTCAAACGGGGACTGAAACTGTTCCTCTCGCCAGACGGCACAGCCGCCCGGATGATCGTCGCCCATGAGGGCGATCCCGCGACGCCCGAGGGTATTTCGCATATCGACCCGATCGCCAAGGCCGCGCACGAGGCACTGAAGGGCACGCCGATGGCCGGCGCGGGGATCTACCTCGGCGGGACCGCCGCGACCTACAAGGACATTCAGGACGGGGCCAAGTACGACCTGATGATCGTCGCGTTCGCCGCCCTGAGTCTCATCCTGCTGATCATGATGATCATCACCCGCAGCCTGATCGCCGCCCTGGTCATCGTGGGCACCGTGGCATTGTCGCTGGGCGCTTCGTTCGGGTTGTCGGTTCTGGTGTGGCAGTACATCTTCGGTATCCAGCTGTACTGGGTGGTGCTGGCGCTGGCCGTGATCCTGCTGCTGGCAGTGGGATCCGACTACAACCTGCTGTTGATCTCGCGATTCAGGGAAGAAATCCATGCCGGCTTGAAGACCGGTGTGATCCGCGCGATGGCCGGCTCCGGCTCGGTGGTCACCTCGGCCGGCCTGGTGTTCGCCATCACCATGTGCGCGTTCGTGTTCAGCGGGTTCCAGGTGCTCGGCCAGATCGGCACCACCATCGGTCTTGGCCTGCTGTTCGACACGCTGATCGTGCGGTCGTTCATGACACCTTCTGTCGCAACGATTCTCGGGCGCTGGTTCTGGTGGCCGCAACGGGTGCGTCCGCGTCCGGCCAGCACCATGCTGCGGCCCTACGGTCCGCGGCCGGCGGTACGGCAGCTGCTGCTGTGGGACGACGACGACCCAGTGGTGATGTCCCGGCCGAAAGTTTCTGCGCGCTAGCGCAGCATGGTGGCGACGATCCCGGCCAGGTAACCCAGCCGGGCGACTTCCGACGGACGGAATTCCGGGCCGGGCCGGCCCAGCACCACCGCGGTGTGCGGGTCCCCGAGTGGGGCGGCGACCATCGTGGTGTCCATATCGCGCCAGGCCTTGGGCACCCACTCGCCGGCGCTGTCCAGCGCCGTGGCCCGCTCGATCGGCAGCCACGGTGCCGAGTCGGCCATGGTCTCCGGAGCGCCCGGACTGCCGGCAAGACGCTCGAGCTCGCCGTTCGAGCTGCGCAACACCGTGCACCAACTGACCCGCAGCACCTTGGGTGCCTCGTTGGCGAGAACCCGCAGCCGGGCCGCGTTGCCGGTGGCCGCCGCGACGTGGTCGAGCAGCTCCAGCTCGCGGTGTGCTTCCAGCAGACCGGTGTGCGGACGCACACTGTCCACCCGGACACCGGACAGTGATTCGGCGGCGGTGATGAGCGTGTCCGGCATCGCTCCCGGCGGCAGTTCGATCACCAAGTCGTCGGTCGCGTAACCCGCGCTGCGCTCCACGACATCGAGCGACAAGATGTCGGCTCCCACCGAACCGAGCGCCACCGCCAGCGACCCTAGGCTGCCTGGACGGTCGACCAGCTCGATGCGCAACAGATAGGAAGGCACGGCCAACACTGTTGCACAGCGATGTGTCGGCGGCATTTCGGCTCGTTCCGGCCGGTGGTCCTGCCCGTCGGCGACCTCGGACGGCTCAGCGATGGGCAACGGGCGTGCAGCGCGCCGCACGCTCGCGGCTAGGCTTTCCAGTCGTGTCCCAGATCTCCCGCGACGAGGTAGCGCACCTGGCCCGGCTGTCCCGGCTGGCGTTGACCGACAGCGAACTCGACAGCTTCGCCGGCCAGCTCGGCGCCATCTTGACCCACGTCAGCCAGGTGCATGCGGTCGATGTCACCGGCGTCGAAGCGACCGATAACCCACTCAAGGACGTCAACGTCACCCGTCCGGACGAGCCGACACCGTGCTTGACGCAGGCCGAGGCGCTGGCCGAAGCGCCCGCAGCGGTCGACGGCCGCTTCGCGGTCCCGCAAATCCTGGGGGACAGCGAGTGAACGAGATCATCCGGTCCAACGCCGCCACGCTGGCCGCCCGGATCGCCGCCAAAGAGGTGTCGTCCGTCGAGGTCACCCAGGCGTGCCTGGACCAGATCGCGGCCACCGACGACCGCTACCACGCCTTCCTGCACGTGGCGGCCGACGAGGCGCTGGGTGCCGCGGCCGTCGTGGACGAGGCGGTGGCCGCCGGGGAGCGGCTGCCGTCCCCGCTGGCCGGGGTTCCGCTGGCGCTGAAAGACGTCTTCACCACCGTCGACATGCCCACCACCTGCGGATCCAAGATCCTCGAGGGCTGGCGAGCACCGTACGACGCCACCGTCACCTCGCGGTTGCGCGCCGCGGGAATCCCGATCCTGGGCAAGACCAACATGGACGAGTTCGCGATGGGCAGCTCGACCGAGAACTCCGCCTACGGCCCCACCCGCAACCCGTGGGACATCGACCGGGTGCCCGGCGGCTCCGGGGGCGGCAGCGCGGCCGCCTTGGCCGCTTTCCAGGCGCCGCTGGCGATCGGATCCGACACCGGCGGCTCCATCCGGCAGCCCGCGGCGCTGACCGCGACGGTTGGAGTCAAGCCGACCTACGGCACGGTGTCGCGCTACGGCCTGGTGGCGTGCGCGTCGTCGCTGGATCAGGGCGGCCCGTGTGCGCGCACGGTGCTCGACACCGCGCTGCTGCATCAGGTGATCGCCGGGCATGACAGTCGCGACTCCACGTCGGTCGACGCCGCGGTGCCCGACGTCGTGGGCGCCGCCAAGGCCGGCGCGGCCGGCGACCTCAAGGGGGTGCGGGTCGGCGTGGTCAAGCAGTTGCGCGGTGAGGGCTATCAGTCCGGCGTGCTGACCGCCTTCGAGGCCGCCGTCGAGCGATTGACCGGGCTGGGCGCCGAAGTCAGCGAGGTCGACTGCCCACACTTCGATTACGCGCTGTCCGCCTACTACTTGATTCTGCCGTCGGAGGTGTCGAGCAACCTGGCCCGATTCGACGCGATGCGCTACGGGCTGCGGATCGGTGACGACGGCAGCCACAGCGCCGAGGAAGTGATGGCCATGACGCGGGCCGCCGGCTTCGGGCCGGAGGTCAAGCGCCGCATCATGATCGGCACCTACGCGCTGTCGGCCGGTTATTACGACGCCTATTACAACCAGGCCCAGAAGGTGCGCACCCTGATCGCCCGCGACTTGGACGAGGCCTACCGCTCGGTGGACGTGGTGGTGTCGCCCGCCACCCCGACCACGGCGTTCCGGCTCGGCGAGAAGGTAGACGATCCGCTGGCGATGTATCTGTTCGACCTGTGCACGCTGCCGCTGAATCTGGCCGGACACTGCGGTATGTCGGTGCCCGCCGGCCTGTCACCCGATGACGACCTGCCGGTCGGGCTGCAGATCATGGCGCCCGCACTGGCCGACGACCGGCTCTACCGGGTCGGCGCCGCGTTCGAAGCGGCCCGCGGACCGCTGCCGTCGGCCCTCTAGGACACCTCACCCTTTCGACTTCCGGCGATTTTGCGCTTGCTCGCGCCACCGGCCGCCGCCGCAGGCAAGATGAAGAGTATGCGGATCGGAGTGCTCACCGGAGGCGGCGACTGCCCCGGGCTCAACGCGGTCATCCGGGCAGTGGTGCGAACGTGCGATTCCCGGTACGGGTCGTCGGTGGTCGGATTCCAGGACGGCTGGCGCGGACTGCTGGAGAACCGGCGCATCCAGCTCCACAACGACGACCGTAACGACCGCCTGTTGGCCAAGGGCGGAACGATGCTGGGCACCGCCCGGGTGCACCCCGAGAAACTGCGAGCCGGACTGAACCAGATCAAGCAGACCCTCGACGACAACGGGATCGACGTTCTGATACCGATCGGCGGGGAAGGCACGCTGACGGCCGCGCACTGGCTTTCGGAAGAGAATGTTCCCGTGGTCGGTGTGCCGAAGACCATCGACAACGACATCGATTGCACTGATGTGACTTTCGGCCACGACACCGCGCTGACCGTCGCCACCGAAGCCATCGACCGGTTACACAGCACCGCCGAATCGCACCAGCGCGTGATGCTGGTGGAGGTGATGGGCCGGCACGCCGGCTGGATCGCGCTGAACGCCGGGCTCGCGTCGGGCGCGCACATGACCCTGATCCCCGAGCAACCCTTCGATGTCGAAGAAGTCTGCCGGCTCGTCAAACGACGCTTCCAGCGCGGAGATTCGCACTTCATCTGTGTGGTCGCCGAGGGAGCTAAGCCCATCCCCGGCTCGATTGCGTTGCGGGAAGGCGGGATTGACGAATTCGGCCATGAGAAGTTCACCGGCGTGGCCGCCCAGCTCGGCGCCGAAGTGGAGAAGCGGATCAACAAGGACGTCCGGGTGACCGTGCTGGGCCACGTCCAGCGAGGCGGGACTCCGACGGCCTACGACCGGGTGCTGGCCACCCGGTTCGGGGTGAATGCGGCCGACGCCGCGCACGCCGGGGAATACGGCCAGATGGTGTCGCTGCGCGGGCAGGATATCGGGCGGGTGCCGCTGGCGGACGCGGTGCGTCAACTGAAGCTCGTCCCCGAAAGCCGCTACGACGACGCGGCCGCATTCTTCGGTTAGCCACCCCCGGCGGGCAAACAATCGGTGGATCTGAGGAAACGGCTGCCTGAATTTGCGGGCGAATAATCCAGGTAATCCGCCATTGCAGCATCTTGGTGGTTTCCGGACCGGTAAATGAGGGTTATACCGGGGGTATGAGCAACCGCGGTGCGATTCGCGGAGTCGTTCAGCGATCCGCCAAAGCGGCGGGAGCGTTGGGTCCGCCCAAGAAGATGGCGCGACCGCCCGGGCGGCGGGCCGACGGCGATCCGGCGGCGACCACCGTGCCGCAGTCGCACAGGCCGAATCAGCAGGTGGCGGGGCCGCCGCAACCTCCACCGGCCGCGCAGCCACCGCCACGGCGGACCGCTGGGCCGCCTCGCCCCGAGCCGATGCTGGGCGCGACCTCGCTGGACCGCTTCGACGAACACGACACCGACTCCGCCAAACTGAATTGGCGACGGCTGCTGCATCGGGTTACCGGAATTGATCTCGGCCCCGGTAAAAACACCACCTACGAGAACGAGCTACGACAGCGCATTCGCGCCGGCGTCGGCGGGGCCTTTCCCATCGCCGTCCTCAACCTCAAAGGCGGGGTGGGCAAGACCGCCGTGGTGGAGGCGCTGGGATCGACGTTCGCCGCGGTGCGCGACGACCGGGTACTCGCCCTCGACATCGACGCCGGAGACCTGGCGGAGCGCCACGGCCGCCGCAACCCGCACAGCATGGCCGACCTGCTGCGCGGCAACCCCGCGGCGCAATACGAGGACATCCGCGCCCTGACGTACATGAACGTTTCCGGGCTGGAAGTGCTCGGTCTGCCGGACTATGCACGCACCGACTGGCGCCTGGAGCGACACGACATGCTGCGCGCTTTTTCGATGCTGCGAAATCAGTACTCGCTGGTGCTGGTCGACTGCGTCAAGGCGCTGAATTCCACTGTGATGGAAGCTGTTCTACCGGAGTCGCGCGCCCTGGTGGTGGTCACCAGCCCCTCCATCGATGCGGTCCGCAAAACGCGGACAACTCTGGAATGGTTGTGCCACAGCGGTTATCAGCGATTGATGCAGTCGACGGTGCTCGCCATCAACCACGTCGAGCCGGCCAAGGCGGACGCGGTTGCCGTCACCGAACTCGACCGGCTGTCCGCCCGCGTCCGCGCCTCGGTGGTGCTGCCGTTCGATCGGCACGTGCATGAGGGAAGAAGGATCGCGCTGGACCGATTGAGCAAGGAAAGTCGGCGCAGTTACCTGGAGATGGCGGCCGTGCTGGCTGACATGTTCCCGGGCAGGGGAGACCAGTTCGACCGATTCCCGGTGGCCAGATCACCACGCACCGTCTGATCAGCTGACCCACGGTGGTGAAGAAGGCGGCCCGCTTCGCCCGGCTCCGGCGCGCTCGCGATCACCATTAGGATCGAGCGCATGAGTGTTGCCGCCAGCGCCGATCTTATGGACTACGACGACGTCATCGCACGTTTCGATCCGGTACTCGGCCTCGAGGTGCACGTGGAGCTGTCCACCGCCACCAAGATGTTCTGCGGCTGCAGCACCGCATTCGGCGCCGAACCCAACACCCAGGTCTGCCCGGTGTGCCTCGGCCTGCCCGGGTCGCTGCCGGTGCTCAACCAGAGCGCAGTCGAGTCAGCCATTCGCATCGGGCTGGCGCTGAACTGCGAGATCGTGCCCTGGTGCCGCTTCGCGCGGAAGAACTACTTCTACCCGGACATGCCGAAGAACTACCAGATTTCGCAGTATGACGAGCCCATCGCCATCAACGGCTACCTCGAGGCGCCGTTGGAAGACGGCACCACGTGGCGTGTCGAGATCGAACGCGCCCACATGGAGGAAGACACCGGCAAGCTGACCCACATCGGCAGCGAGACGGGCCGTATCCACGGTGCGACCACGTCGTTGATCGACTACAACCGTGCCGGCGTGCCGCTGATCGAGATCGTCACCAAACCCATCGTCGGGGCCGGAGACCGGGCGCCGCAGATCGCCCGCGCCTATGTGACCGCATTGCGAGACCTGTTGCGCGCCTTGGACGTTTCCGACGTCCGGATGGACCAGGGCTCTATGCGGTGTGACGCCAATGTGTCACTGAAACCGATCGGAACCGCAGAGTTCGGAACTCGCACCGAAACCAAGAACGTCAACTCGCTGAAAAGCGTTGAGGTGGCGGTGCGTTACGAGATGCAACGCCAAGCCGCCGTTCTGGCCTCCGGCGGGCGGATCACCCAGGAAACCCGGCACTTTCACGAGTCGGGCTATACCAGCCCGGGGCGCACCAAGGAAACCGCCGAGGACTACCGCTATTTCCCCGAGCCGGACTTGGAGCCGGTCGCGCCCAGCCGCGAGCTGGTCGAGCGGCTGCGCCAGACCATCCCCGAGCTGCCGTGGTTGAGCCGCAAGCGCATTCAGCAGGAGTGGGGAATCTCCGATGAGGTGATGCGCGACCTGGTCAACGCCGGAGCGATCGAATTGGTCACCGCGACCATCGAACACGGCGCGTCCAGTGAGCAGGCCCGGGCCTGGTGGGGAAACTTCTTGATGCAGAAGGCCAACGAGGCCAATGTGGCGCTCGACGAGCTGGCCATCACGCCGGCCCAGGTCGCCGCGGTGGTGGCGTTGGTCGACGAGGGCAAGCTGTCCACCAAGTTAGCCCGTCAGGTCGTCGAGGGCGTGCTGGCCGGGGAGGGCGAGCCCGAAGCGGTGATGACCGCCCGCGGCCTGGCGCTGGTGCGTGACGACTCGGTGACACAGGCCGCCGTCGACGAGGCGCTGGCCGCCAATCCCGATGTCGCCGAGAAGATTCGAGGCGGCAAGGTGGCTGCGGCCGGTGCGATCGTCGGCGCGGTGATGAAGGCCACCCGCGGCCAGGCGGATGCCGCCCGGGTGCGCGAATTGGTGTTGGCCGCCTGCGGTCAGGGCTGACCCCGATTTCGTCCGTCAACAACACGGCGCAGAACTGACGGCCGTCAGCTCTTGTCGTCGCTGTTGCGCGGGAACCCGCCGCCCTGCGGGAAGAGCGGGAACACCACGTCGTCCAGCTTCTCGGCGTCTCCGGCCGTCTTGTTAACCGTTGCGCCCCAAACGTTTCCGTCCGGCGACATGCGCAGCGCCCAGGCGTGCGCGTGAGTGTCCTTGCGGACCACATCCGGTTCACCGGTGACCGCGCCGGTGGTCGGCGCCAGCCGGACCGCAACCGTCAACTTGGTGTTGATCAGGTTCACCAGCACGGTCCCGTCCATCGCCGCGCATCCGGCCACGCCGGGTTTGTCCGGCCAGGTCCACACCGTGGAAACGTCCGACGTTTTGGTGATGCGCTGCAGCCGATCTGCCGTCGGGGTGCGGTCGGCGACGTACAGCGAGCCGTCCACCGGGTCGGTGCACAGACCGCCGCCGGCACCCACGCTTGACAGCGCCGTCGTCGGCGGCGCCTGGCCCACGGTGGTCGGCTGTTCGATCCGCAGCACCTTGCCGGCCAGCGATTTGGGGTCGGCGGCCAGCGCCGGATTGCCCGCATCGCCGGTCATCACGACCAGCGTGGTGGGGCTGGTGAAGATCAGTGCGCCGGTGTTCCCGGTGGATCCCTTGGGGATCCCGGTCAGGATGTCCTTGGGAATGTCGCCGTCGGCCACCCGGATGACTCGGTTGTCAGTCGGGGTGCTGATGTAGGCGTACATCAACCGGTCTTGTGTGTAGGTCGGCGACATCACGATGTCCATCAAGCCGCCGTCCCCGGACGGGTCGACCGGGATGACCATCTTCACCTTCGGCTCGGCGCTGACGGAGATCTCCTTGACCGCGCCCGTGGTGCGCTCGGCAACCAGCGCGGTTTTGCTGTCGGGCCCCATGATCAGACCGCTGGTGCTCTCCAGGCAGCCCTGCATCACCCCAGGCGCGGGGCAGGCCTTGGGAAACGGCGTCGGCGGCAGCGGTGGCGGCGGGGGAGGCGTCGAACTGGGTTGCGGCTTCAGCTCGGGGGCGGTGGTGAACGGTTGCGATTGGGCGTCATTGAATCGTGCGCACCCCGCCGTTACCAGCACGAGGGCGCACAGCGCAGCGAACCCGCGCCGAACCGACCGCCCCGATCGCCCTAGTCGCATGACCGTCAGGCTACGGACAATGTCGGCAGCGCCGCCACACGCGTCCCGGTTGTGCGCTGCCCAAACCCGTTCGGGACCCGTTCGGGCGGGCCGGACGCCACTCGGTGCGGTCCGACGATGGCCGCTGCACCGACCGTCTGGAGGGCCTGGTGAGGCTGTTTCGGGCCGTTCCGGGCCGGTTTGACGGGCAAACCGCCGATTGCCAGGCGAAAGCGCCGCTCAAATCCCCAATTCAGGGCCGAATGCCCTTACCCTGACACCCGTGACCAGTCAACCGAATGACGCACATTGGCAACGGCCCGGCGAATCCCCGGAGTCGACCCCGGGACGCCCCGCCTCGGCGCGGCTGGTCGACCCCGAAGATGATCTGACGCCCGTCGGCTACCCCGGCGACTTCAACCCCTCGACGGGGACCACCACTGTCATCCCCTACGGGGGCGCTCCTGCGGTCGCCGGCTCCGGCGCCGGGGGCTACCACCTGCTGGACCAGCAGGACCCGCTGCCTTACGTACAGCCGCATTCGGCGGCCCGGCACACCTCTTCCGAGGCCGCCGAGATCGACGACGACGATGAACACCACGACCGGTTGCACGACGTCGGCCGCCGCGGAACGCAGCATCTGGGTTTGCTGCTGCTGCGCGTCGGGCTCGGAGTGGTGCTCGGCGCCCACGGACTGCAGAAGCTGTTCGGCTGGTGGGGCGGCTCGGGCGTGACCGGGTTCAAAAACTCACTGTCCGATGTCGGTTACCAGCACGCCGACATCCTCGCCTACGTGAGCGCCGGCGGTGAGGTGGTGGCCGGATTGCTGCTGATACTGGGCTTGTTCACGCCGCTGGCCGCAGCCGGTGCGCTGGCGTTCCTGATCAACGGTCTGCTGGCCAGCATCTCGGTGCGGCCGCATACCCGCAACTTCTCGTTTTTCCTGCCCGAGGGCCACGAATACCAGATCACCCTCATCGTGCTCGCCGCCGCGGTCGTCCTGTGCGGACCTGGTCGCTACGGCCTGGACGCCCGCCGGGGCTGGGCCCATCGGCCCTTCATCGGTTCTTTCGTCGCGCTGCTGGCCGGCGTTGCCGCCGGCGTCGGGGTGTGGGTGGCGCTCAACGGCGTGAATCCGATCGGCTGACGCGCCTATCGCTGGTAGGGGTTGGGGACCCGCCCCGCGCTGACCTCGGTCAGCTCCGGCAGCGTGGCGAAGGTGACTGCGGGTAACCGCAGCTCTGCGCCGCTCTTGAGGCGCGCGCGTGCCCACGAACCGCGGTGGAAACGCAGCCCATCGATGTCGTCCCAGCGCACCTTTTGGCTGCGCAGCAGCGTCCGAACCGTCACGCCGTGGTCGTCGGCGACGGTGCGTAACCGGACGATCAACGCCGACAGCAGCACCGGAAGGAGCAGCAGCGGCAGCGACGGCGGCCAGAACATCACCGGTATCAGCAACCCCAAGGTCAAAAATCCGACGGCCAGATGCGCTATCGGCGACACCTTGATTACCACCGGCGCTTGAGCGGGCGGGTGCGGAGACGGACCAGTAGCCACCCGACCATCATTTCATCCGCCATACGTGATCGATTCCCCCGAGCGTTCGCCCGGCCAACCCGCCTGGTCGCCGGGGCGTCGACGGTCCCGGATTTGACTGCTGAGCTGTGCGAAGGCTACCGTCGGACGCTATGGATACCGCCGGAAAGCCCGGGATGCTTGTAGTAATTAGTCAGCGCGTTGGTGTCTGACTTGCCCTTCAGCATGTGAAGCAATCCAGCACCAGCGCGCAACCCTCGTGCAGCAGATGAGCTGTCGGGGGTTTTTTGTTGCCCCAGCGAGACTCCCGGAATGAATAAGGACTGAACGACAGTGAGCGCTCCCATCAGGCAGCACGCCCCCGCGGCACCGGAGGCTGCCGACATTGCCACGGATGCCGCCAGGCCCGCCGCCAAGGCCACGGCCGCCAAACCGAAACGTATTGGGCCCGAGCAACTTACCGGTGCACAGTCGGTGATCCGGTCGCTGGAGGAACTCGGCGTGGAGGTCATCTTCGGCATCCCGGGCGGCGCGGTGCTGCCGGTCTATGACCCGCTGTTCGACTCGAAAAAGCTGCGCCACGTGCTGGTCCGCCACGAGCAGGGCGCCGGCCACGCCGCCAGCGGTTACGCGCACGCCACCGGCAAGGTCGGCGTCTGCATGGCGACGTCCGGCCCCGGCGCCACCAACCTGGTGACCGCACTGGCCGACGCCCAGATGGACTCGATACCCGTCGTCGCCGTCACCGGCCAGGTCGGGCGCTCGCTGATCGGCACCGACGCCTTCCAGGAAGCCGACATCTCGGGCATCACGATGCCCATCACCAAGCACAACTTCCTGGTCCGCTCGGGTAACGAGATCCCGCAGGTGCTCGCCGAGGCGTTTCACATCGCCTCCTCGGGCCGCCCCGGTGCGGTGCTCGTCGACATCCCCAAAGACGTGCTGCAGGGCCAGTGCACCTTCAGCTGGCCGCCGCGCCTGGATCTGCCCGGCTACAAGCCGAACACCAAGCCGCACAGCCGGCAGATCCGTGAGGCCGCCAGGCTGATCGCGTCCGCCCGCAAGCCGGTGCTCTACGTGGGCGGCGGTGTCATCCGCGGTGAGGCGACCGAGCAGTTGCACGAGCTGGCCGAGCTGACCGGCATTCCGGTGGTGACCACGCTGATGGCCCGCGGGGCGTTCCCGGACAGCCATCCGCAGCACATGGGCATGCCCGGCATGCATGGCACCGTCGCCGCGGTGGCGGCCCTGCAGCGCAGCGATCTGCTGATCGCGCTGGGCACCCGCTTCGATGACCGGGTGACCGGGAAACTGGACACCTTCGCGCCCGAAGCCAAGGTCATTCATGCCGACATCGACCCGGCCGAGATCGGCAAGAATCGCCACGCCGACGTACCGATCGTCGGCGACGTCAAAGCTGTCATCGTCGAACTGCTCGAGTTGCTGCGCAACGACGGCATTCCCGGCAAGCTCGACATGACCGAGTGGTGGGCCTACCTGAACGAAGTTCAGTCCACCTACCCGTTGAGCTACGGGCCGCAGAGCGACGGCAGCCTGGGCCCGGAATACGTCATCGAGAAGCTGGGCCAGATCGCCGGTCCGGACGCTTTGTACGTTGCCGGCGTCGGACAGCACCAGATGTGGGCGGCGCAATTCATCTCGTATGAAAAGCCGCGCACCTGGCTCAACTCGGGCGGGTTGGGCACCATGGGGTTTGCCATTCCGGCTGCCATGGGCGCCAAGATGGCTCGCCCGGACGCCGAGGTGTGGGCGATCGACGGCGACGGCTGTTTCCAGATGACCAACCAGGAGCTGGCGACCTGTGCGATCGAAGGCGTGCCGATCAAGGTGGCGCTGATCAACAACGGCAACCTGGGCATGGTCCGCCAGTGGCAGACGCTCTTCTACGAGGAGCGCTATTCGCAGACCGATCTGGCCACGCACTCGCATCGCATCCCGGACTTCGTGAAGCTGGCGGAGGCGTTGGGCTGTGTCGGATTGCGTTGTGAGCGTGAAGAAGACGTTGTCGACGTGATCAATCAGGCGCGTGCGATCAACGACCGCCCGGTGGTGATCGACTTCATCGTCGGCGCCGACGCGCAAGTGTGGCCAATGGTGGCCGCCGGCACCAGCAATGACGAGATTCAGGCGGCCCGCGGAATCCGCCCGCTGTTCGACGACGAAACCGAGGGGCACGTCTGATGAACCCGAAAACGCACACGCTCTCGGTGCTGGTCGAAGACAAACCCGGTGTGCTCGCCCGGGTGGCGGCGCTGTTCTCGCGGCGCGGCTTCAACATCGAATCGCTGGCCGTCGGCGCCACCGAGCAAAAAGACATGTCGCGGATGACCATCGTGGTCTCCGCCGAGGAGACCCCGCTCGAGCAGATCACCAAGCAGCTCAACAAGCTGATCAACGTCATCAAGATCGTCGAACTCGACGACGACAACTCGGTGTCGCGCGAGTTGTCGCTGATCAAGGTGCGCGCCGACGCAGGTAGCCGCAGTCAGGTGATCGAAGCGGTGAACCTGTTCCGCGCCAAGGTCATTGACGTCTCGCCGGAGGCGCTGACGATCGAGGCGACGGGCGACCGCGGTAAGATCGAGGCGCTACTGCGCGTCCTGGAACCTTTCGGTATCCGCGAAATCGTCCAATCCGGGGTGGTGTCGTTGTCTCGCGGACCACGCGGAATCGGCACGGCCAAATAAGTTTTCGGTGTAAACAAGAAGGAGATATTGAAGTGGCTAATCCGTCCGGGGCGACATTGCCGATGTTCTACGACGACGACGCGGATCTGGCGATCATCCAGGGTCGAAAGGTCGGCGTCATCGGATACGGCAGCCAGGGACACGCGCATTCGCTGAGCCTGCGTGATTCCGGCGTGCAGGTGAAGGTGGGGCTGAAGGAGGGCTCCAAGTCGCGGCCCAAGGTCGAGGAGCAGGGCCTGGAGGTCGACACCCCGGCCGAGGTCGCCAAGTGGGCCGACGTCATCATGCTGCTGGCGCCCGACACCGCGCAGGCCGAAATCTTCAAGAACGACATCGAACCCAACCTCAACGATGGCGACGCGCTGTTCTTCGGGCATGGGCTCAACATCCACTTCGACCTGATCAAGCCGCCGGCCAACGTCACCATCGCCATGGTGGCGCCGAAGGGCCCCGGGCACCTGGTGCGCCGGCAGTTCGTCGACGGCAAGGGTGTGCCCGCGCTGATCGCCGTCGACCAGGACCCGACCGGCAAAGGCGAGGCGTTGGCGTTGTCGTATGCCAAGGCCATCGGCGGTACCCGCGCGGGTGTCATCAAGACCACCTTCAAGGACGAGACGGAGACCGATCTATTCGGTGAGCAGGCCGTATTGTGCGGTGGCACAGAGGAATTGGTCAAGACCGGTTTCGATGTGATGGTCGAGGCGGGGTACCCGCCGGAGATGGCCTACTTCGAGGTGCTGCACGAGCTCAAGCTGATCGTCGACCTGATGTACGAGGGTGGCATCGCGCGGATGAACTACTCGGTCTCCGACACCGCTGAATTCGGCGGCTACCTGTCTGGTCCGCGTGTTATCGACGCCGGCACCAAGGAGCGGATGCGAGAGATCCTGCGCGACATCCAGAATGGTGACTTCACGAAGAAGCTGGTCGCCAACGTCGAGGGCGGTAACAAGCAACTCGAGGCGCTGCGCAAGGAGAACGCCGAGCACCCCATCGAGGTGATCGGCAAGAAACTGCGCGACCTGATGAGCTGGGTCGACCGGCCGATCACCGAAACCGCCTAGCGCTTTTCGCCTGAGCGCTCGCCTGGCCGGGCGGCCGGACTCGCCCGCCCGGCCGGTCGGGCGTCGGCCTACGGGCTAAGACGCCGCGAGGCGCCCCGCCGTTTCGACCACCCGCCGGGCCAGATGCTCGAGGGCGGTGGTGGTGGGCTCGTCGAATTCGTTGATGTTGTCGTGCGTGCTGACCAGGCTCACCCCATAGGGATTGCCGTCGACGAACTTGCACGGGTCGGTGTATCCCGGGGGCACGATGATGCCGCCGAAATGCATCAGCGTGATGTACAGCGAGAGCAGGGTGGTTTCCTGACCGCCGTGCAGCGTATTGGACGACGTGAAGCCGGCATACACCTTGTCGGCGAGCCTGCCTTGCGCCCACAGCCCGCCCAGCGAGTCGAGGAAAGCGCGTAATTGCGCTGCCGGAGCACCGAACCGGGTCGGTGAACCGAAAGATCACCGCATCGGCCCAGATGATGTCGTCGCCGGTTGCGGTCGGAAGGTCTTTGGTAGCTTCGTAGTTCGCCGTCCACGCGGGATTGTGGGCGAACGATTGGGGATCCTGTGTTTCGGCGACGTGGCGCAACCGGACTTCGGCCCCAGCCGACTCGGCCGCGGCGGCGACACGCTGCGCCATCGTGGCGCCATGACCGGTGGCCGAGTAGTAGATGATGGCAAGTTTCGTCACGGGGTAATGGTAGGCCGCAGATCCGGAACCGTGGCGATCCCGAATTCACGGCGTAACAAGGTGCGTGCGGCGTAGTAACCGGCCATGCCGTGCACTCCACCGCCGGGCGGTGTGGCCGCAGAGCACAGATACACCTTGGGTATTGGTGTGCGCCAAGGGTTTAACCGCGGCGTCGGGCCGGCGATCGCCCGCCAGGCGGAATTGCCGCCCATCCCGATGTCGCCGCACACGTAATTGGCGTTGTGGTCGCTCAACCGGGCGGCGGGCACCGCGCGGGTGGCCACCACGACGTCGCGGAAGCCGGGGGCGAACCGTTCGACCACCGCGGTCACCGCTTCGGTCGCGTCGAGGGTGGACCCCGAAGGCACGTGGGCATAGGTCCAGAAGGGGCGGCGGCCGGCGGCGTCGATGCGGCCGGGGTCGGCGACATGCGGCGACGCGGCCAGCACCATGGGCCACTGCGCCTGGCGGCCGGCGGCGATGTCGGCCTCCGCGCGAGCCATCTGCGCCCGGGTGCCACCGAGGTGCAGGGTGGGGGCCTGCCGCAGCCGGGAGTCCGACCACGGAATCTCGTCGTTGAGGACGAAATCGACCTTGGCGACGCCGGGACCAAACGTATAGCGCCGCAACGCCTTAGCGTAGCGAGAGGGAAGGGCTTCGCCGTAGATCCGCAGCAGCGCGGTCGGCGCCGTATCGAAGGCGACGACTCCGCCGGGCGGTTCGGTGACTTCGGTGCCCGCGGTGAGTTCGCCGCCGTGCGCGCGCAGGTCGGCGATCAGGGCGTCGGTGATCGCCTGGCTGCCGCCCACCGGAATCGGCCAGCCGACCGAATGCGCCAGGGTGGCCAGCATCAACCCTGCACCCGCCGCGGTCAGCGACGGCATCCGCGAAATGATATGCGCCGCAACGCCGGTGAACAGCGCGCGGGCGTCTTCGCCGGCCAGCGATCCCCATGCGGGGGTGCCCTGGGCCAGCATCCGCAACCCCAGCCGCAGCGCCGAGGCCGGCGAGTTCGGCAGCGACCGTTTGTCGCCCAGCAGCAGCGCCACCACGTCATCAGAACGTTCGACCAGCGGGCCGAGCAGGCGTCGGAAGGACGCGCCGTGCTCCAATTCGGCACAGGTGCGGTCAAGATCGCGGTAAGCGATGACCGCGGGGCGGCCCGGCAGCGGGTTGGCGTACGAAATCTGCGGCACCGCCAGTTGCACGCCGCGGGCGGGCAGGTCGAACTCCCTGAAGAACGGCGACGCCAGCGCCAGCGGATGCACGGCGGAGCAGATGTCGTGCAAGACTCCCGCAGAATCTGGGTCCGGTGCGGTGCGCGCGCCCCCGCCGAAGGTCGGCTCAGCTTCGACGACCTGCACTTTCAGGCCGGCCCGGGCGCAGATTACGGCAGCGGTCAACCCGTTGGGTCCGCTGCCGACGATGGTGACGTCCACGCGTCAATTACAGCCGATAGGCTGGCCGGGTGAATCTGCCTGTTGTACTCATTGCCGACAAGCTCGCCGAATCAACCGTCGCTGCCCTGGGCGACCAGGTCGAGGTGCGTTGGGTAGACGGCCCCGATCGCGAGAAGCTGCTGGCGGCCGTGCCGGAGGCCGACGCGCTGCTGGTGCGTTCGGCCACCACCGTCGATGCCGAGGTGCTGGCCGCGGCGCCCAAGCTGAAGATCGTCGCCCGCGCCGGGGTAGGGCTGGACAACGTCGACGTCGACGCCGCCACCGAGCGGGGGGTGCTGGTGGTCAACGCGCCGACATCGAACATCCACAGCGCCGCCGAACACGCGCTGGCGCTGCTGCTGTCCGCGGCCCGCCAGGTGCCGGCCGCCGATGCCTCGCTGCGCGAGCACGCCTGGAAGCGGTCGTCGTTCTCGGGCACCGAGATCTTCGGCAAAACGGTCGGTGTCGTCGGTCTGGGCCGGATCGGGCAGTTGGTTGCCCAGCGGCTCAGCGCCTTCGGCACCCATCTGGTCGCCTACGACCCCTACGTATCGCCGGCCCGTGCCGCGCAGTTGGGCATCGAACTGTTGACGTTGGACGAATTGCTGGCCCGCGCCGACTTCATCTCGGTGCACTTGCCGAAGACGCCCGAGACGGCGGGACTGATCGACAAGGACGCGCTGGCGAAGACCAAGCCGGGCGTCATCATCGTCAACGCCGCCCGTGGTGGTCTGGTGGACGAGGCGGCGCTGGCCGACGCGGTGCGCAGTGGCCATGTGCGCGCGGCCGGTCTGGACGTCTTCTCCAAAGAGCCGTGCACCGACAGCCCGCTGTTCGAACTGCCGCAAGTGGTGGTCACACCGCACCTGGGCGCGTCGACCGAAGAGGCGCAGGACCGGGCCGGCACCGATGTGGCGGCAAGCGTGAAACTCGCTCTGGCCGGGGAATTCGTCCCCGACGCGGTCAACGTCGGTGGTGGGGTGGTCAACGAGGAGGTTGCCCCCTGGCTGGACCTGGTGCGCAAGCTCGGTGTGCTGGCCGCCACCCTGTCCGACGGCCCGCCGGTGTCGCTGTCGGTGCAGGTACGCGGCGAGCTCGCCTCCGAAGATGTTGAGGTGCTTAAACTTTCGGCCCTGCGCGGCTTGTTCTCGGCCGTCGTCGAGGGGCCCGTGACGTTCGTCAATGCGCCGGCGCTGGCCGAAGAACGCGGCATTACCACCGAAATCGGCACCGCCTCGGAAAGCCCGAACCACCGCAGCGTGGTCGACGTGCGCGCGGTTGCACACGACGGCACCGCCGTCAACGTCGCGGGCACCCTGTCCGGCCCGCAACTGGTGGAGAAGATCGTGCAAATCAACGGCCGCAACTTCGATCTGCGCGCCCGCGGCACCAACCTGGTGATCAACTATGTCGACCAGCCCGGCGCGCTGGGCAAGATCGGCACCTTGCTGGGTTCGGCCGGGGTGAACATCCAAGCCGCGCAACTGTCCGAGGACGCCGAGGGTCCCGGTGCGACGATTCTGCTGCGGCTGGACCGCGACGTGCCGGGCGAGGTGCGGTCGGAGATCGGTGCGGCAGTCGGCGCCAACAAGCTTGAGGTGGTTGATCTGTCGTGAGCGCCGGCGACGATGCAGAGCGAAACGATGAGGAGGAGCGGCGCCGATGACCGAAGCCGACCACAATGCACACCGACGCGATGAGGAGCGGCGCCGATGAGGCTGGCGGTGATCGAGGGTGACGGGATCGGACCCGAAGTCATTACCGAGGCCATCAAAGTCCTCGACGCGGTGCTGCCGGGGGTGGACAAGACCAGCTATGACCTGGGCGCGCGGCGATACCACGCCACCGGCGAGCTACTGCCGGACTCGGTCATCGACGAGTTGCGCACGCATGACGCCATCCTGCTCGGGGCAATCGGTGACCCCTCGGTGCCCAGCGGCGTGCTGGAGCGAGGTTTGTTGCTGCGCCTGCGTTTCGAGCTCGATCATCACATCAACCTGCGGCCGGGGCGGCTGTATCCGGGTGTGAACAGCCCACTGGCCGGCAATCCCGAGATCGACTTCGTGGTGGTGCGCGAGGGAACGGAAGGCCCCTACACCGGCACCGGCGGTGCCATCCGGGTGGGAACGCCCAACGAAGTCGCCACCGAAGTAAGCCAGAACACGGCTTTCGGGGTACGCCGCGTAGTGGTCGACGCGTTCGAGCGCGCCCGGCGACGCCGAAAGCACTTGACACTGGTGCACAAAACCAACGTGCTGACCTTCGCGGGCAAGCTGTGGTCGCGCATCGTCGCCGAGGTCGGCCAGGACTACCCCGACGTCGAGGTCGCCTATCAACACATCGACGCGGCGACCATCTTCATGGTCACCGACCCCGGTCGCTTCGACGTGATCGTCACCGACAACCTGTTCGGCGACATCATCACCGACCTGTCCGCGGCGGTGTGCGGCGGAATTGGCTTGGCCGCCAGTGGAAATATCGACGGCACCCGCACCAATCCCTCGATGTTCGAGCCGGTCCACGGCAGCGCACCGGATATCGCCGGTCAGGGCATCGCCGATCCGACCGCTGCCATCATGTCGGTGGCGCTGCTGCTCGCCCATCTCGGCGAGGACGCTGCCGCTAAGCGGGTGGACCGGGCGGTCGAGCAGTACCTGGCAACGCGGCCGAACGAACGGCGCGCCACCAGCGAAGTCGGCGAACGGATTGCTGCTGCGCTCTAGTCTCCAAGCCGGGTGGGAGTAACCGCGTCGGCACCAACGGTGCCGCCGCCAGCGGGAACAGTGCGCACAACAACCACGCCGGTGGATACTTGGCGGCCGAAATCAACGCACCGAACAGCGGCGGGCCGGCGGCCGCCATCATGCGCTGCGTGGTGTTCTGAATGCCCAGCGCGCGTCCGCTCCAATAAGGCCCGGCGAATTCGGTGATGGCGGTGGCTTCCAGTCCGTTGTCGAGTACCGCGATCACCGAGATCAAGACCATGAGCCCGGCCTGCCATCGGGAGTTGGTGTGATCGGCCCACGCCAGCAGCAGCAACGCCAGCACGGCGGCGGCCGCGATATAGCGCACCGGCCTCATGCGTGAGCCGAGCCGATCGGATAAGCGGCCCACCGCGACGCGGCCGAGCGCGCCGAGCAACTGTGACAGCGTGACCAAACCGCCGGCGGCGGCCACCGACCAGTGCAGGTTTTTGATCAGCCATACCAGCATGAACGTCACCGTCACGGTTTGCGGCATCATCAGCAGTCCCGCCACCGCATGAATTCGCCACAGCGTCAACGACCCTCGGTACGGGCTGGCGAGTTCCTGATTGCTCGCACTGGCGCGCGGTTTGCGTGGCGGGTCGATGATCCCCACAGCGCTCAACACCGCGCCGACCGCGCACGCCAGTGCGGTGAACCTGAGCCCCGCGCGTGGCCCGTGTTCGGCGAGTTCAGGAATTATCAACGCGCCCAAGGCGATTCCCAATGGTTGCGCGGTCTGCCGGATGCCCATCGCCAGGCCGCGCTGGTGCGGCGGGAACCAGGCGGACACCAGCCTCCCGCCGGCCGTGTTGCAGCCGGCGGCGGCCATACCGCCGAGAAACAGATAGAGAGCGGTCAGCACCATCGAATGCACCGAGGCCGCGGCGTAGGCCGCTATCGCGGTAAGCGCTGAGCCCGTGGTCATCACCACCCGCTCGCCGACCCGGTCCAGCGCGTAGCCCCAGAGCACCAGCGTGACCACCATGCCCCAGCTGGGCATCGAGGCCAGCAGACCGGCTTCGTCGAGTCGGATCCCGCGGGTGCCTTGCAGCGACGGGATGATGAACGCGACGCCGTTGATGTAGAGGAACGAACTTGCCGTCGCCAGCAGTGAAACGATCATGATCGACCAGCGCGCGCCCGCGCCGTTTTCGGGCGTCGCGGCGGAGTCGATCTGCATTCCCAATGCTTGCATACCCGGGCGAAATTTAGGGGGAGGACTTGTGGCGTTGCCCGCCGGTGGCGCCCCACCCCGGTCCGTACCGGGCCGCTGGCCAGTGCGCCCCACCCGGTCCGTACCGGGTCGCCTGCCACGCCCGGCTACGCCGCGCTCGCGACCGTCACTAGGTCCGATGGTGACGGCCCGCCACGCCCGGCTACGCCGCGCTCGCGACCGTCACTCGGTCCGATGGTGACGGCCCGCCACGCCCGGCTACGCCGCGCTCGCGACCGTCACTAGGCTCATCCAAATGCGCCTTGGTCGAATCGCCAGCCCGGACGGTGTCGCCTTCGTCAGTATCGAGGGTGACCTCAACGACCCAGCCGAGATGATCGCCCGTGAGATCGCAGAGCATCCATTCGGCACGCCGAACTTCACCGGCCGATCGTGGCCGTTGGCCGACGTCCGGCTGCTCGCGCCGATACTTGCCAGCAAGGTGGTGTGCATCGGAAAGAACTACGCCGATCACATCGCCGAGATGAAGGAGATGACCGGCCCCGCACCGGTGGATCCGGTGATCTTCCTCAAACCCAACACCGCGATCATCGGCCCGAACGTGCCGATTCGTTTGCCGGCCAACGCATCACCGGTGCACTTCGAGGGCGAGCTTGCCGTCGTCATCGGCCGGCCCTGCAAGGACGTGTCGGCCGCCCAGGCGGCGGAGAACATCCTGGGCTACACCATCGGCAACGACGTGTCGGCCCGCGATCAACAAAAAGCCGATGGCCAGTGGACCAGGGCCAAAGGGCATGACACCTTTTGCCCGGTCGGGCCGTGGATCGTCACCGACCTCAAACCACTGGATCCCGGCGATCTGGAATTGCGCACCGAGGTCAACGGCGACGTCAAGCAACACAGCCGTACTTCGCTGCTGATCCACGACATCGGCGCCATCGTCGAGTGGATTTCGGCCGTGATGACCCTGCTGCCCGGCGATATCATCCTCACCGGAACGCCGGCCGGTGTCGGTCCCATCGAGGACGGCGACACCGTCTCCATCACCATCGAGGGCATCGGCACCCTCACCAATCCCGTGGTCCGTAAAGGAAAATCGTGACTACACCAGCCAAAGTCCGCGTCCGATTCTGTCCATCGCCCACCGGCACCCCGCACGTCGGCATGGTCCGCACTGCGCTATTCAACTGGGCCTACGCGCGACACACCGGGGGCACCTTCGTCTTTCGCATCGAGGACACCGATGCCCAGCGCGACAGTGAGGAAAGCTATCTGGCGCTGCTGGACGCGCTGCGCTGGCTCGGCCTGGATTGGGACGAGGGACCCGAGGTGGGCGGGCCCTATGCCCCGTACCGCCAGTCGCTTCGCAGTGAGATCTATCACGATGTGGTGCGCAAGCTGGTCGAAACGGGGGAGGCCTATTACGCCTTCTCGACGCCCGAAGAGGTCGAGGCGCGCCATATCGCCGCGGGCCGTAATCCCAAGCTGGGCTACGACAATTTCGACCGGCAGCTGACCGATTCTCAGCGTGCCGCGTTTCTCGCGGAGGGCCGCAAGCCGGTGGTGCGGCTGCGGATGCCTGACGAAGACCTCATCTGGGACGATCTGGTTCGCGGAACCACCAGCTTCGCGGCCGGGTCGGTGCCCGATTTCGCGTTGACCCGCGCCAATGGAGATCCGTTGTACACCTTGGTCAACCCGTGTGACGACGCGCTGATGAAGATCACCCATGTGCTGCGGGGCGAGGACATACTGCCGTCGACCCCGCGCCAGATTGCGCTGTATCAGGCCCTGATCCGGATCGGCATCGCCGAGCGCGTTCCGCAATTCGCCCACCTCCCAACGGTATTGGGGGAGGGGACCAAGAAGCTGTCCAAGCGCGACCCGCAGTCCAACCTGTTCGCCCACCGCGACCGGGGTTTCATCCCCGAAGGCCTGCTCAACTATCTCGCGTTGCTCGGCTGGGCTATTGCCGACGACCACGACGTGTTCAGCCTCGAGGAGATGGTGGCCGCGTTCGACGTGGCCGACGTCAACTCCAATCCCGCCCGCTTCGACCAGAAGAAGGCCGACGCTATCAATGCCGAGCACATCCGGATGCTGGCGGTCGACGACTTCACCGCCAGGCTGCGCGAGTATCTCGACGTCCACGGTCATCGCCTCGATCTGGATGAGGCCGGCTTCGCCGTCGCCGCCGACTTGGTGCAGACCCGGATCGTGGTGCTCGGCGACGCCTGGGAGCTGCTGAAGTTCCTCAACGACGATGAGTACGCCATCGACCCCAAGGCCGCCGCCAAAGAGCTGGGACCCGACGGGGCCGCCGCTCTGGACGCGGCGCTGGCCGCGCTCGACACCGTGGCGGACTGGACGGCGCCGCAGATCGAGACCGCTCTCAAGGCCGCGCTCATCGACAAGCTGGGCCTCAAACCCCGCAAGGCGTTTGGTCCGATCAGGGTTGGGGCGACCGGGACGACGATCAGCCCGCCGCTGTTCGAGTCACTGGAGCTGCTCGGTCGTGACCGCAGCCTGCAGCGGCTGCGCGCGGCGCGCGAGACAGCCGGGCGGGACCCCGCTTGAGTGGCCGGGACCACGCGTGCGGATTGTCCGGCGAGACTTTGGTAGTCTGCACTGCGGTTTAGGAAAGGCCGACAACGGCTGGCGGCGGCGGACTCCAAAGAGCTTATAAAAGCCCGCAATCGACGCTGACCAGCGGTTTTAGGCAGCCAATGGGGTATGGTGTAATTGGCAACACAGCTGATTCTGGTTCAGCCATTCTAGGTTCGAGTCCTGGTACCCCAGCAAAACTCTCGCTAAAGCCCCCAGTCTCAAGCGATTAGGTGGGCTTAGCGGGGTGAGCTATGCTGGCACTCCGGATCGTCTCTGGATCGTTTCTGGCCCCGTCGTCTAGCGGCCTAGGACGCCGCCCTCTCACGGCGGTAGCGTGGGTTCGAATCCCATCGGGGCTACAAATATCGCAGTTACTGGTCGGTCCCCAGGACCGCCGGTGCTGTCGATCCACCCACCGGCATGGCCGGCAAGCCGAGTTTGCGGTGATCCCACGAGCGAGCCCGCCGGGCCACGATGCGAACACAGACCCGCTTGTTCATCATCTGCTCGACGAAAGGTTTCATGTCGTCGGTGTAGGGACCGGTGTAGCGCTCCCAGACGCTCACCCCCACCCGGTGTGAGACGTCGGGATCGTCGACGATCTCGGCGACGCCCTCGAAGGACACCCCGCGCAATGTGTCGTAGGTGTCGCCGTCCTCGATCAGAAAGCTCACCCGCGGATCGCGCCTGAGGTTGACGGCCTTCTGCGACTTGGCCTTGGTCTCCAGCCAGATCTCGCCGTCGACCACGGCGTACCACATGGCGGTCAGATGAGGCTGGCCGTCGGCGCCGATGGTGGCCAGCGTGCCGGTGCGGCTCTTGACGACGAAATCGGCGATCTCGTCTTCGGACATGACGATGCTCGCGCGCTGATTGGTTCCCATGCCGGTCAGTCTGTCAGGCCGGCTGCGAATGGATTTGCCCCGGTGGCTTTCCAGCTGCGCCGCCGGCGACACCTTTCACCATTTCGCTTTATGGCCAAGCATTGCGCTCAGAGGCGGCGGGTGAGCGCCTCGGCGGCGGACAGCAAGTCGGCGGCCCAGCGTGCCCCCGGGCGACGGCCGATGCGGTCGATGGGGCCCGATACCGAGACGGCCGCGATGACAGCGCCGCGGCTATCGCGCACTGGCGCCGACACACTCGCCACCCCGGGCTCGCGCTCGGCCACACTTTGGGCCCAACCCCGCCGCCGTACTTCGGCCAGCGTCCGTTCGGTGAATTTCGCCGTCGCGAGCACCGCTTTCTGAGTCCCCGCGTCGCTATGGGCCAGTAGCACTTTGGCCCCCGACCCGGCCGTCATCGGCAGCCGCGCGCCGATCGGAACCGTATCGCGAAGTCCCGCAGCGGGTTCCAGCGCGGCCACGCAGACCCGCTCGGTGCCCTCGCGGCGGTACAGCTGCACGCTTTCGCCGGTGGTTTCACGCAACAGCGGCAGCACCGCGCTGCTGGCGGCCAGCAGGGGATCGTTGACGTGGGCCGAGAGTTCACTCACGGCCGGACCGAGGCACCAGCGCCCTTCGTCGTCGCGCACCAGCAGGCGATGGACTTCGAGGGCGGCCGCCAGCCGGTACGCGGTGGCGCGGGGAAGAGCCGTCCGCTCACACAGTTCGGCTAACCCGCAGGGCGATTGGGAGACCGCGTGGAGGATACCCACGGCTTTGTCCAGGACGCCGATGCCGCTATGCTGTCTCACAAGGAGATACTAGCGTCTCGTATTCTGAGATCACAGCCCGAAGGATCGGCGAGCCGCTAACGAGGCGAATTGAGGCGAGTTCGAGATGGGAATCGACCAAGGGGCGTCGGCGGCCGGCGCGAAACCGCGCACTCTGGCCGAAAAAGTTTGGGACGACCACGTAGTGGTATCCGGGGGGGCGAGCGAGCCCGACCTGATCTATATCGATCTGCATCTGGTGCACGAAGTCACCAGCCCGCAGGCTTTCGACGGCCTGCGCCTGGCCGGCCGGCCGGTGCGCCGCCCCGATTTGACGCTGGCCACCGAGGATCACAACGTTCCGACCGTCGATATCGACAAGCCGATTGCGGACCCGGTATCGCGCACCCAGGTCGAGACACTGCGACGCAACTGTGCCGAATTCGGTGTGCGGCTATATCCGATGGGCGACGTCGAGCAAGGCATCGTGCATGTGGTGGGGCCGCAATTGGGCCTCACTCAGCCCGGAATGACGGTCGTCTGTGGGGATAGTCACACTTCGACGCACGGCGCATTCGGCGCACTGGCCATGGGAATTGGCACCTCGGAGGTCGAGCACGTGCTGGCCACTCAGACATTGCCGCTGCGGCCGTTCAAGACAATGGCGGTCAATGTGGATGGGCAGTTGCCCGACGGCGTGACGGCCAAGGACATCATTCTTGCCCTGATCGCCAAGATCGGCACCGGCGGTGGGCAGGGCCATGTCATCGAATATCGCGGCAGTGCCATCGAATCGCTGTCGATGGAAGGCCGGATGACCGTCTGCAATATGAGTATCGAGGCCGGTGCCCGGGCGGGAATGGTGGCTCCGGACGCCACCACGTATGAATTTTTGCGCGACCGTCCACACGCCCCGCAAGGGGC
The DNA here is from genome assembly GCF_001672975.1 of Mycobacterium sp. 1465703.0. Taxonomy (GTDB): domain Bacteria; phylum Actinomycetota; class Actinomycetes; order Mycobacteriales; family Mycobacteriaceae; genus Mycobacterium. The sequence goes on from NZ_LZKU01000132.1 coordinate 34,765, forward strand.
GCAATGGGATGCGGCAATGCGTTATTGGCAGGGGCTGCATACCGACCCCGGCGCCGAATTCGACACCGAGGTCTACCTCGACGCCGCGTCGCTGAGCCCGTTCGTGACATGGGGAACCAACCCCGGCCAGGGTGTTCCGCTCGCCGACGCCGTGCCGGATCCCGAGCTGATGACCGACGATGGACAGCGCCAGGCGGCCGAGAAAGCGTTGGCGTATATGGACCTTCGACCGGGTACGCCGATGCGTGAGGTCGCCGTTGACACGGTGTTCGTCGGCTCTTGTACCAACGGTCGTATCGAGGATCTACGAGTCGTCGCCGACGTGCTGCGCGGCCGCAAGGTCGCCCCCGGACTACGGATGCTCGTCGTGCCGGGCTCGATGCGGGTGCGTGCACAGGCCGAAGCAGAAGGGCTGGGCGAAGTTTTCACCGCCGCCGGTGCCGAATGGCGCCAAGCGGGCTGCTCAATGTGCCTGGGCATGAATCCCGACCAGCTCGCCGCGGGAGAGCGCTGCGCAGCGACGTCGAACCGCAACTTCGAAGGGCGCCAGGGTAAAGGCGGCCGCACGCATTTGGTGTCTCCGGCCGTTGCCGCGGCGACAGCAGTGCGCGGGACATTGTCTGCTCCGTCCGATTTGAGCTGACGTATTCGACTGTGAAGGGGATGAGCATGGAAGCATTTCACACCCACACCGGTATCGGTGTGCCGCTGCGGCGCTCCAATGTCGACACCGATCAGATCATTCCGGCGGTGTATTTGAAGCGCGTCACCCGAACCGGTTTCGAGGATGGCTTGTTCGCCAGCTGGCGGTCGGATCCCTCATTCGTGCTAAACCTCAGCCCCTTTGACCGGGGGTCGGTGCTCGTCGCAGGACCAGATTTCGGCACGGGTTCGTCGCGTGAACATGCGGTGTGGGCACTGATGGACTACGGGTTCCGAGTGGTCATCTCGTCTCGATTCGGTGACATTTTCCGGGGCAACGCCGGCAAGGCAGGGCTGCTGGCAGCCGAAGTTTCCCAAGACGATGTGGAGCTGCTCTGGAAGCTCATCGAGCAGAGCCCCGGCATGGAAATCACTGTCAATCTTCAAGATCGAAATATCACCGCGGGAACGACGGTGCTGCCGTTCAACATTGACGACCACACCGCCTGGCGGCTGCTCGAAGGACTTGACGATATAGCCCTTACGCTGCGGAAACTCGAAAAAATCGAGTCATACGAAGCGACGTATCCGGACTGGAAACCGCGCACTCTGCCTACCTCGTGAACGGGCCACCGAAGCCGATTTTCTCCTTGATCGGCTAAGTAAACCGAGCCGATTTTTAAGGCCCTCCACCGGTCAAGGGCGGCAACCAGATTGCGAAAACGCCGTAGCCCTTGCCGTGAAATTGCGCGTGGCTCTTGGAAATTTGCTGGGTGAGGGTTTACCGTGTCCACTAGTCGGTTCAAATCGAGGACCACTAGTTCCGGAGGGATTGATGAACAAGGCAGAGCTCATTGATGTGCTCACAACTAAATTGAACACGGACCGTCGACAGGCGACCGCAGCGGTCGAGAATGTTGTCGACACCATTGTGCGTGCGGTACACAAGGGCGACAGCGTCACTATCACCGGGTTCGGTGTGTTCGAACAGCGGCGCCGCGCAGCGCGGGTGGCCCGCAACCCGCGGACCGGTGAGACGGTGAAGGTGAAGCCGACGTCCGTCCCGGCGTTCCGCCCCGGTGCCCAATTCAAAGCGGTTGTGTCTGGCGCACAGCGCCTCCCGTCAGACGGCCCGGCCGTCAAGCGCGGTGTGGTAGCGGGTGGTGGTGCGGCTAAGAAGACCGCCGCGAAGAAGGCTCCCGCCAAGAAGGCTGCGGCCAAGAAGGCTCCGGCCAAGAAGGCCGCGACCAAGGCTCCCGCCAAGAAGGCCGCAACCAAGTCACCGGCCAAGAAGGCGGCGACCAAGGCTCCGGTCCGCAAGGCGGCGACCAAGGCTCCGGCCAAGAAGACGGCGGCCAAGAAGGCTCCCGTCAAGAAGGCCGCGACCAAGGCTCCGGCCAAGAAGGCCGCGAGCAAGGCTCCGGCCCGCAAGGCCGCTGCCAAGAAGACGACCGCGCGCCGCGGTCGCAAGTAAGCGCAGTCACCTCTAGACACGAATACCCTTCGGGCGGCACCGGTGCCGCCGAAGGGTATTCGTGCGCTTACAGGCTAGGCGCGCACATTGGCGGCCAGCGCGCCGCCGATGTGGTCGGCAGCCACCAGCCGCCCGTCTAACAGCGACAGCACCCAGGTGCTGCCCTTATGGTTGCGAGATTTGTCGGGCCGCACGCCGTCGCGCTCACACCACCACGCGATCAAGTCGGGAATCACTTTGCCCTGAGTGCAGACAACCGGCGTGCATTGCTGCTCGGCGATCTCCAGCATGCGGTGCCGTGCGCGCTTGGCATTTTTGGCGTAAGCCTCTTCAGTGAGAGCGGGCTCGTTGTGCACGGAGACGCCCAATTCCTCGGCAAGTGGTTCCACGGTCTGATGGCAGCGGAGGCGGTCGGCCGCATACACCTGTGATGCACCAAAGGCCAACAGTTGCGGTACCAGCGCTTCGGCCTGTGCGCGGCCGCGTTTGTCCAGCGGACGTTTGGCGTCGTCGCCGGAGAAACGCGACTTACGTCCGGCCGTGCCATGCCGGACCACCAACACTGTCTGGGTGTCGGCAGGCGTTTTATTGAAGTGGCGCAACACTTTTCGGTCTTGCGAGTAGTCCAGCTTCTGCATCGCCTCGGCGATCGGCAGCCACAGCAACCTGTCGACTTCGTGGCCCGGCGCGAATTCTCCGCCGGTGGCGCGGGCGGACCAGTAGTAGACCTTTTTGACGCCCTGGTCGATCGGATAGCTCACCAAGTCGAGCCGGCGGCCGAGGGTCGTGCGCTGCCCCGTCTCTTCGTACACCTCTCGCACGGCGGCCACCGGCGCTGTCTCGCCCGGGTCCACTTTGCCTTTGGGCAGTGACCAGTCGTCATAGCGGGGGCGGTGAATGACGGCGATTTCGACGTCCTGGTCGGTTGCGTCGCCGTCGCCTGGTCGCCACAGCACCGCACCGGCGGCATACACGACTCGGCTTCCGGAGCGCCGAGCGGTGGACGCGTTCTGGTTCGGCACCTCAACTCCTGCAGATCAATTCGGTCAGAGTCGCACACTCAAACGATGCGGCCCGGGAAATAACCGGAAATCACCGCACAGGGCTAGGGACTGCGATGGCGCTCCATCAACGATACTTGGTGGTCGCGCACGGTATGGCCTTCTTGTGGCGACGGCGTCCACTGCCCGTCGGCACCGAGTTCCCAGCAGCGAGTGGACGGATCCAGCGCGGACTCGAACAATTCGTCCAGCTGCGCGGTGAGCTTAGGGTCCTTGACCTGAGCCAGCACTTCCACCCGCCGATCGAGATTGCGGTGCATCATGTCGGCGCTGCCGATCCAGAATTCGTTGATGTTGCGGAAATGGATGATCCGCGAGTGCTCCAGGAAGCGGCCGAGAATGGAGCGGACGAAAATGTTTTCGGAGAAGCCCTCGGCGCCCGGGCGCAGCGCGCAGATGCCGCGCACCACGACCTCGACCCGCACGCCCGTCTGTGATGCCCGGTAGAGCGCATCGATCACCTGCTCGTCCACCAGAGCATTCATCTTCAGGCGGATTCGACCGTTCCCGCGTTCGCGGTGCGCGGCGATCTCGCGTTCGACGCGTTCGATGATGCCGGCGCGAATTCCGTGCGGTGCCACCAGCAGATTGCGGTAGGAGACCTTACGCGAGTATCCGGTAAGCGAATTGAACAGATCGGTGAGATCCGCACCGATATCCGGAGCCGCCGTCAGCAGGCCGACGTCCTCATACAGGCGGGCGGTCTTGCTGTTGTAGTTGCCAGTTCCGATGTGGCAGTACCGCCGGATGGCCGAACCTTCACGACGCACCACCAAGCTTGTTTTGCAGTGCGTCTTAAGGCCGACCAGCCCATAGACCACATGCACGCCCGCTTGCTCGAGTGCGCGCGCCCAACGGATGTTGGCCTGTTCGTCGAAGCGTGCCTTGATCTCGACGAGTGCCACCGCCTGCTTTCCGGCCTCGGCCGCTTCGATCAGCGCCCGAACAATCGGCGAATCACCGGAGGTGCGATACAGCGTTTGTTTGATCGCCAGCACGTTGGGATCGGCGGCGGCCTGCTGAATGAAGCGCTGCACGCTGGTGGAGAAGGAATCGTAGGGGTGATGCACTAGCACGTCACCTTCGCGCAGCGTCGCGAAGATGCTCTTGGGAGATTCGCGATCGGCGAAGGCGGGATGGGTGTCCGGGACGAACGCCGGGTCTTTGAGCGCCGGCCGATCCAACCCGTAGATCTGCCAAAGCGACGAAAGATCGAGCAGGCCGGGAACTTCGATGACGTCACCGGGATGCACGTCGAGTTCACGCAGCAGCAATTCCAGCATGCCCTCGGTCATGTCGTCGGCGATCTCGAGTCGCACCGGCGGACCGAACCGCCGGCGCGCCAATTCCCGTTCCAGCGCCTGCAACAGATCCTCGTCGCGGTCTTCTTCGACTTCCAAGTCGGCGTTACGAGTGATCCGGAAAGCGTGATGCTCCACGATTTCCATGCCCGGGAACAGAAGAGGAAGGAACGCGGCGATCAGTTCTTCCATCGGCAAATAGCGAACGATGGTCCGCCCGCCGTCGTCGTCAAGCAGTGCGGAGAGTTCGACGAAGCGATCGACGTTGTTGGGCACTTTGACTCGGGCAAAGTGCTGGCCGCCGTCCTCGGGTTGCCGCACCATGACCGCCAGATTCAGGCTCAGCCCGCTGACGAACGGGAACGGGTGCGCAGGATCGACGGCAAGCGGGGTCAGAACGGGAAAGACCTGTTCGGTGAAATAGCTGGACAATTCGTCGCGCTCGGCCTGATCGAGATCGGCCCACGTGACGATGTGGATGCCCTCCTCGGCGAGGGCGGGCCGCACCGAATCGAGGAACACCCGCGCGTGCCGGGTCGCGATGCGCTGCGTCTGTTCCCCGATCAGGGCAAGTTGCTTGCGCGGCGTCAGACCGTCGGCTGAACGGACCGACAATCCCATCTCGTCACGGCGTTTGAGGCCGGCGACGCGCACCATATAGAACTCGTCGAGGTTAGAGGCGAAGATCGCCAGGAACTTGGCCCGCTCCAGCAGCGGCAACGAGTTGTCATCGGCCAGCGCAAGCACGCGGGCGTTGAAGTCCAGCCAGCTCAATTCACGGTTGAGGTAACGGTCCTCCGGCAGATCGGTCAGCGCCGCCTGGGTCGCAGCCGGTGGTGCCGTCACTGCCGAGTCGCCTGAATGCCACAAATTCTCTTCGGGTCGCGCCTCAGCTTCGATTTCAGTCACCCTGCGATCATCGCTCATCACGCGCGGGTGCTGCTAGCGCTCCAGGGACATCTATTCGCCGTTGGGATGCCGTTCACCCATAAGACAGATTTACTCGTGCTGACCGAATATCAGTGAGTCGCGATGGCCCGCGCGGTGGCTGACCCCACCCCGAGGCGACGGGCGGCCGCGAGGTCGGAGGGGGTGTCGACATCACAGCGCAGGCCGGGCCAGGCGCCGGTCAGTTCGATGGCGCCCGAACTACGGTGCCGCGCCGAGGAATCGGATCCGAAATGCGGGTCGAGCGGGCTTCCGAACGCGAACAGGGCCGCGGTTCCCGTCGCCAGCCGGTCGGCGACGAAACTGCGCCGGTGCTGGCGCGCGGCGGCGATCGCCTCGGCCAGCTCTTGACTCTGCAGCGCGGGCAAATCACCTTGCAGCGCAACGACATTGGCGAAGGAACGGCCCACTGCGCGTTCCGCGGTGGCAATGGCGTTGTTCAGTGGATCGGGATGGCCCTCGGGCGTCGGGTCGGTCAGCACGTCAGCCCCCAACTGGGTGGCCGCGGCCGCCGCGGCGTCATCGGGGGTGATCACGGTGATCGAGCCCAGCGATCGTACGCGTCCGGCGGCGGTCAGCGTGTCCATCAACATGGCCAGTACCACGCTTTCCCGGGTGCGCGCCGAGAAAACCGGAGCCAGCCTGGTCTTGGCTGCGACCAACCTCTTGACGGCGATGATCAACGCCACATCGCCCGCGTCGTTGGTCGCGCCGTCGGCGCGTATGCCGCTCATGAGATGTCATCCTGCCAGCGACGCCCTGCGTATCGCTCGTGAGCTGGGGCTGATCTAGTGTGTAGCGGCTGCAAGTGCCGCGTGAGGAACACCAACCACGGACAAGGGGGTGGACATGGCCAGCGCTATCGCCGGTTCGACGGGCGCCGTTGCAGTCATGGGTGCCGGGGCGTGGGGAACGGCACTGGCCAAAGTGCTGGTCGAGGCCGGGGGGCCGGAATCGGAGGTCACGCTGTGGGCCCGCAGGCCCGAGCTCGCCGAGCGCATCAACTCCACCCGATACAACCCCGACTATTTGCCCGGCACGTTGCTGCCGCCGGGCATCCGCGCCACCGCGGACGCCGCCGAGGCGCTGAGCGACGCGTCAACCGTGCTGCTGGGCGTGCCCGCGCAGACGATGCGCGGCAACCTGGAGAACTGGGCTCCGCTGGTGCGCGCGGGCGCGACCCTGGTCAGCCTGGCCAAGGGCATCGAGCTGGGCACCTTGATGCGCATGAGCCAGGTCATCGTCGCGGTCACCGGCGTCGATCCCGCCCAGGTCGCGGTGATCTCAGGGCCGAATCTAGCCAGCGAGATCGCCGAATCCCAACCCGCCGCCACAGTGGTGGCGTGCAGCGACTCGGGCCGCGCCGTCGCCCTGCAACGCATGCTGAACACCGGGTACTTCCGCCCGTACACCAACAGCGATGTGATCGGCACCGAGATAGGCGGGGCGTGCAAGAACGTCATCGCGCTCGCGTGCGGGATGGCGGTCGGGGTCGGGCTCGGCGAGAACACCACGGCGGCGATCATCACCCGGGGTCTGGCCGAGATCATGCGGCTGGGCATCGCGCTCGGCGCCAAGGGCGCGACGCTGGCCGGGTTGGCCGGAGTCGGCGATCTGGTGGCCACCTGCAGCTCGCCGCATTCGCGTAACCGTTCGCTGGGCGAACGGCTCGGCCGCGGGGCGACTATCCAGTCGGTCCTGGCCGGCACGCCCGATGGCGGCGACGGGCACGTCGTCGAGGGCGTGACGTCCTGCGAGTCGGTGCTGGCGCTGGCCGCCAGTTACGACGTCGAAATGCCCCTCACCGACGCCGTGCACCGCGTTTGCCACAAAGGACTGTCGGTCGACGAGGCGATCGCCCTGCTGTTGGGCCGCAGCACCAAGCCCGAATAACGGCCGCCCGAGCAAGAAGAAAGGGCCAGCCAACGTGCCGCCGCCCCACCGGACCGGGCGCTACCCGGTAGCCTCTTGAGATTGTGAATGCCAGCGAGCGGTCGACGCCGCATCCCGGCTCGCGAGGTGGCGATCGGGTACGCGTGGCCGTCGTCTTCGGCGGGCGCAGCAACGAGCACGCCATCTCGTGCGTCTCGGCGGGCAGCATTCTGCGCAATTTGGACGCGCAGCGGTTCGACGTGGTCGCGATCGGCATTACTCCGCAGGGTTCGTGGGTGCTCACCGACGGCGATCCGGCCGCACTGGCGATCACCAATCGGCAACTGCCCGAGGTGACCGCCGAATCGGGAACCGAATTGGCGCTGCCGGCCGACCCGCTGCGCAGTGGCCAGTTGGTCTCGCTCGCACCCGGCGCCAGCGAGGTCCTGGCGTCGGTCGACGTGGTGTTTCCGGTGTTGCACGGCCCCTACGGCGAGGACGGCACCATCCAGGGCCTGCTGGAACTCGCCGGTGTGCCCTACGTGGGGGCCGGCGTGCTGGCCAGCGCCGCGGGCATGGACAAGGAGTTCACCAAGAAGCTGTTCGTCGCCGAAGGATTGCCGGTCGGCGACTACGCGGTGTTGCGCCCGTCGCGCCCGAGGCTGCGTTCAGAGGAGTGCGAGCGACTGGGACTGCCGGTGTTCGTCAAACCCGCGCGGGGCGGCTCCTCGATCGGTGTGAGCCGGGTGTCGAGCTGGGATCAGCTGGACGCCGCGGTCGCCACCGCGCGCCGACATGACCCCAAAGTCATCGTCGAGGCGGCGATCGTTGGCCGCGAGCTGGAGTGCGGCGTCCTCGAAATGCCCAACGGCACAATGGAAGCCAGCACCGTAGGGGAGATCCGGGTGGCCGGGGTGCGCGGCCGCGAGGATTCCTTCTACGACTTTTCCACCAAATACCTCGACGACGCAGCCGAATTGGACGTGCCTGCCAAGGTGGACGACGAAACCGCCGACACGGTGCGCCAATTGGCCATCCGGGCGTTCAAGGCCATCGACTGCCAAGGGCTGGCCCGGGTGGACTTCTTCCTCACCGAAGACGGTCCGGTGCTGAACGAAATCAACACGATGCCGGGATTCACCACGATCTCGATGTATCCGAGGATGTGGGCGGCCAGCGGTGTGGATTACCCGACCTTGCTGGCGACCATGGTTGAGACCGCATTGGCCCGCGGCGTGGGCCTGCGCTAGTGGCGATCGCAAGCGCGGCGTAGCCGGGCGATGCGGGTCGCCACCATCGGACGAGTGGCGATCGCAAGCGCGGCGTAGCCGGGCGATGCGGGTCGCCACCATCGGACGAGTGGCGATCGTTATTGGGGTGGGCCCGGATCGATGGGGGCCGCCGGCATACTGCGGGCGATCACCTCGGAAATCTGCTGAATGGGTGTCGGTCCCGATCCGGTCGGCAGGGTGAGCGCCACATAGACACCACGGTCTACCGCGTACCAGGTGGATCTGCCCGCGTCGCCGGCGGATTGCTGTTCGGTACGCACCTGGAACCATTGCACCCGATCAACGACCTGGATCGGAGACCCCTGGACGAATTCGGCCGGGCGGTCCAGGCCGCAGCGCAGCACCACCGGATCACTGTCCGGCCCGGTCCGCCAGGCGGCGGCGCCGTCGGGTGCGGGTTGCTCGAGCGTTGCGCGCTGGTAGTCCCCGAGCCGCTGCGGTAGCGCGCCCGTCAGTGCACGGCATGCGGCGCCGTCGGCGTGCGGCGCCGGAACCGCGGGGACGGCAACCGAACGTGGCGGCGCCTGCCGGGTTGCCGCGATGGCCAGGATCACGCCGATAGTCGCGACCGCCAGCGCGATCGCGATGATGATCAGCGCACGCGACGGCCCGGCATCGGCGTCCGATTCGGTTGCCACCGCCCGCGCACCTCCTCGTTTTGATACCACTATCGCCTTTACCCGAATGCCAATTTATTCTCGGGCTGAAACCCGACCGCACGGGTGCGGGAAATTTACACTGGCGCGGTCCGTCCACAGGCGGGAAACCTGGCGTATGACCCCGTGATGCGCCCAAGGAGGTGGCGTGCAGGACGAATCGGCCGAGTCCCCGACGCTGCAGCAGCTCGGTGAGTTCGCCGTCATCGATCGCCTGGTGCGCGGCCGCCGGCAGCCGGGCGCGGTGGTGCTCGGGCCCGGTGACGACGCCGCGGTGGTGTTGGCCGGCGATGGCGGCACCCTGGTGTCGACCGACATGCTGGTGCAGGATCGGCACTTTCGGCTGGACTGGTCGACGCCGCACGACATCGGCCGCAAGGCGATCGCGCAGAACGCCGCGGACATCGAGGCGATGGGCGGGCGGCCGACCGCCTTCGTGGTCGCCTTCGGCGCCCCGGGCGACACGCCGGCGGTGAAGGTGGACGCGCTGGTCGACGGGATGTGGGACGAGGCGCAGCGGATCGACGCCGGCATCGCCGGCGGTGACCTGGTGCACTGTCCGCAGTGGGTCATCTCGGTGACGGTGCTGGGCGACCCGGACGGACGCACACCGGTGCGGCGTTCGGGTGCGAAACCCGGTGCACTCGTCGCGGTCGCCGGTGAGCTGGGTCGCTCTGCAGCGGGATTTGCGCTGTGGCGCAGCGGCATTGGCGGCTTCGACGAGCTGCGGCGCCGGCATGTGGTGCCGCAGCCGCCCTATGGCCAGGGAGTGGTGGCCGCGGCCGCGGGTGCGCAGGCGATGATCGACATCTCCGACGGCCTGGTCGCCGACCTGCGCCATGTCGCCGAGGCATCCGGGGTGGGGATAGACGTCTCCACGGCGGCGCTGGCCGCCGACCGCGACGCGCTTGCCGCGGCGGCGGCAGCCGTGGGCGTCGACCCCTGGCCATGGGTGCTGGGCGGTGGTGAAGACCATGCCTTGGTGGCGTGTTTCGCCGGTCCCGCGCCGGCCGGATGGCGCATCATCGGGCAGGTTCTCGACGGGCCGGCCCGGGTGCTCGTCGACGATCGAGAGTGGAGCGGCTACGCCGGCTGGCGGTCGTATTAGGGTGGCGCGGTGACCGTTTACCCGGAGAGCCGATGATGACGGCGCGCCCGTTGAGTGAATTGGTGGAGCCGGGCTGGGCGACAGCGCTGCAGCCGGTGGCCGACAAGGTGGCCGAGATGGGGCGATTCCTGCGGGCCGAGATCGCGGCCGGGCGCAGGTACCTGCCGGCGGGACCGAACGTGTTGCGGGCCTTCACGTATCCCTTCGACGACATCAGGGTGCTGATCGTCGGGCAGGACCCATACCCGACGCCCGGACACGCTGTGGGCCTGAGCTTTTCGGTGGCGCCCGAGGTGCGGCCGCTGCCGCGCAGTCTGGCCAACATTTTCCAGGAGTACACCGCGGACCTGGGCCATCCGCTGCCGTCATGCGGTGACCTGACGCCCTGGGCGCAGCGCGGCGTGCTGCTGCTGAACAGGGTGCTCACGGTGCGGCCCAGCAACCCGGCCTCGCACCGGGGCAAGGGCTGGGAAGCGGTGACCGAATGCGCTATCCGGGCGCTGACCGAGCGGTCGCGGCCCCTGGTCGCCATCCTGTGGGGCCGCGACGCATCGACGCTCAAACCAATTCTTGCCCAAGGGAATTGCGTCGCCATCGAGTCACCGCACCCCTCGCCGCTATCGGCATCGCGCGGATTCTTCGGCTCGCGTCCGTTCAGCCGCGCCAACGAACTGCTCACTGGGATGGGCGCCGACGCGATCGATTGGCGGCTGCCTTGACCGAGATGACCGCTTGAGCGGGGCAGGGAAGCGTTCGAAAACCGCGGCCGTGGCGGTCGGGCCGGTGAGACAGTCCCTCTGGTGCGGGATTGACAGCCTAAGAGTCCGCGAAGTTCACGTCTTTGGTGACGGCCTTCCACTCTTCGATCGACGCCGACATCGCGGCGATCTTGTCCCGCATGGCCTTCAGCACGTCACGACCCAGCAGCAGCCGCAACGGCGGTTCGTCGAGCGTGGTCACCATCAGCACCGCTTCGGCCACCTTTTTCGGGTCACCCGGCAGATGATCGGCGAACTGCTTGATCAGATCCTTGCGCGCCGCCACGTCGACGTAATCGGCGATCGGGCTGCCCGATTCCTTCATCGACCGCGTCGCCCAATCGGTCCGGAAGGCACCCGGCTCTATCGCGGTCACCTTGATGCCCAGCGGGCGTACCTCGGTAGCCAGCGCTTCGGTCACCGCTTCCAGCGCGAACTTGGTCGACGAGTAGTAGGCGTTGGGCGGGTTGGCCACCAGACCCGTCATCGAGGAAATGTTGATGATGTGCCCCGACCCGCGGGCGCGCATGGCCGGCAGCACCGCCTTGATCATGTCGACGGCGCCAAAGTAGTTGACGTCGAATAATTTTCGGACCTCGGCGTCCTCACCCTCTTCCACCGAGGACAGGTACCCGTGACCGGCGTTGTTGACCAGGACGTCGATCCCACCGAACGCCTCGTCGGCCGCCGACACCGCTGCGGCTATCTGGGCGGCGTCGGTCACGTCGAGGACCGCGGCCACGGCGCGGTCGCCGAATTCGTCGGCGATATCCTGCACCGCCTCGGCCCGTCGCGCGGTCACCACCACGCTGTGGCCGGCTTGCAGTGCAGCGCGCGCGATTTCGCGCCCAAAGCCGGTGGAACACCCGGTGATCAGCCAGCGCGACATCGTCAGATCGTCCCTTCCGGCAGACGGCGCAGATAGGCCGCGCGCCGCCGCGCCAGCTCAGTCGCCCGCTGCTGCCGGCTCACCCGGGGCAGATGCGACACCTCGGCGTCCAGCTGGTCCAGTTTGACCACCCGCCCGCGCGCCCCGAGGTCCTGGCGCGGCCCGCCCTCACCGAACTCCGCCATACGCAACGTCAGGATGGCCTCTCGCAGGCCGTCGGAGTCGATCCAATTCGCCACGCCGGGATCGACGGGTGAGATCACGTAGGTGTAGCTGCCGTCGTCGTTGGCCACCGACTGCGCCTTGTTGAGGCTGCCGGTACGGTCCACGATGCCGAGCGTGGTGCCCCAGATGTTGCTCAGCGGCACGGTGAAGTATTCGGCGCCACCGTCATTCAGATCGACCACGAACGCCTCGTCGGGGGCGAGGTCGAACCGGCCCATGACGTAGACCTGGTTGCGCATCGCGCCAACCTTGTCCGCCGACCAGGCCAGGTTGAAATGGTTGGCCGGCATCTTGTACACCCCGTGACTGAGCTTGCCGGTGAAGTTGGCGAAGTAATCCATCATCGCCGCGGTGGCTTCGGCCTGCTCGTCGAGCGTACGCACCGGCGTCGCGGGTGGACCGCCAAGCCGTTGCACCTCAAGGTAGTTGGGATCGTCACGGCCCCAGTCCAACAGCACGTCGCGGATGTAGAACTCATGGGCCTGGTCGGAGGTCTGCACGTGGTTGGGCCGCCCGTTGGCCGGGTCGGCGTCGACGGTGATGGTGAAGCTGCCGTCCGAGTCGACCTGCATGGTGCGGCCGTTGAGCACGTCGACGGTGCCCATGTGCGCGTCCCACAGCGTGAAGTAGTTCTCGGTCATGCGGTGCTCGCCGACCCGGCCGTGGATCTCGTAGCGTTCGTCGCCGGAGATCGGGATCACCCGGTACACGGTGTCGGGATTGTCTATGCCCCAACGCGATCCGGGGATGTTGCGGCCGTCCACCGGATGCGCGAGCCGGGTGATGCAGCTGACCTTCGGCCGCAGCTTGTCCTGGTTGGACGACCACACCGCCGCCGAGAACATCACCTCGGTGAACGCGTCGTCGAACCGTTCCCGCATCGCGTCCGACGCCTTGGCGCGACCGAGCCAGGTCTCGGCGACGGCGCGGTAGGCGGCCTTGACGGTGGGGTGCTCGATCAAATCGAGGGCCGCCAGCTCCTGTTCGTGC
>NZ_LZKU01000133.1 GCF_001672975.1 Mycobacterium sp. 1465703.0
CAGCGCCGCGACGACGTCATCGCGATGTTGGCCGCCCGCAAGGTCAACGCTCCGGTCGCCGCGGCCGGCTACCAGCTGCCCCTGGTGGTTGGCGGCCCGGCTGACGCCGCGCGTCTGGCCGCCCGGATGGAGAACGACTGTGCGGGAGCCTGGCGTGTGGTCGCCGAGCACGCCGAGACCGCCGAGGACCGCGCGTTCGCGTCGACGGCCCTGGTTCAAAGTGCCGTGATGGGCGCCCGATGGAACCGGGTGCTGGGGGCCTGGCCGATCACGACGAGCTTCCCCGGCGGCAACGACTAACCGCTCAGGGCCGCCGCGATGTCGGTGGCCAGCGACGGCCCGGTCGCCAGTTCGCGGGTGTGGCCGCCGAAGCGGTCGCGCAGTTCCACCACGCCGTCCGCCCAGCCGCGTCCCACCACCACGATCCAGGGCACGCCCAGCAGTTCGGCGTCCTTGAACTTCACCCCGGGAGACGCCTGGCGGTCGTCGAGCAGCACCTCGAGGCCCAACCGGTCCAGCTCGGCGGCCAGTTCGGTGGCTCCGGTGCGGGCCTGCTCGTCTTTGTTGGCGATCACCAGGTGGACGTCGAACGGTGCGACGGCCGCCGGCCAGCGCAGGCCGAGTTCGTCGTGGTGCTGCTCGGCGATGACGGCCACCATCCGTGACACCCCGAGGCCGTAGGAGCCCATGGTCAGGCGCACCGGCTTGCCGTCCTCGCCCAGCACATCAGCGGTGAAGGCGTCGGTGTATTTGCGGCCGAGCTGAAAGATATGCGCGACCTCGATGCCGCGCGCCGAGACCAGCGGGCCCGCGCCATCCGGCGAGGGGTCACCGTCGCGCACCTCGGCGGCCTCGATGGTGCCGTCGGCGGTGAAGTCCCGGCCGGCCACCAGGCCGACGACGTGCCGCCCGGGTTCGTCGGCCCCGGTGATCCAGCTGGTGCCGTCCACCACCCGTGGGTCAACCAGATAGCGAACACCGTTGCCTTGCAACGCTTTCGGCCCGATATACCCCTTCACCAGAAAGGGGTACTTGGCGAAGTCGGCGTCGTCGAGCAGGGCGTATTCGGCCGGTTCCAGCGCCGCGCCCAGCCTCTTGTCGTCGACCTCACGATCGCCCGGCACCCCGATGGCCAGCAGTTCCCAGTCCCCGCCGGGTTGGCGCACCTTGAGCAGCACGTTCTTCAAGGTGTCGGCCGCGGTCACAGTGCGGCCCAGGTCCGCCTGGTTGGCCCAGTCGACCAGGGTGGCGATGGTCGGGGTGTCGCCGGTGTCGTGGACCACGGCCTCGGGCAACCCGTCGATAGGCCGCGCCTCTGGACGGGCGGTGACGACGGCCTCGACGTTGGCGGCATAACCGGACTCCAGGCACCGTACGAAGGTGTCCTCACCGACCGCGCTCTCGGCCAGGAACTCCTCAGAGGCGCTGCCGCCCATGGCGCCCGACACGGCGGAGACGATGACGTAGCGCACCTGCAGGCGCGCGAAGATGCGCTGATAGGCCTCGCGATGGGCGTGATAGGCGGCCTTGAGGCCGGCCTCGTCGATGTCGAACGAATAGGAGTCCTTCATCACGAACTCCCGGACCCGCAGGATGCCGGCCCGCGGCCGCGCCTCGTCGCGGTATTTGTTCTGGATTTGATAGAGCAGGACCGGAAAGTCTTTGTAGGAGCTGTATTCCCCTTTGACGGTCAGCGTGAACAGTTCTTCGTGGGTGGGGCCCAGCAGGTAGTCGTTGCCACGGCGGTCCTGCAGCCGGAACACCGAGTCGCCGTATTCGGTCCACCGGTTCGTCGTCTCGTACGGCGCGCGTGGCAGCAGTGCGGGGAACAGGATCTCTTGTCCGCCAATGGCGTTCATCTCGTCGCGGACGATCCGCTCGATGCGGCGCAGCACCCGCAGCCCCAGCGGTAGCCAGCTGTACAGCCCCGGCGCGACGGGCCGGATGTAGCCGGCCCGGATCAGCAGCTTGTGGCTGGCGACTTCGGCGTCGGCGGGATCGTCGCGCAAGGTGCGCAAAAACAGCTGGGACATCCGGGTGATCACAGCGGGCCAGCCTAGCGGTGGCTGCGAGCGCAACGAAGTTGGGCGCGGCAGGTCACCGCCATCGGGTCCAGCGTGCTGCGAAGAGCGCCCGTGCGGGGTGAGCTACAGCTCCCCGGCGTCCATCGCTTCCTTGACCTCTTGCGCGTGCGCAACCTGGTCGGGGGTGTAGCCGATCAACAGCGCCGCCCCGCCGACGAGGACGGCCACGCCGGCCACCCACAGCAGCCCGTAGGTGTAACCGTGGTCGAGCGCTCCCAATTGAGCATCATTCATGATTTTCACCGGGCCGGTGGTTCCGCCCAGATACAGCGTCCGCGAGGTGATCACCGCCTGGATGACGGCCAGCACCAGCGGCCCACCCAGGCTTTGCAGCATCAGCGTGACCGCCGATACCGGGCCGATCTGGTCGAAACCGACGCCGGCGATGGCTGCCAGGGTCAGCGGGACGACGGCCATGCCGATGCCGATTCCGCCGATGACGATCGGCAGCACCAGGTTGGGGAAGTAGGCGACGCCGCGGTGCATGAATGCCGAGCCGTAGATCATCGCCCAGAACAGCAGGATCCCGCCGCCGATGGTCAGCACCCGCGGCGAGAACCGGGACACCAGCTGCGATGAGAGACCGAGGCCGATTCCCATCGCGATGACGAACGGGATGAAGCCGACGCCGGCACGTAGCGCGCTGTAGCCCAAGATGTCCTGTACGTACAGGCCGATGCACACCGTCAGGGTGAACATGAGTCCGCCGGCCAAGAAGATCGCGATGAAGGTGACCAACCGATTGCGGTCGCGGAACAAGTCGAACGGCACGACGGGGTTCTCGGCGGTGCGCTCCACGATGACGAACGCGATCGCGGCGCCGAAAGCGACCACACCCGAACCGATGGTGGTGATCGAAACCCAGCCCTTTTCCGGTCCCATCGAGAAGGCGAAGACGGCGGCGGTGCACGCCAGCGTGGCCAGCATGGCCCCGGTCGCGTCGAGCTTCATCCGCTCCCGGTTGGTCTCGCGCAGCGCGGTGCGAGCCAGGTAGATCATCACCAGGCCGATCGGCACGTTCACCAGGAACGCCAGCCGCCACGACACCTCGGTCAGCGCTCCGCCGACCACCAGGCCCATCACCGAACCGACCGCCGTCATCGCGGCGAACACCGCGGTAGCGAAGTTACGGGCGGGGCCCTTCGGGAAGGTGGTCGCCACCAGGGCCAAACCGGTCGGCGACGCGATGGCCGACCCGACCCCCTGTGAGAGCCGCGCGATGACCATGGTCGCCTCGTCCCAGGCGACCGCACACAGCACAGAAGAAATGGTGAACAGCGCGACACCGACGATGAAGGTGCGTTTGCGCCCGATGGTGTCGCCGAGGCGACCGCCAAGCAGCATCAGCCCGCCGAACGTCAGCACGTAGGCGGTGATCACCCAGCTGCGTCCGGCGTCGGACAGGCTGAGCTCGTTTTGAATCTTGGGCAGCGCCACAATGGCGACGGTGCTGTCCATCGTCGCCAGTAGCTGCATACCACCGATGGCGATGACGGCCGCGATGAAGCGTCGAGAGGGCAGCCACGCCGGGTAGTACTTGCTGATGCGCTTGGAGGCGGTCTCCGCCGGGAGCGCAGCGCTCACCGGGGCTGGACGATCGGGGCGCGCCGAGGCGAGATGTTGCACCGCGCGCTCTGCATCGTTGAGAGCCGTCATAAAGGGTTACCTTACAGTACTCTTAAGAACCGTTTAAAGCCCGAATGCCGCCACGGCACCGATCACGATGATCGCGGGAGGTCGGATACCCTCGGCGCGGATCTTCTCGGGCGTGTCGGCGAGCGTCGCCCGCAAAGTGTGCTGAGCCGCCGTCGTTCCATGCTGTACCACCAACACCGGCGTATCCGCAGGTCGGCCGCCTTTCAGAAGAGCGTCGGCGAAAAGTTCGATCCGTTCGACCGCCATCAGCAAAACAATCGTGCCTGACATTGCGGCCAGTGCATCCCAATTCACTAACGATTCGGGATGACCGGGTGGCAGATGGCCGCTGACCACCACGAATTCGTGATTTATCGCCCGATGGGTGACCGGAACACCGGCCAACGCGGGCACTCCTATGGCACTCGTCACACCTGGCACCACGGTCACCGGAATCCCAGCTTCAACGCACGCCAGCACCTCCTCATAGCCGCGGGCGAACACGAAGGGGTCCCCGCCTTTGAGGCGCACCACGAAGCGGCCGGCGCGGGCGCGTTCGATCATGACGTCGTTGATCGCGTCCTGGGCCATCGCCCGCCCGTACGGGATCTTGGCCGCATCGATGACTTCTACATGTGGGGGTAGTTCGGCGAGCAGTTCCGGCGGCGCGAGCCGGTCGGCGACCACCACGTCGGCGTGGGCAAGCAGGCGGCGGCCGCGCACGGTGATCAGTTCGGGGTCACCGGGACCGCCGCCGACCAGGGCCACCCCGCCCTTGACGACGTCGGAGCCGACCGGGCTGTCGGGAGTGATGAGCCCGGTCTGCAGCGCCTCACGGATGGCCGAGCGGATCGCGGCGGACCGACGGTGCTCACCGCCGGCCAGCACCCCGACGGACAACCCGGCGTAGTCGAAAGATGCTGGGGTGACTGCGGTCCCCTCCACCGCGACGTCGGCGCGGACGCAAAAGATGCGGCGGCTCTCGGCCTCGGCGACCACCGCCTCGTTCACCGCGGGGTCGTCGGTGGCCGCGATCGCGTACCAGGCCCCGTCGAGGTCGCCGTCGCGGTATTCGCGCAATGCCAACGTAATTCCCGTCATCGCCTCGACCGACCTGGTGGCGCTGCGGGAGATGACGTGGACGTCCGCGCCACTGGCGATGAGCAACGGCAGCCGGCGCTGGGCAACGGTGCCGCCGCCGACCACGACGACCTTCTTGCCGGTCAGCCGCAGCCCAGCGAGGTAGGCGCTCTCGGTCACCCGGCAAGCCTAGTGGCGACCGCCAGCGCGGCGAAGCCGGGCGCCGCGGGTCGCCACCATCGATCTAGTGGCGACCGCCAGCGCGGCGAAGCCGGGCGCCGGCATGTGCGACGAAGCGCGCCACCGCCTCCGGCGCGGCAGCCGGATGGGTGTGCAGATACGACCCGTGCACACCGGCGTGCACGACGCCGTCGCGTACCGGACCGCCCTGCTGGCCGGCGTCGTGCGCCTGGTACATCCATGCGGGCTGATAGTCCTCACTGAATGTGACTGCGGTGCGGTGAAATTCATGCCCCACCGCACGCTGGCCGGCGGTGTACAGCGCCGAATCCGCGACCGCAACGGCATCGCGATACGCCAGCGTCAGCTGTGAGGTGAACCGCGCCTGCCCTGCCAGCACACCGCACATCGGGTGCCCGTCCAGCTCGGAGACCAGATAAATCAACCCGGCGCACTCGGCGTGGATCGGCGCCCCGGCGGCGGCCAGCTCGTTGATCTGCCGGCGCACCACGTCGTTGGCCGAGAGATCCGCGGTGAACTGTTCGGGAAAACCGCCGGGCAGCAACACCGCATCGGTGCCGTCGGGCAACGCGTCGACGAGCGGATCGAATTGGACGACGTCGGCGCCGGCCGCCGCCAGCAGCTCCGCGTGTTCGGCGTAGCCGAAACTGAATGCCTTGCCGGCCGCCACCGCGACGGTGGCGCGCCCGGTGGCCGTCTCCCCCACCGCGGTCGCGGGATCCCAAGGCGGCGGCTGCGCCACCCGCGCCCCGGCGACCGCGACCACCGCCGGCAAGTCGACGTGGCGAGTGATCAAGGCGGTCATCGCCTCGACTGCCGTCCGGGCCCGCCGCCCGTACTCCACCGCGGTGACCAGACCCAAATACCTTGTCGGCAACTCCAATTCGCCCACGCGTGGGATTGCGCCCAGCACCGGAACACCGGCCTGCTCGCAGGCCTGCCGCAACACCTGCTCATGGCGGGCCGACCCGACGCGGTTCAGGATCACGCCGGCGACCCGGGTCGCGGTGTCGAACGTCGAAAACCCGTGCAACAGTGCCGCAATGCTCTGGCTTTGACCGCGCGCATCGATGACCAGGACGACGGGCGCGCCCAGCAGGCCGGCGACATGCGCCGTCGATCCCGGCGCGGGAGTCGTGCCGGCTGAACCGATCCGACCGTCGAACAGTCCCATCACACCTTCGACCACGGCGATGTCCGCGTCCTTGGCGCCGTGGCCGTAGAGCGGGCCAATGAGGTGCTCCCCCACCAAAACCGGATCGAGATTGCGGCCCGGCCGACCGGCGGCAAGGCCGTGGTAGCCGGGATCGATGAAGTCGGGGCCGACCTTGAACGGCGCCACCCGGTGCCCTGCCTGCCGCAAGGCGCCGATCAAACCCGTTGCCACCGTGGTTTTTCCACTGCCCGACGCGGGAGCGGCGATGACGACGGCGGGAACACTCACCACTCGATGCCCTTCTGCCCCTTACGTCCGGCGTCCATCGGGTGCTTGATCTTGACCATCTCGGTCACCAGGTCGGCCACATCGATCAGACGCTGCGGGGCGTCGCGCCCGGTGATCACCACATGCTGATGACCGGGCCGGGCCGTCAACACCCCGACCACCTCGTCGATGTCTACCCAACCCCACTTCAGTGGATAGGTGAACTCGTCCAGCACATAGAAGTCGTGACGCTGGTCGGCCAGCCGGCGCGCGATCTCGGCCCAGCCGTCGGCCGCTGCCGCCGCGTGATCGACCTCGCTGCCCGCCTTGCGGGTCCAGGACCAGCCGGCACCCATCTTGTGCCATTCGACCGGCGCGCCGACCCGCTGCTGGTCGTGCACCTGGCCGAGCTGACCGAAAACGGCCTCCTCGCCCACCTTCCATTTGGCGCTTTTGACGAACTGAAACACCGCGACGGAGAGCCCGGCATTCCAGGCCCGCAGCGCCATTCCGAATGCCGCGGTGGACTTTCCCTTGCCGGCTCCGGTGTGCAGCGCCAGCACGGGTGTGTGACGCCGCGCCCGGGTGGTCAGGCCGTCATCGGGCACTTGAAGTGGAACGCCTTGTGGCATAAGCGTTTAACCTTTCTGCTTCTGGCCGGCCGGCTCAAGCCACGTCGCGCACCGCACGCGTCAGAGAATCCGCGTGCAACTGCTCCAGCCGTACCGCCGGAGCGCCGAGGTGGCGGGCCAGTTGCTCGGCAAGGCCCAATCGCACATATGACGTTTCGCAGTCCACCACCACCGCGGCGGCACCCTCGGCAACCAACCGAGCCGCCGCGGTCCTGCTGCGGCCCAATGGATCCGGCCCGGCCGTGGCCCGGCCGTCGGTCAGCACCACCACCAGGCAACGCCGCGCCCGGTCGCGCGCTTTCTCCCGCACGATCAGCTCACGCGCGGCCAGCAGGCCTTCAGCCAGCGGAGTCTTCCCGCCGGTGTCGAAGCGGGCCAGCCGGCGGCCGGCGATGTGCGCCGACGTCGTCGGTGGCAACAGCAGTCGCGCCTGCTGTTGGCGGAACGTGATGACGGCAACCTTGTCGCGACGCTGATAGGCGTCGCGTAGCAGCGACAGCGCGGCGCCGCTGACCGCGGCCATCCGATCTCGTGCGGCCATCGAACCCGACGCGTCCACAACGAAGATCACCAGATTGCCTTCGCGGCCCTCGCGCACGGCGCGGCGCACGTCGCCGGGCTGCGGACGCAACGGTCCGGTCCCAGCGCGCTCGGCGGCTGACAGCAGGGTGGCGAACAGATGCAGCCCGTGCCCGGCGCAACTGGCGTCGTCCGGGTCGGTGGCGGCGATGACGCTGCCGCTGGCATTGCGGGCGCGCGATCGCCGCCCGGGCGCGCCCTCGCCGACACCGGGAACTCGCAGTGTCCGGGTGCGAAACGTTTTCGACGGCGGCGCGCTGGGCCTCGTTCGCGGCGCCTGCAGTTTGCCGTTTTCCGGTGAATTCTGTTGCGGCGGTTCTTGTTCGGTATCGTTGGACTGACCGCCGCCGGGTGGATCGGACTCGGGATCGGGCTCTGGATCGGAACCGGCTTGGGCCAGGGCTTCATCCAGCTGGTCGCGGTCGATGCCCGGATCGTCGAACGGATCGCGGCGCCGCCGGTGCGGCAGCGCGAGTTCGGCGGCCACCCGGATGTCCTCCTCCCCGACGGTGTGCGCGCCGCGCCAGGCCGCATGCGCGACAGCGGTGCGGGCCACCACCAGATCGGCCCGCATGCCGTCGACGTCGAAGGCAGCACACAGTGCCGCGATGCGTCGTAATTCGTTGTCGGGCAACACCACATCATCGACGAGCGCACGCGCCGCGGCGATCCGCCGGGCCAGCTCGGCATCGGCGTCGGCATAGCGCTGCGCGAAACCATCCGGATCGGCCTCATAAGCCATCCGCTGCCGGATGACCTGCACTCGCACGTCGACGTCGCGCGATGCGTGCACATCAACGGTGAGCCCGAATCGGTCCAGCAGCTGCGGACGTAGTTCGCCCTCTTCGGGATTCATGGTCCCGATCAACACGAACCGGGCGTCGTGCGAATGCGAGATGCCGTCGCGTTCGATGTGCACCCGTCCCATCGCCGCCGCGTCGAGCAGCACATCGACGAGATGATCGTGCAACAGGTTGACTTCGTCGACATAGAGCACGCCGCCGTGCGCGCGGGCCAGCAGACCGGGCGAAAACGCGTGCTCGCCGTCGCGCAGCACCCGCTGTAAGTCCAGTGAGCCGATCACCCGGTCTTCGGTTGCCCCCAGCGGCATTTCGACCAGACCCGCGTCGCTGCCGGTGGCGTCGGCCAGCAACGCCGCCAGGCCGCGCACGGCGGTGGACTTGGCGGTGCCCTTCTCGCCGCGGATGAGCGCGCCGCCGATCTCCGGGCGCACCGCGCACAGCAGCAGGGCCAGACGCAGCTGGTCGTGCCCGACGATCGCGCTGAACGGGTAGGGCTTCACGGCTTGGCCGCCAAACCCGAGCCCGGTCGCAGCATCGGTACATGTGGAACGCCGTCGTCAAGGAAATCGTCGCCGTCGCGCACAAATCCGTGCTGGGCGTACATGTCCGCCAAATAGGTCTGCGCGTTGATCCGGCAGGGGTAGTCACCCACCTCGGCCAGGGCCGCGCGCAGCAGCCTGGTGGTGTGGCCCTGACCGCGGGCACTGCGTTTGGTGCACAGCCGCCCGATCCTGAACGCCTTCTCGCCCCCGGCATGCTCCTCCATCAGCCGCAGCGTACAGATCACCTCGCCGGCGGCCGTTTCCAGCCAGAAGTGCCGGGTCTCGGCGAGCAGATCGCGCCCGTCCAGCTCCGGATACGGGATCGCTTGTTCGACGACGAACACCTCCACCCTGAGCTGGAGTAGCTGGTAAAGCGTCTGGGCATCAAGGTCTTTGGCCCATATACGTCGCAGTGCTTCGGTCACCGGCGGCGCCCCTCTCCCCAGCAGCCCGCATCGCTGCGCTGCGCTTCACCGGTGCCGGTCATGACACGCCCAACCCCAGCATCTTCGTACCCCATGAAAAAACCTCGTGGTAGAGCGCCGGCTCGTCCGACAACCTCGCCCCCAACGACGGAACCATCTCTTTGAGAGCGGGTTGCCACGACCCGAAGCGGTTGGCAAAGCATCGTTCCAGCACGCCGAGCATGATGGGGACCGCGGTCGACGCTCCCGGAGAGCCGCCCAGCAGCCCGGCGATGCTGCCATCCGCCGCCCCCACCACGGTGGTGTCGAAGTCCAGCACCCCGCCCTTGCGTTTTTCCCGACGGATCACTTGCACGCGCTGACCGGCCACTGTCAGCTCCCAGTCCGAACCCACTGCGGTGGGGGCGAATTCGCGCAACATGCGCAGCCGATCGGTTTCAGACAGCCGCAGTTGGCCGATCAGGTATCTGAGTAGGGTCAGCTGGCTGACGCCGACACCGAGCAGTGCGGTCAGGTTGTTCGGCTTCACCGAACGGGGCAGATCGGTGAAGTGCCCGTGTTTCAAGAACTTTGGTGACCAGCCGGCGTAAGGGCCGAACACCAGCCACGGCTTGCCGTTGACGTAACGCAGGTCCAGATGCAGAGCACCCAGCGGCGGGGCGCCCGCTGCGGGGACCCCATACACCTTGGCCCGGTGCGTGGCGGTGAGCGCCGGGTTATCAGCGCGCAGGAAGCGGCCGCCGATCGGGAATCCGGCGAAACCTCTGACCTCGTCGATACCGGACTTCTGTAGCAGCGGCAGGGCATCACCGCCGGCCCCGACGAAGACGAATTTGGCGTTCAGGCGGTGCTTTTCGCCGGTACGGCGGTTGCGGATCAACAGCGTCCAGCTGCCGTCGGACTGGCGGGTCAGGTTGCGGACCTCGTTGCCGAACAATGCCGTCGCGCCGCTGCGCACGCAGAACCCCATGAGCTGTTGTGACAGGGCGCCGAAGTCGACGTCGGTGCCGTGGGCGGCCCAGTTGAGCGCTGTCGGTTCGGAGAAGTCCCGCTTGGCGGCCATGAACGGCAACCGGCGGGCGAACTCGTCCGCGTCGTCGATCAATTCGATGCCGGCGAACAGCGGGTTGTGCGCCAACGCCTGCTGGCGTCGCCGCAAATAGTCGACGCGCTGGGCGCCGCGCACGAAGCTCGCGTGCGGCACCGCGGTGAGAAAACGCCGATCGGTCAGGATCCCGTTCTCGACGGCGTAGGCCCAGAACTGGCGGGTCACCTGAAATTGTTCGTTGATGCGCACCGCTTTGCTGATATCGATCGAGCCGTCGGCCCGCTGCGGGGTGTAGTTCAGCTCGCACAGCGCCGAATGTCCGGTGCCGGCGTTGTTCCAGGGGCTGCTGCTCTCGGCGGCCACGGCGTCCAGTCGCTCCACGAAGGTCATCGACCAATCCGGCTGTAGCCGGCGCACCAACGCACCCAGGGTCGCGCTCATGATGCCCGCGCCCACCAGCACGACGTCTGTCCGTGTGGTCCTGGCTGGCCCCAAGTTGCGAGACACCGGCTTGCTGGTCCTTCCCTCGACTGCGCCGGTCCCAGGTTATCCCGAGGCAAAGTGGCCGCGAACGAAGTGCGCGCCCGGTGGCCAGCAAAAGCTCTAAGCTGGCGTGGTGAAAGGCGGGGTGACTGGCAGGGTGCGGGCGAAGTGACCGGCTGGACGCCCGATGTCCTCCCCGGTTACTGGCAGCGCACCATCGCGCTCGGGTCCGATCCGGCCGGTGAGGGCGACATCGTCGCGACCCTGATCCGACGCGGCCCCGAACCGGCACCGGCCGGGCACGCGGTGCTGGCGGTGCACGGCTACACCGACTACTTCTTCCACACCGACCTGGCCGACCATCTCGCGGCTCGCGGCTTTACCTTCTACGCGCTGGACCTGCACAAGTGCGGCCGGTCGCACCGCGACGGCCAGACGCCGCACTTCGTCACCGACCTGGCCAACTACGACGCCGAGCTCGATCAGGCGCTGGCCGCCGTCGGAGCGCAAGCGCACGGCAGGGCCGGGGATCCGGCGAAGGTGCTGGTCTACGCGCATTCGGCGGGCGGGTTGATCGTGTCGTTATGGTTGGACCGGTTGCGCCGGCGAAACCCGGCCGCGCACGCCGGCGTCGGCGGCCTGGTGCTCAACAGCCCGTTCCTCGAGCTGCCCGGTCCGCCCATTCTGCGGCACTCGGTGACCGTCGCGTTGATCGCCGGCCTGTCCAGGGTGCGGTCCAAGGGGGTGGCCCGATCGCCGGGCGAGGGCGGCTACGGCACCACCTTGCACCGTGACTATGACGGGGAATTCGACTACAACCTGCAGTGGAAACCGGTCGGCGGCTTCCCGATCACGTTCGGCTGGCTGCATGCCATCCGCCGCGGCCAGGCCCGACTGCATCGCGGTCTCGACGTGGGTGTGCCGAATCTGATCTTGCGGTCCGATCACAGCGTGCAGGAAGGCACCGATCCCGCGTCCATGCGGTGCGGCGACGCGGTACTCGACGTCACCCAGATCGCCAGGTGGGCCGGTTGTGTCGGGAACCGCAGCACCGTCGTCCCGGTAACGGACGCCAAGCACGACGTGTTCTTGTCGCTGCCGGGCCCGCGCGAAGTCGCCTATCGTGAACTGGATCTCTGGCTGGACGGCTACCTGCGTGCCGACAACGACGCCGCACCGTCGTTCGGAAAGGGGTGACGGCTTGGAGACCTACGACGTCGCGATCATCGGAACCGGTTCCGGCAACAGCATTCTCGATGAGCGCTTCGCCGACAAGCGGGTGGCGATCTGTGAAGAGGGCACCTTCGGCGGCACCTGCCTGAACGTCGGGTGCATCCCCACCAAGATGTTCGTCTACGCCGCCGAGGTCGCTCAGACGGTCCGCGACGCGGCGCGCTACGGCGTCGATGCGCGCCTCGACCGGGTGCGCTGGGACGACATCGTCTCGCGAGTCTTCGGACGCATCGACCCGATCGGGGTCAGCGGTGAGGATTATCGGAATGCGGCGCCCAATGTCGATGTGTACAAACGGCACATCCGGTTCGGTCCGGTCCAGGCCGACGGGCGCTACCTGTTGCGCACCGACGCCGACGAAGAGTTCACCGCCGATCAGGTAGTGATCGCGGCGGGGGCGCGGGCGGTGATTCCCCCGGCGATCCTCGACTGCGGCGCCCGGTACCACACCAGCGATACCATCATGCGAATCCCCGAATTGCCAGAGCATCTGACGATCGTCGGAGGCGGCTTCGTGGCGGCGGAGTTCGCACACATCTTCTCCGCGCTGGGCTCGCGGGTGACCATGGTGGTGCGGGGCTCGAGCTTGCTGCGGCACATCGACGACGTTCTCAGCGAACGCTTCACCCGTATCGCGGCGAACAAATGGGAACTGCACACGCACTGCAATGTGGTAGCCGCCGAGAACCGGGGCTCGGGTGTCAGGGTGGAGCTGGACAACGGCCACACCCTGGACACCGATGCGCTGCTGGTGGCGACCGGACGGGTGTCCAACGCTGATCTACTCGACGCCGAGCAGGCCGGCATCGCCGTCGAGGACGGCCTTGTCGTCGTCGACGAGTACCAGCGCACCTCGGCGCGTGGCGTTTTCGCCCTGGGGGACGTCTCCTCTCCGTATCAGCTCAAGCACGTGGCGAACCACGAGGCGCGCGTCGTGCAGCACAACCTGCTGTGCGACTGGGACGATACCGAGGCGATGGCCGTCACCGACCATCGCTATGTGCCGTCCGCGGTCTTCACCGATCCGCAGATCTCCTACGTCGGGTTGTCCGAAAACGAAGCCATCGCACAGGGTTTCAAAATCTCAGTGAAGGTGCAGGACTATGGCGACGTCGCCTACGGCTGGGCGGCGGAGGACACCACCGGCATCGTGAAGCTCATTGCCGAGCGCGGTACCGGGCGCCTGCTGGGCGCACACATCATGGGCACTCAGGCCTCATCGATCATCCAGCCGTTGATTCAGGCAATGAGTTTCGGGCTCACCGCGCCGCAAATGGCCCGCGGTCAGTACTGGATCCATCCGGCGCTGCCCGAGGTGGTGGAGAACGCGCTGCTGGGTCTGCGCTGACCTCAACGCCGGCGCGGCCGGGCGGCCGGCTTGTCGTCCTGACACTGCGGGCACAGCCCGTGCAGGGTCAGCCCGGCCGCCTCCGACAGCGCAAACGAACTGCCGGCCATCGCGTGTTCGAGCGCCGAACTCAACTGCCGGGCGGGCACCTCGATGATGGTGCCGCACTTCGTGCACACCGCGTGATGATGCGGAGCGGTGGCCAGCCCGTACGTCGTCACACCGCCCTCGAGTGTCAACGCGTGCAGCACGCCCTGATCGACCAGGGTGGTCACCGTGCGGTAGACGGTCGCGACATCGGGCGGATGGGTGTCGGGCGGCAGACACTCACGCATCCGCTTGTAGATCTCGGCGACCGGCAGGTGGCCGTTGAGCGGCTCCAGCACCGCCAGCACCTGAATCCGCGAAGCCATCCGCCGCAGCCCATGGGCACGCAGAAAATCGCCGATCCTCTCGTTGACCGACGCATCCAGTACCGACGGCTTGGGCGTCACCGGTTCAGTGTCGCGCTCAAGCGGCGGGATCGCCAGTCTTCGAGCCGATCCAGCCACTCGATTTCCTGCAACTCGCTTGCATCTGGGAAGGCGCGGAACTTACAGTCGTGCCGGTTGTGGCAGCCGATACGCAAGGACGCGCCGGAAGGACCCCAGTGGCCGGTACCGAAATCGACTGGCGGACGTCACGGACGACTAAGCTTCGCGGCGCCCTGGCACCGGCGGAGTGGTGGCGACTCGCATCCATGCTGGCGGTGATCGTCGCGCTGCACCTGCTCGGCTGGGCCACCATGGTCTTCTTCGTGGCACCGGCTCAATACAACTTGGGCGGCAAGGCTTTTGGCGTCGGTATCGGATTAACGGCCTATACGCTGGGCATGCGGCACGCCTTTGACGCCGACCATATCGCCGCCATCGACAACACCACCCGCAAGCTGATGAACGACGGGCAGCGCCCGCTGGCCGTCGGCTTCTTCTTCTCCCTGGGCCACTCCACGGTGGTCTTCGGCTTAGCGGTGCTGCTGGCATGCGGGGTGAAGACGTTCGTCGGCCCGGTCCGCGACGACTCCTCGACGCTGCACCACTACACCGGGCTGATCGGCACCAGCGTCTCGGGTGTGTTCCTGTATGCGATCGCGCTCCTCAACGTCATCGTGCTGGTCGGCATCCTGCGAGTCTTCAGACGACTGCGCCGGGGTGAATACGATCCGGAAGCCGACGCCGCCGAGCTGGAGCGGCACCTGGATAACCGGGGACTGATCAGCCGGTTACTCGGCCGCGTCACCAAGTCGATCACCAAATCCTGGCACTGCTATCCGGTCGGATTGTTGTTCGGGCTCGGCTTCGACACCGCCACCGAGATCGCACTCCTGGTGCTGGCCGGCACCAGCGCCGCCGCCGGGCTGCCCTGGTACGCCATCATGTGCCTGCCGGTGCTGTTCACCGCCGGCATGTGCCTGCTGGATACGATCGATGGTTCATTCATGAATTTCGCCTATGGCTGGGCCTTTTCCAACCCGGTACGCAAGATCTACTACAACATCACCATCACCGCGCTCTCGGTCGCGGTCGCTTTGGTGATCGGCAGCATCGAACTCCTCGTCCTGTTCGCCGACCAGTTCGGTTGGCGGGGCGCGTTCTGGACCTGGATCGGCGGCCTGGACCTCAACGCGATGGGTTACGTCATCGTCGGCATCTTCGTCGTCACCTGGGCGGTGGCCCTGCTGGTCTGGCGTTATGGGCGCCTCGAAGAGAAGTGGACGTCCTGAGCCGACCGGCGCGAGTCGCACCGCAAACCGCGGTTCGGGTGTAGAACAGTGCTCATGGGCTCGTCCGCCCCAGCCCAGCTCGCGGACCGGTGATGACCGGCGATGCATGAGCTGTCGCTGTGCGAAGCGATCGCCGGTGTGGTCAAGGATCACGCCGACGGTCGGCACGTCGACGTGGTGCGGGTGCGGGTGGGTGCGCTTCGTCAGGTGGTGCCGGAGTCGCTGTCGTTCTGCTGGACATTGGTCCGCGACGCCGAGGACATGCCGGACGCCGAGCTGGAACTCGAATGCGTCAGCGCCGAAGTCAAGTGCCATGTCTGCGGCGGGCAATCCGAGATCACCTCGCCATGGTCGATCTGGTGTCCGCGGTGCGACAGTTCCGACGTCGAAGTGCTGCGCGGCAACGAATTCTTGGTGACGTCATTGGATGTCTCGTGAAAGGCGTTGGCTATGGGTAGATTTCATCGGCACGACGACGGAACCGTCCATACCCACAAGCACGATCACCTTCCCCACGACCACGACCACGGCGATCACAGCCACTACCAAACCGGCAGCCAGCGCATCGACGTGCTGGAGGCGATATTCGCCGAGAACGACCTGCTCGCCGACGCCAACCGGGCGGCCTTCGAGCACAACGGGGTGCGCACCGTCAACCTGATGAGCTCTCCGGGATCGGGCAAGACCACCATCCTGCAGGCCACGCTCGACGAACTCGCCGGCGAGCTGGCGATCGGGGTGATCGAGGGCGACATCGCCACCGACCTGGATGCGGCCAAGCTCAGCGGCCGCGGCGCCCAGGTGTCACTGCTGAATACCAGCAACGGATTTGGCGGCGAATGCCATCTCGACGCCCCCATGATCAATCGTGCGCTGCCCGGCCTCGACCTCGCCGCGCTGGACCTGGTGGTCATCGAGAACGTCGGCAATCTGGTCTGCCCGGCTGAATTCGACGTCGGCGAGCACGCCAAGGCCATGGTCTATTCGGTGACCGAGGGCGAGGACAAGCCGCTGAAGTATCCGGTGATGTTCCGCTCGGTGGATGTGGTGCTGCTCAACAAAATCGACCTGGTGCCCCACCTCGACGTGGATGTGGACACCTACATCGCCCACGTTCGCAAAGTCAATGCGGCAGCGACGATTTTGCCGGTCAGTGCGCGCACCGGCGACGGAATGGGCGCCTGGTTCGGGTGGTTGCGCCGCTTCGCCACCGAGCGGGCATGAACGGCGCACGAGCGAGTGCCGCACCGACCACTCTCCTGCAAGGCATTTGCAGGACGGACCGCCCGCGATGATCGGGCGGACTCGACGAATCAGCCTGGCGCGCCAAGGTATTTCAGCGCTATGCAACACGCGACTATTAGTCAGTCAGGCCGAACCGTTGACAACGCACGATAGCGGGAGTAGACCCAAAAATTAGCGCTGCGCAAGTGGGCCGACGGTCGACTCCGGCAACGCAGGAGCCCCAGCCCGGCTCCGGAAAGCTGCAGCATGCCAACAGAAGCAGCAGTCAAGGCAGAACAAACATTGATCCATGTGCTATGGATCAACGCGGGCCTCAGTTGTGACGGTGATTCGGTGGCATTGACTGCTGCCACCCAGCCCAGCGTCGAGGAGATCGCGTTGGGGGCCTTGCCCGGACTCCCCCAGGTCGCCGTGCACTGGCCCCTGATCGACTTCGAATGCGGACCCAACGGAGGGGCGGACGACTTTCTGGAGTGGTTCTTCAAAGCCGACCGCGGCGAGTTGGAACCTTTCGTTCTGGTGGTCGAGGGATCCATCCCGAACGAGAAGATCAAGGACGAGGGCTACTGGTGCGGTTTCGGCAACAACCCGGCCACCGGGCAGCCGATGACCACCAGCGAGTGGCTCGACCGGTTGGCGCCCAAGGCCACCGCCATCGTGGCGGTCGGGACCTGCGCCACCTACGGGGGAATCCACGCGATGGCCGGTAACCCGACCGGGGCAATGGGTGTTCCGGACTATCTCGGTTGGGACTGGACGAGCAAGGCCGGCATTCCGATCGTGTGCGTACCCGGTTGCCCGATCCAACCGGACAATCTGGCCGAGACGCTGACCTACCTGCTCTACATGGCGACCGATCAGGCGCCGATGATTCCGCTCGACGGCGCGCTGCGTCCACAATGGCTCTTCGGAAAGACCGTGCACGAGGGTTGCGACCGGGCTGGCTACTACGAGCAGGGCGACTTCGCCACCGAGTACGGATCGCCGAAATGCATTGTGAAACTGGGTTGTTGGGGACCCGTCGTCAAATGCAATGTGCCCAAGCGCGGCTGGATCAACGGTGTCGGGGGTTGCCCCAACGTCGGTGGCATCTGCATTGGCTGCACGATGCCGGGATTCCCGGACAAGTTCATGCCGTTCATGGATGAGCCGCCGGGCGGCAAGATCTCGAGCACCGCTTCGGGTTTATACGGAGCCGTGATTCGCAGTCTGAGGGGTATCACGGAACGCACCGTCGACAAAGAGCCGCGGTGGCGCCACAACGGCGACCAACTCACCACCGGAGCGCGCCGCACCTGGTAGGTCGCCTACCGGGGTCGGCGCGCTCCTCTCCAGCAGACGAACGCCGTCGCCGCATCAGCCAATGCTGACAGCAGCCAAAGCGGGAAGAAGTAGCGCGATGACAACCATCATTCCTGAACCCACACATGCCAAGCGGGAACCCGGCCAACTGGTCGACATGGCCTGGGACCCCATCACCAGGATCGTGGGCAGCCTGGGTATCTATACCAAGATCGACTTCGAGAACAAAGAAGTCGTCGAGTGCCACAGCACCTCGTCGATCTTCCGCGGCTACTCGATCTTCATGAAGGGCAAGGATCCCCGCGACGCCCATTTCATCACCAGCCGCATCTGCGGTATCTGCGGTGACAACCACGCCACCTGTTCGTGCTACACCCAGAACATGGCCTATGGCGTCAAGCCGCCGCATCTGGGCGAGTGGATCGTCAACCTCGGCGAGGCCGCGGAATACATGTTCGACCACAACATCTTCCAGGAGAACCTGGTCGGCGTGGACTTCTGCGAGAAGATGGTCTCCGAGACCAACCCGAGCGTGCTGTCGCTGGCCGAGAAGACACCGGCTCCGCACGCTGACGCCCACGGCTACAAGACGATCGCCGACATCATGCGCTCGCTCAACCCGTTCAGCGGTGAGTTCTACCGCGAAGCGCTTGTGGTCAGCCGCTGGACGCGAGAGATGTTCTGCCTCATGGAGGGTCGCCACGTGCACCCCTCCACGCTCTACCCCGGCGGGGTGGGCACCGTGGCGACCGTCCAATTGATGACGGACTACATGACGCGCTTGATGCGCTACGTAGAGTTCATGAAGAAGGTCGTCCCGATGCACGACGACCTGTTCGACTTCTTCTACGAGGCCTTGCCCGGTTACGAGAACGTCGGACTGCGCCGCACCCTGTTGGGCTGCTGGGGCTCCTTCCAGGACCCCGAGGTGTGCAACTTCGAATACAAGGACATGGAGCGCTGGGGTAACGCGATGTTCGTCACGCCGGGCGTGGTGGTCGACGGCAAGCTGGTCACCCACTCGCTGGTGGACATCAACCTTGGTATCCGAATCCTCTTGGGCAGTTCGTATTACGACGACTGGACCGACCAGGAGATGTTCGTCAAGACCGATCCACTGGGCAACGCGGTGGACCGGCGCCACCCGTGGAACCAGCGCGGCGACATCACCCAGCTGTACTTGCCGCCCTCCATGTCCCGCTTCTGCGGGTGCGGGTTGGTGTGCT
>NZ_LZKU01000134.1 GCF_001672975.1 Mycobacterium sp. 1465703.0
GGTCGCGGTAGGCCGCGAACGGGTGGCCGTCGGTGTAGACGTCGTTCAAGAACAGGATGATGCCGAGTGTGCCCAGCAGCTTTACAACATGCTCGCCGCGTGGTTCGCGGCGAACACCGGCAGCGCGTCACTGTTCGGCTACTCGCTGGGCACGCTCGGCATCATCCTGTTCTTGAACGACGTCTACACCGACGGCCACCCGTTCGCGGCCTACCGCGACCGCATCGTGTGCGTCGTGCTCATCGGCGACCCGTGGCGGCCGGCCGGCCACACGTTCTATCTGGGCCCCGACCCGGGCGGCCAGGGCATCGGCTCGCCGTACCGCACCCTTTCGCCGGCGGCCATCGCCGGGCTCGGCTGGCGTATCTGTTGGCTCGCGAACCCGACCGACATGTATACGAACAGCCCGAAGGGTGCGACCGGTCAAGTGCTCGCCGACGTCGAGCAAATCATCTTGGGCACAGCGGTTTCGGACCCGCTCGGCACGATCGAACGCGCGATTCCGTACCTGTTGCAGCTCGTCGAGAAAGACGGCGGGCTCAACACGATTTTCAACGCGCCGGCGCCGGCCGGCGGCGGCCTGTTGGGTTCGGTTCTCGGCGGCCTGAACGTCGGGTCGATCCTGACCGGCATCGCAGGCGGGTCGATGGCGCTCACACCCGGTCTGGTCGGGTTGCTTCTGCCCGTGCTCGAAAGCGGCTTCACGGGCTTGCTCGACGGCATCACCACGAACGGCGTCGAGCTGCCCGCCGGCGTGGCCGCCGACGTCCAGGCGGCGTTGCTGGCGCTCAAGTTCTACGGCGGCGGCATTCACGGGCACATCAGCTACCACGACACCCCGTGGGGCGTGGGCCCGCAAACGTATCTCGAGCTCGGCATTCAGCACGCGAACGACTGGGGCTCTCGCATCCCGGTCTTGGTCTAACCGCAACAACCGAAACGAAGGGAAATCACCGACATGCTCGCAAAACTCGCACTACTCAAGGCGTGGTTGACCAGCCCGAAGGCCAACACCGTTCGCGCGGTCATCTATGCGGCCGTGCCCGCCGTGCTCGGCGCGCTGGTGAGCACCGGCAAGCTGACGCAGGATCACGCCGCGCTGTGGTCGGCCGTCGGCGTCGCGTTCTTTGGTCCCGCGCTGGCGGCCATCTTCGCGCCGAACGGCTGGCGTACGTGGCTATTCGGGCTCATCGCGCCCGTGCAAGCACTCTTGGTCGGTCTGGGCGGGGCGAACAACGTTGTGGTGGCAGTCATCGTCGCAGTGCTGACGTCGGTCGTGAGCTCGGGCGTCGCGGCGTCCAACGTGCACCGAATCACGCCGGCCGCCAAGCACGCGCCGCCGCGCAAAGTCGCTGCATAGGCGGCGGCCCAGTGGATAAAATCAAACCCCCGCTGCTCATCGAGTCGGGCCCGGTGTATTGGAGTTTCGCGGTGATGAGCATTGCTCTTGGCGTCGTTCTCATTGCGGCGCCGGCCAACTGGTACGGGCCGAGCTGGCATTACTTCCCACAGTTGCCACACAACGGTTTCGGCATGGGCGTGTGCTGTTGCGCCATCGGCTTAGCCCAGGTCGCAACATTGGCATGGCGGCGCTCGTCGCTCGTGTTGTCGGTGCTGTTTTTCTTGGGCGGGTTCGTGTTCTGGACGGCCGGCATGATCCTCGGAGCTGAGGGAATTCTTGGCCGGCAAGGGCTCATGGAGGCGCCGTTCATGCTGGTTCTCGGCGGTCACAAGCTCGCGTTAAGCGCGTCGCTGATGAACCATCACCGCGCCAAACAAGGGACACAGGAATGATCCCGGCGTTGTTCCCAACGATTCTGGCGATTTCGGCGGCGGGCGTCGACACGGGCTCGTCGTCGAGTTTTACCGGGGCGATCATCGTGTCACTGATTACGAGCGGAGGGTTCTGGTCCGTGGTGCTGTTCGTCATCAGTCGCCGGTCGAACGAGCGTAGGGAACAAGCCGACACCCTTACCAAGAGCATCAAGGATTTACGCCGCTCGTCGTTCCTGCTCATCGACGCTTTCGAAGGCATGTTAGTGAAGCTGCAAACCGAAGACGGCGGCCGCACGTGGTCGGCTCGGTTGGCTGGCAGTGAGGTCGACCAGATTCGCACCGAAATTCGCACCGCGCGCAGTCTGCTCTACGAAGGCCAATGAAACGCATAGCCGCGCTGGCGGTCTCGGTTCTCGCGCTGTTACTGCAAGCGGCGTGGTGGGCCGGCGCGGCGTCGGCCAGCACCGGCGATCCCGGGCAGGCGCCGTGTGAGTACCCGTTTCGGGGCGTGTCGGTCGTCGTCGACCCGGTGCTCGGCCAAGCGACCGGCGGGTATTGCGAAGGGCCGCCGGAAGAAAACGGCTCGCATCATCGGTGCGCGTGGGGCGATTACACGATCGGCGGCTCGGTCGGCGGCCAGCACGCGACCGTCGGCGTCGCCGTGGGGGGCGGCGGCGGGCAATGCGACTACTTCTGCCCTGACGGCCAGGTGGCCGACTGGCCGAACCCGCCGGGAGCGTGGAAAGACCATCTCGTGCCCAAGCCGTGCAGGCCGAAGGGGGCCGACGCGCCGCCGACGGCACCTGATGACGCGCCGGCGAACGCGCCGCCCGGGCCGGCCGGCATCACGCCGGCAGTGACGAACCCTGACGCACCGAACCCTGACGCCATCGCCAACGAGCCGCGATGAAGCTGCCCGACCCCGCCGACCACCCGAACATCGTGGCCGGCATCGGCTGGTTGTGGCTCGTGCTCGTGGCCGCCGGCGGCCTCGCCTGCACGTTCGGCAAGTTCTGACCCTGTAGACAAGAACTGCCCCCTGTCCTTGAAAAGGGTTGGGGGGCAGTTTTTTTGCGTTTACAGCCGCTCGATTACAGCTGAGTTGACGACGAAGCCCATATTGTTGATCGCGAGCCGTAGGTACGGAAGATAGGATTCCAACGCCGCTCGCGCAGAGGCACCGTCAGCACCCGCGTCGTCTTCGACCTCGACGACAAGCTTGAAGGCCACGCCACCCACGTCAGGCGTCACCCCCCGCACGCGCCGGCTGGCGGCCGAAACGCGCGTACTCGCCGTATCCAGCGCGCAGTGTGTCCATCAGGCGTACCCTCCGCAACCCCCGGGCGGCGCCGG
>NZ_LZKU01000135.1 GCF_001672975.1 Mycobacterium sp. 1465703.0
CGCGCACAACTAGCGCGGAATCGGTGTTCATCCCTCGCAAGCGCGAATATGCGGCGCCTGCGGCAGTGGTCTGCGCCCCCCGCCAACCCGGTGCGCACTGCCACCCCGGCCGAGATCGAATCGTTGACGGCGCTGGCGCCGCCCGCGCCGTCCGCCGGCCAGCCATTCCAGCTCGCATTGCCGCGCGGCGTCGCGTCCGAGGATCGGTTGCAGGTCAAGACCATCTGGGCGGCCCGCGCCATCAGCGTGCTCTTCCCCCAGATCAAGACCATCTACGGGTATCGGGAGGACCCGTTGCCATGGCATCCCAAGGGTCTGGCGATCGACGTGATGATCCCGAACTTTCACAGCCCCGAGGGCATCGAGCTCGGCAACCAGATCGCCGGGTATGCCTTGGCGAACACGAAGCGATGGGGCATCAACCACGTGATCTGGCGGCAGAAGATCTATCCGGGTGTCGGCGGAGGCAATTGGATGGCGGATCTCGGCTCAGAAACCGCCGACCATTACGACCACGTTCATATCGCCACTGACGGCGGTGGCTATCCGACGGGGCACGAGACTTATTACATCGCGTCCATGACCCCGACACCGCCAGACTGATCCGCTAAGACGTTACGCGGCAACGGAATTGGGCAGCGTAGTTGGCTCGCCGGCGAGCCCGGTCAGCAGCTCGACGTCTCCGCTCGGCCCCAGCCATCACCGGCCCAAGTGGTAGCCACGCGAAGAATCCTTGATTGCTGACCGGCGGATACTGTTGCTCACAGCAACTGCGGGGACGCCACGGCCATCGTGAGTGCGGCGGGGGTTTCGACGCAGCACCGTGTCTTGGTGCCCTGCGCGTGGATCATGGCGCCGGAGACGACGAGCGAAGCCGCGATCGCCAGCAATCGCCCGCGGCCTTTGGCGAACACTCTCCCGCCCACGACCAGCAGCTTAACGTCGTCTGTGACGCCTGGGGCGCGTTTTCACGTGCCTGTTTTGCTCGGGCGACATTTGCCCGGAAGCGGACCGGTCACTCCTTTTCGGACTGCGCGTCGGAGTCGTCTTCGCTGTCGGTGGCTTGCGGGGGTTGTTCGTCGCCTTCTGGAGGCGGCTGTTCGGCGGTGGTCACGAATCGTCCCTACCCGAGTTGACGGCGCGGGAAACGGGCCGACAGGTTGTGGTGCCGGCCGAATTGGGTTCGCTCGGCCACTCCCTTCTCGGCAGCCTAACCCCGGAGTAGCGTTTCCGCTGTTCGGAGAAGCGAACAAGGAGAACTGCAATGGCAGCCAAGTTCGAAATCAGCAAGGACAAAGCCGGCAGGTTCCGGTTTCACCTCAAGGCCGCTAACGGCGAGATCGTCGTCGCCAGCCAGGGCTATGAGACCAGGGAAAATGCCCTCAAAGGCATCGAGTCGGTCAAGACAAATGCTCCCGCCGCGAAGGTCGTAGACCTGACCGAACGGGCGCACGCGCACAACTAGCGCGGAATCGGTGTTCATCCCTCGCAAGCGCGAATATGCGGCGCCTGCGGCAGTGGTCTGCGCCGACCCCTAATCGCGCGGGGCCTGGATAATTCGACCTTCGCTGGTCAGACGGTGCCCCCGGCAGGATTCGAACCTGCGGCCTTCTGCTCCGGAGGCAGACGCTCTATCCCCTGAGCTACGGGGGCGCACCGAGTTACCTGTTGCGCGATGGGGCTTTCGAACAAGCACGGACAGACTAACGCATTGCGGGACCGGCCCCGCTACCGCAATGGATTCGGGGCGGGGGCACCACAGCCAATAGGATAGACGGTCGTGACCCCCGCTGACCTCGCTGAGCTGCTCAAAATCACCGCCACCGCGGTGTTGGCCGAGCGCGGGCTGGATGCTGCCGCGCTGCCCCAGACGGTCACCGTGGAGCGTCCCCGCAATCCCGAGCACGGCGATTACGCCAGCAACCTGGCAATGCAGCTGGGCAAAAAGGTCGGCGCCAACCCGCGTGAGCTGGCCGGATGGCTTACCGAGGCGTTGTCGCAGGCCGACGGCGTCGCCTCGGCCGAGGTGGCCGGACCCGGCTTCATCAACCTGCGCCTGGAGGCGTCGGCGCAAGCCGTCGTCGTCGTCAACGTCATCGACGCCGGCGACCGCTTCGGTCACTCCGACGCGCTGGCCGGCCGCAACGTCAACCTGGAATTCGTATCAGCCAACCCGACCGGGCCGATCCACATCGGCGGGACCCGCTGGGCCGCCGTGGGCGACGCGTTGGGCAGGCTGCTGTCCACCCAGGGCGCCGCGGTGGTGCGCGAATACTATTTCAACGATCACGGCGCCCAGATCGACCGGTTCGCCAGCTCACTGATCGCCGCGGCCAAGGGCGAGCCCACCCCGCAAGACGGCTACGCCGGCGCCTACATCAACGACATCGCCGCCCAAGTGCTGCAGAAGGCGCCCGACGCGCTGAGCCTGCCTGAGGGCGAGATGCGCGAGACCTTTCGCGAAATCGGTGTCGACCTGATGTTCACCCATATCAAAGAGTCGTTGCACCAGTTCGGCACGGACTTCGACGTCTACACCCACGAAGACTCGATGCACACCAGCGGCCGGGTCGACCAAGCGATCGCCAGACTGCGCGAGACGGGCAACATCTACGAGAAGGACGGTGCAACGTGGTTGCGCACCAGCGCCTTTGGTGACGATAAGGACCGCGTCGTCATCAAAAGTGACGGTAAGCCGGCCTATATCGCCGGTGACATCGCCTACTACCTGGACAAGCGGCAGCGCGGCTTCGACCTGTGCATCTACATGTTGGGAGCCGACCACCACGGATACATCGCCCGACTCAGGGCCGTGGCGGCGGCGTTCGGCGATGACCCGGGCGCCGTCGAGGTGCTCATCGGGCAGCTGGTCAACCTGGTCCGCGACGGCCAGCCGATCCGAATGAGCAAGCGGGCTGGAACCGTGATCACGCTCGACGACCTCGTCGAGGCGATCGGTGTCGACGCCGCGCGCTACAGCCTGATCCGTTCCTCGGTGGACACCCCGATCGACATTGACCTCGCGTTGTGGTCGTCGGCGTCGAATGAAAACCCGGTCTATTACGTGCAATACGCGCATGCCCGGCTGTCGGCGCTGGCCCGCAACGCCGCCGAACTCGGTCTGATCCCCGACACCGGACACCTCGAGCTGCTCAGCCACGACAAGGAGGGGACGCTGCTGCGCACCATCGGCGAATTCCCGCGGGTGCTCAAAACGGCGGCGTCCCTGCGGGAACCGCACCGGGTGTGCCGGTACCTGGAAGACCTCGCCGGCGACTACCACCGGTTCTACGACTCGTGCCGGGTGTTGCCGCAGGGCGACGAGCAACCCACCGATCTGCACACCGCACGCCTGGCGCTGTGCCAGGCGACCCGCCAGGTGATCGCCAACGGACTGGCGATACTGGGCGTCACTGCTCCGGAGCGAATGTGAACGTTCATCCCGCCGGTCCTCGACACGCCGACGAGACCCGCCACGCCGAAAGCCCGCTGCGGCCGCAATCCCCCGAGGAACTGCTGCTGTTGTCGCCGAACG
The DNA here is from genome assembly GCF_001672975.1 of Mycobacterium sp. 1465703.0. Taxonomy (GTDB): domain Bacteria; phylum Actinomycetota; class Actinomycetes; order Mycobacteriales; family Mycobacteriaceae; genus Mycobacterium. The sequence goes on from NZ_LZKU01000135.1 coordinate 3,536, forward strand.
TGTGGCCCCGCAACGTAGCTCGGGACGAATCCGGGGTCGCCAGTATCGCCGGCGTCAAGGTCACCGACCTTGCCCAGGAGTATGGAACTCCGCTGTTCGTCGTCGACGAGAACGACTTCCGGTCTCGCTGTCGAGAGATCGCGTCGGCCTTCGGCGGCGGTAAGAACGTGCACTATGCCGCCAAGGCGTTCTTGTGCAGCGAGATAGCCTGCTGGATCGACGAAGAAGGCCTGTCGCTCGACGTGTGCACCGGTGGCGAACTGGCGGTTGCGCTGCACGCCGACTTCCCGCCGGAGCGAATCACCTTCCACGGCAACAACAAATCCGTCGCCGAACTGACGGCGGCGGTCAAAGCCGGTGTCGGGCACGTTGTTTTGGATTCGATGATCGAGATCGAGCGTTTGGATGCCATCGCGGGCGAGGCGGGCATCGTCCAGGATGTCTTCGTTCGTCTCACCGTCGGGGTCGAGGCGCACACCCATGAGTTCATCTCCACCGCACACGAGGACCAGAAGTTCGGGTTGTCGTTGGCGACCGGCGCCGCGCTGGACGCCGTCGGCAGGGTGTTCGAGACTCAAAACCTGCGACTGGTGGGTCTACACAGCCATATCGGTTCGCAGATCTTCGACGTCGCCGGCTTTGAACTCGCCGCGCACCGGGTCATCGGTCTGCTGCACCAGGCTGCCGAGCGGTTCGGCGTCGACAAGGCCGCACAAATCTCCACTGTGGATCTAGGTGGCGGACTTGGCATTTCCTACCTCGCCGCCGACGATCCGCCGCCAATGGCCGAACTGGCTGCCAAGCTGAGCGCGATCGTGAAGAACGAGTCGGCGGCCGTCGGGCTGCCGACACCGCGGCTGGTGGTCGAGCCGGGGCGCGCCATCGCCGGGCCCGGCACTATCACGCTCTACGAGGTGGGCACCGTCAAGGACGTCGACGTCAGCGCCACCGCACACCGGCGCTACGTCAGCGTCGACGGCGGCATGAGCGACAACATCCGCACCGCGCTCTATGACGCGCAGTATGACGCGCGGCTGGTCTCGCGGATCAGCGATGCTCCGGCAGAGCTGGCCCGCGTCGTCGGAAAGCACTGCGAAACCGGCGATATCGTCGTCCGCGACACCTGGGTTCCCGGGGATCTGCAGCCCGGCGACCTGATCGGGGTGGCCGCCACCGGTGCGTACTGTTATTCACTGTCGAGCCGTTACAACATGATCTGCCGCCCCGCCGTCGTCGCGGTGCGCAACGGGCGCGCCCGTCTGATCCTGCGCCGCGAGACGGTCGACGATCTCTTGAGTTTGGAAGTGAGGTGAACTGTGCCCCTTGACGAAAAGCCGGTCGGTATAGCGGTACTCGGGTTGGGCAACGTCGGCAGCGAAGTTGTCCGAATCATCGAGGACAGCGCTGACGACCTCGCCGCTCGGGTCGGCGCACCCGTGGTGTTGCGCGGGGTCGGAGTGCGCCGCGTCGCCGAGGACCGCGGTGTTCCCGTCGAGTTGCTCACCGACGACATCGAAGGACTCGCCGCGCGCGACGACGTCGACATCGTCGTGGAACTCATGGGGCCGGTGGAGCCGTCCCGCAAGGCCATCCTGTGCGCCCTCGAGCACGGTAAGTCGGTTGTGACGGCGAACAAGGCGCTGTTGGCCACCTCCACCGGCGAGTTGGCGCAGGCAGCCGAAAGTGCGCACGTCGATTTGTATTTCGAGGCGGCAGTCGCAGGCGCGATTCCGGTCATCCGTCCGCTAACCCAGTCGTTGGCCGGCGACACGGTGCTGCGGGTCGCCGGAATCGTCAACGGCACCACTAATTACATCTTGTCCGCGATGGACAGCACCGGCGCCGACTACGACACCGCGCTGGCCGAAGCCAGCGCGCTGGGATACGCCGAGGCCGATCCCACCGCTGACGTCGAAGGCTACGACGCCGCGGCCAAGGCCGCGATTCTGGCGTCCATCGCTTTTCACACCCGGGTGACCGCCGATGACGTCTACCGGGAAGGCATCACCAAAGTCACCCCGGCCGACTTCGAGTCGGCCCGGGCCCTGGGCTGCACGATCAAGCTGCTGTCCATCTGCGAACGCATCACCGGCGACAATGGCCAAGAGCGGGTCTCGGCGCGCGTCTACCCGGCACTGGTGCCGATGTCGCACCCGCTGGCCACCGTCAACGGCGCCTTCAACGCCGTGGTGGTCGAGGCCAAGGCCTCCGGCCGGCTGATGTTCTACGGTCAGGGCGCCGGCGGCGCGCCGACCGCGTCCGCGGTGGCCGGTGACATGGTGATGGCCGCGCGCAACCGGGTGCTTGGCAGCCGCGGTCCCAAAGAGTCCCGGTATGCCCAACTTCCCATAGCTCCAATGGGTTTCATCTCGACCCGCTACTACGTCAGCATGGACGTCGCCGACAAGCCCGGCGTCCTTTCCTCGGTGGCAGCCGAATTCGCCAAGCGTGAGGTGAGCATCGCCGAAGTCCGTCAGGAAGGCGTCGCGGATGAAGGCGGACGACGGGTGGGGGCCCGCATCGTCGTGGTAACCCACCGGGCCACGGATGCCGCGCTGTCTGAAACCGTGGATGCGCTGGCCGATTTGGATGTCGTGCAGAGCGTGACCAGCGTGCTGCGACTGGAAGGGACCACCCTATGAGCGCTTCGCGCACCGTCGTCCACAAGCCGTGGCCCGGTCTCATTGAGGCATACCGGGACCGGCTGCCGGTGGGCGACGACTGGACCCCGGTCACGCTGCTCGAGGGTGGTACCCCGCTGATCGCGGCGGGCCGGCTCTCGGAAAAGACCGGTTGCAGTGTTCATCTCAAAGTCGAGGGCCTCAATCCCACCGGCTCTTTCAAGGACCGGGGCATGACGATGGCGGTCACCGATGCGCTGGCGCGCGGCCAGCAGGCGGTGCTGTGCGCGTCGACCGGAAACACGTCGGCGTCGGCGGCCGCGTATGCGGCGCGTGCCGGCATCACCTGTGCGGTGCTGATACCGCAGGGCAAGATCGCGATGGGCAAGCTGGCGCAGGCGGTCATGCACGGCGCCAAGATCATCCAGATCGACGGCAACTTCGACGACTGCCTGGAACTGGCCCGCAAGATGGCCGCTGACTTTCCGACCATCGCGTTGGTCAACTCGGTCAACCCGGTGCGCATTGAGGGCCAGAAGACGGCGGCATTCGAGATCGTCGACGCGCTGGGTACCGCGCCCGACGTGCATGCCCTGCCGGTCGGGAACGCGGGCAACATCACCGCGTACTGGAAGGGATACACCGAATATCACCACGAGGGCCTGATCGAGAAATTGCCGCGCATGCTGGGCACCCAGGCGGCCGGCGCGGCCCCGCTGGTGCACGGCGCGCCGGTCAAGAATCCGGAGACGATCGCGACGGCAATCCGCATCGGCGCGCCCGCGTCGTGGACGGCAGCCGTTGACGCGCAACAGCAATCGAACGGTCGCTTCCTGGCCGCGACCGACGACGAGATCGTGGCCGCCTATCACCTGGTGGCCGAATCCGAAGGCGTCTTTGTCGAACCCGCTTCGGCGGCCAGCATCGCCGGACTGCTCAAGGCCGTCGAGGACGGTTGGGTGACCCGCGGGTCGACGGTCGTGTGCACGGTCACCGGCAACGGCCTCAAAGATCCCGACACGGCGCTGCGGGACATGCCAACGGTGACCCCGCTGCCGGTGGACCCGGTTCTCGTGGTCGAGAAGTTGGGGTTGGCCTAGTGGCGAAGGGCTGTTGGTGACCTCGATGCTGCCTGCCGGGCTGGCGGCCAGCGCCGTGGTGTCGGCGTCGAGCGCAAACCTTGGCCCCGGCTTCGACAGCATCGGCCTGGCGTTGAGCCTTTATGACGAAATCATCGTCGAGACAACGGATTCCGGCTTGACCGTGCTGGTCGAGGGGGAGGGTGCCGGCCAGCTGCCGGTCGGTCCCGAACACTTGGTGGTGCGCGCTCTGGAGTGTGGGCTGCGGGCAGTCGGGGTCCGCGCACCGGGCCTGGTGGTGCGTTGCCGCAACGCCATTCCGCATTCCCGCGGCCTGGGCTCCTCCGCGGCGGCGGTGGTCGGCGGACTGGGCGCCGCGAATGGCCTTGTCGCACAGACGGATTCGAAGCCACTGAGCGAGGCCCAACTGATCCAGCTGGCCTCGGATTTCGAGGGTCATCCCGACAACGCGGCCGCCGCCGTGCTGGGTGGTGCGGTCGTCTCGTGGGTTGACCGCGGCGGTGATCGGCCCCGGTATGCGGCGGTGCCGCTACGGCTGCACCCCGATATCCACCTGTACTCCGCGATTCCCGAGGAGCGCTCGCTCACCGCGGAGACCCGCGTGCTGTTGCCCGCGCAGGTCAGCCACGAGGACGCGCGTTTCAACGTCAGCCGGACTGCATTGCTGGTAGTCGCGCTCACCGAGCGGCCCGACCTGCTCATGGCGGCGACCGAAGATGTCCTGCATCAGCCGCAGCGCGCACCGGCGATGCCGGCCTCGGCGGAATATTTGCGGCTGCTGCGGCGTCATGATATTTCAGCCACGCTTTCCGGGGCTGGTCCGTCGTTAATAGCGGTGACCACTGCCTCGCAGTTGCCTTCCGAAGTGGTGAATTACGGGGTCGCCCACGGGTTCACCATCACCGAAATGACTGCCGGCGAACCAGTTCGCTGGGGCCCTGGGATCACCGTCGCCGGTTGATTCACGGCGTGGCCGGAGGGTTTGCTTGCTTCCGGCAGGGATGCGGGCTATCCTCGGAGCCGTCCAGCAATCGCAGCATCTGCATCTGCATCTGCATCCATACTGCCTTGCCGCTAGGACAACACCAATTCTTCTTGTGGACGAGGTTCGCCGTTTACTCCGCCGGATCCAGGCGATCACCGTTGCAGAGTCGATGATTGGGCGCACTCGGCAATTTGCCTGATTGCAATGAACCCCCCGTATGACCTGCTCAGCGGGGGAAGAAAGGAACTCCGTGACCGATACGGATTTGTTCACGGCTGGCGAAAACACTGACGCCAATCAACTGTCGAATGCCGTGACCACCGACACTCCAGACGCGAAACCCAGCGTTTCCAGCGGTGCACTCTCCACCATGGTGCTGCCCGAGTTACGCGCGCTGGCTAACCAAGTTGGCGTCAAAGGGACGTCAGGTATGCGCAAGAACGAACTGATCGCCGCGATCAAGGAAGTCAGGGGCCAGGCCAACGGCGTTCCCGCCAACGGCACCAAGTCCGCTGAGGACAGCGGCAAGTCGGAGAACAAGAACGACGACAAGAGCGCTGACGCGCCGGCCGCCGCGAGCGACCAGAATGGCGCGACGACCGAGGCCCCCCGCCGCGAACGACGCGGCGCTTCCCGCGAAGCGGGGTCATCCGCCCGCGGCAACGACGAGGCCGACCGCGAGAGCTCAGGCAGCCGCGGGGGTGCGGCCGCCGGTGAGGCCGATCGCCGCGAGAAAACCAAGCAAGACAACCAGACTGAGGAGCGCGGCCAGGACGGCGGCAGCGACCAGGATCAGAGCTCGGGCGGCCAGCAGGGCCGCGGCGGCTCGAACCAGCAGGACGACGACGGCGAGGGACGTCAGGGTCGCCGTGGACGCCGCTTCCGCGACCGCCGGCGCCGGGGGGAGCGAACCGGTGAGGGCGGCGATGCCGAATTGCGCGAAGACGACGTCGTTCAGCCGGTAGCCGGCATTCTTGACGTCCTCGACAATTACGCCTTCGTGCGCACCTCCGGGTACTTGGCCGGACCGCACGACGTCTACGTGTCGATGAACATGGTGCGTAAGAACGGCCTTCGCCGCGGTGACGCGGTCACCGGCGCCGTGCGGGTGCCCAAAGAAGGCGAACAGCCCAACCAACGGCAGAAGTTCAACCCGCTGGTGCGCCTGGACAGCGTCAATGGCGGCCCGGTCGAGGACGCCAAGAAGCGGCCCGATTTCTCCAAGCTGACGCCGTTGTACCCGAACCAGCGGCTGCGTCTGGAAACCACTCCGGACCGGCTGACCACCAGGGTCATCGACCTCATCATGCCGATCGGTAAGGGGCAGCGTGCCCTGATCGTGTCGCCGCCCAAGGCCGGTAAGACGACGATCCTGCAGGACATCGCCAACGCGATCACCAGGAACAACCCGGAATGCCACCTGATGGTCGTGCTCGTCGATGAGCGGCCTGAAGAGGTCACCGACATGACGCGTTCGGTGAAGGGCGAGGTCATCGCCTCGACCTTCGACCGGCCGCCGTCAGATCACACCTCGGTCGCCGAGCTGGCCATCGAGCGGGCAAAGCGGCTGGTTGAGCAGGGCAAGGACGTCGTCGTGCTGCTCGACTCGATCACCCGCCTGGGACGTGCCTACAACAACGCGTCACCCGCCTCGGGCCGGATCCTGTCCGGTGGTGTCGACTCCACCGCGCTGTACCCGCCCAAGCGGTTCCTGGGCGCCGCCCGCAACATCGAGGAAGGCGGATCGCTGACGATCATCGCCACCGCGATGGTCGAGACGGGGTCCACTGGTGACACGGTCATCTTCGAGGAGTTCAAGGGCACCGGTAACGCCGAGCTCAAGCTCGACCGCAAGATCTCCGAACGACGGGTCTTCCCGGCCGTCGACGTCAACCCGTCGGGTACTCGTAAGGACGAACTGCTGCTGTCGCCGGACGAGTTCGGCATCGTGCACAAGTTGCGCCGTGTGCTGTCCGGCCTGGATTCGCATCAGGCCATCGACCTGCTGATGTCGCAGCTGCGCAAGACGAAGAACAACTACGAGTTCCTGGTCCAGGTGTCCAAGACGACACCCGGGGCGATGGACAACGACTAACCCGTTGGCCCGACCCGACCAGTTGGGTCTCAAGGGAATGTACGGGCGCAGCTCGCTGTTTGGGATGATGGTGGTTGACCTGGCATAATCGGGGCTCGATTATCCGCCAACCGCCGCAGGTTCGGAGTTCACGCCCGACCGTCCGAGTTTGGACGGGGGCGGGCGACAAACGATCGAAGAGGACATCATGAAAGCTGACATTCACCCCGCCTACGCGGAGACCACGGTGCTCTGCGGGTGTGGCAACACCTTCCAGACGCGCAGCACGAAGGACGGCGGTCACATCACCGTCGAGGTGTGCTCGCAGTGCCACCCCTTCTACACCGGCAAGCAGAAGATCCTCGACAGCGGTGGCCGGGTGGCACGCTTCGAGAAGCGGTACGGCAAGCGCAACACCGGAACCGCTGCCGACAAATAGCTCGGTTACCGACGCCCGAACTGTGCGCACCGTCGCATGGGCCGGGCGTCGGTTTGCGTTTGCGGTAATGACGGACGATTCGGGGCAGGAGGTGCGGCAGTGACTAAGCCGGTACAGACCATTGACGTGCTGCTGGCCGAGCACGCCGACCTCGAGCGCCGGCTGGCGGACCCCGAATTGCACAGCAATCCCGACGAGGCCCGCAAAGCCGGACGGCGATTTGCTCGGCTTGCCCCGATCGTGAGCACCTACCGCAAGCTGGCGGCCGCCCGTGATGACCTGGACACCGCGCGAGAACTGGCTGCTGACGACGCGTCGTTCGCCGCCGAGGTGACCGATCTGGAAACTCAGGTGGCCGAACTGGACACCCAGCTGACCGATATGCTGGCCCCGCGCGACCCGCATGACGCCGACGACATCGTCCTCGAGGTCAAATCCGGTGAAGGCGGCGAAGAATCCGCCCTGTTCGCCGCTGATCTGGCCAGGATGTACATTCGCTACGCCGAGCGGCACGGCTGGACCGTCACCGTGCTGGACGAAACCACATCCGACCTGGGCGGTTACAAGGACGCGACGCTGGCCATCGCCAGCAAGGGCGATTCGGCCGACGGGGTGTGGTCGCGGCTGAAGTTCGAAGGCGGGGTACACCGCGTGCAACGCGTCCCCGTAACCGAATCCCAAGGGCGCGTTCATACTTCGGCGGCCGGCGTGCTGGTGTATCCCGAGCCCGAAGAGGTTGGCGAAGTGCAGATCGACGAGTCGGACCTGCGCGTCGATGTCTACCGCTCTTCGGGGAAGGGCGGCCAGGGGGTCAACACCACGGACTCCGCCGTGCGCATTACGCACCAGCCCACCGGCATCGTCGTCACCTGTCAAAACGAGCGATCGCAGCTGCAGAACAAAGCCCGCGCACTGCAGGTTCTGGCCGCCCGTCTGCAGGTGTTGGCCGAAGAGCAGGCGCTGGCGGACGCCTCGGCGGACCGGGCCAGCCAGATTCGCACCGTAGACCGCAGCGAGCGCATCCGCACCTACAACTTCCCGGAAAACCGGATCGCGGACCACCGGATCAATTTCAAGTCGCACAATCTCGATCAAGTGCTCGACGGCGACCTGGACGCCTTGTTCGACGCCTTGGCCGCCGCTGACAAGCAGACCCGGCTGCAACAGGCATGAACGTCCTGCGGCGCGCGATCGATGATGCTGCGGCCACCCTTGCCGAAGCGGGAATCGATTCTGCGCGTTGGGATGCCGAGCAATTGGCCGCGCACCTGGCGGGGACTGACCGCGGGCGCCTGACCCTGCTCGATCCGCCCGGTGAAGACTTTTTCGGGCGGTACCGCGACGCCGTGGCGGCGCGCTCGCAACGGGTGCCGCTGCAACATCTGTTGGGGACCGCGGCGTTCGGGCCTGCCATGCTGCACGTCGGACCGGGCGTCTTCGTACCCCGTCCGGAAACTGAAGCCATGCTGGAATGGGCTGCCGCGCAAGAACTTGTACCGCATCCCGTCATCGTCGACTTGTGCACCGGATCGGGCGCTTTGGCGCTGGCACTGGCCCAGCACCGGCCCGCGGCGCGAATCGTCGCGGTCGACAATTCCGATGCCGCTCTCGAATACGCCCGCCGCAACGTCGAGGGCACGGCGATTGAGTTGCTGCGAGCAGACGTGACGACGCTTGATTTGGAGCCGGACGTGCCCGCCGACCTGGACGGCCGGGTCGATTTGGTGGTGGCCAACCCGCCGTATGTCCCCGACGGTGCTGTGCTGGACCCTGAAGTCGCTCAACATGATCCACACCAGGCGGTCTTCGGTGGGCCGGACGGATTGGCGGTGATCGCTCCGATTGTCCGCCTCGCCGTTCGCTGGCTGCGTCCGGGAGGGCTGATCGGAGTCGAGCACGATGACACCACCTCGGCCCAGACGACGGAATTGTTCTTGCGCACCGGAGCATTCGAAGACGTCACGGCCCGGCGCGACCTGACCGGGCGGCCACGATTCGTGACCGCCCGCAGGAGAGCCGGAGCCCGAGGAGAGCGGCACCCGTGACGGACGTCTTCGACTGCGCGGATCCCAACCAGCGCCCACTCGCAATCGCCGCTGCGGCAGAGGCGCTCAAGGGCGGCCGACTGGTCGTGATGCCCACCGACACGGTGTACGGCATCGGCGCCGATGCGTTCAACAGCGCCGCGGTATCGGCGTTGTTGTCGGCAAAGGGGCGGGGGCGGGACATGCCGGTGGGTGTGCTCGTCGGCTCCTGGCACACCATCGAGGGGCTCGTGTACACCATGCCGGACGGGGCGCGGGACTTGATCCGTGCCTTCTGGCCGGGCGCACTGAGCCTCGTGGTGACGCAGGCCCCGTCGTTGCAGTGGGATCTCGGTGACGCCCGCGGCACCGTGATGCTGCGGATGCCACTGCATCCCGTCGCCATCGAGCTGTTACGCGAAGTCGGGCCCCTGGCGGTGTCGAGCGCGAACGTCTCCGGCCGTCCGGCCGCCGTGAATGCCGATGAGGCGCGCAGCCAGCTAGGCGATCTCGTCGACGTCTACCTGGACGCGGGCCCGTCCGATCAAGGGGCCGCGTCCACGATCGTCGATCTGACCGGTGACATGCCGCGGATTCTGCGGCCGGGTCCGGTGAGCGCCGAGCGGATCGCAGAAGTGCTCGCCGTCGACCCAGAAAGCTTGACCGCCCGGGCCTGACTGGAGCGGTTGTCGAGGTCCCAGGTTTGTCCAGTACGGTCTCGGTGATGTCCAGCGACGTGACCAACCTTGCCGGTGGTTTGCTTGCGCTGGGCGACCGCGGCGCCGGAGTTCCGCTTCGTGAGCTGGCGCTGGTGGGTTTGACCGCGGCGATCATCACGTACTTCGCAACCGGGCCGGTGCGGCAACTGGCGACCCGGCTTGGCGCGGTCGCCTACCCGCGGGAGCGCGACGTCCACGTGACGCCGACGCCTCGAATGGGTGGGCTGGCGATGTTTGTCGGCGTCGTGACGGCTGTCTTCCTGGCGTCCCAGCTTCCGGCGCTCACCCGTGGGTTTGTCTACTCCAGCGGTATGCCCGCGGTCCTGGTGGCCGGCGCGGTCATCATGGGCATCGGCCTGATCGACGACCGTTGGGGCCTCGACGCTTTGACCAAGTTCGCCGGACAGATCACCGCGGCCAGCGTGCTGGTCACCATGGGCGTGGCGTGGAGCGTTCTGTACATCCCCATCGGCGGCGTCGGCACCATCGTGCTCGACCAGGCGTCGTCGATCCTGCTGACCCTGGCGCTGACCGTGTCGGTAGTCAACGCGATGAACTTCGTCGACGGGCTCGACGGTCTGGCCGCCGGGCTGGGGCTGATCACCGCATTGGCCATCTGCATGTTCTCGGTCGGCCTGCTGCGCGATCACGGCGGTGACGTGCTGTTCTATCCGCCCGCGGTTATCTCGGTGGTGCTGGCCGGTGCTTGCCTGGGCTTTCTGCCACACAACTTCCATCGCGCCAAGATCTTCATGGGCGACTCCGGCTCGATGCTGATCGGTCTGATGCTGTCGGCGGCGTCGACGACGGCCGCAGGTCCCGTCTCGCAGAACGCCTACGGGGCCCGCGACGTGTTCGTCCTGCTGTCACCGTTCCTACTGGTGGCCGCGGTCATCTTTGTACCGATGCTCGATTTGCTGCTGGCGATCGTGCGCCGCACCCGGGCCGGCCGCAGCGCGTTCAGCCCCGACAAGATGCACTTGCATCATCGGTTGCTGCAGATCGGGCACTCGCACCGCCGGGTGGTGTTGCTGATCTATCTGTGGGTCGGCATCGTGGCGTTCGGGGCCGCCAGCACAATCTTCTTCCGCCCCCGCGATACCGCCGCGGTGATGCTGGGTGCCATCGTGGTGGCCGGCATCGCGACGGCGATCCCGCTGCTGCGCCGCGGAGAGGACTACTACGACGAAGGGTAGTAGTTGCCTATTCGGTGTGGTACGGTGCTGGTAGAACCCCAAAAAGCCGTGCAGGCTACCGGCCCATCGGAGGCAAATTCGACCGGGCTGGTTGAAGACCGGCCTCGGGTGATACCCCTTCGGTGATTCGACTGTGACGTGCGATACGCTCGGCGGACCACCGATCAGTCGGTCGGGGGGGTCCCGTTCCATCAACCTGGGATTGAGGTGCTGCAGTGACGACACCAGCGCAGGACGCGCCGTTGGTGTTTCCCTCTGTTGCTTTCCGTCCGGTTCGGCTCTTCGTGATCAGCATTGCCATCACCGCGGTGGCGATGCTCGCCGCCGGACTGTCCGGTCACCTGATGGTCGGAGTCTTCTTCGGTATCGGGCTTCTCCTGGGTTTGCTCAACGCGGTACTTGTGCGTCGCTCGGTTGAGTCGATTACCGCCAAGGATCACCCGCTGAAACGATCGATGGCGGTCAACTCGGCATCACGGCTGGCCATCATCACCGTCGTCGGCCTGATCATCGCCTACGTCTTTCGCCCCGCCGGCCTGGGCGTCGTGTTCGGCCTGGCGCTTTTCCAGATCCTCTTGGTGGCTTCGACAGCGCTTCCGGTGTGGAAAAAGCTGCGCGCCGGCGACTGGGCGGAGCCGTCGGACGGTGCCGGGGGCGGCGTGATCCCAGGGTCGGAAGGACCGGAAGGAAGGAACACCACCGATGCCTGAGACGACGTTCCTGGCCGAGGGCGCGATCGAGGTTGGCGCGCACACCCAAGCCAAGTGGCTCGGTCTGACCGTCAACACCGACACGATTCTGGCGACCGGTATTGCCGCCGTGATCGTGTTGGCACTGGCCTTCTTCCTGCGCGCGAAGATCACCTCTACCGGTGTGCCCAGCGGCGTTCAGTTGTTCTGGGAAGCCATCACGGTCCAGATGCGCGATCAGATCGAGAGTGCGGTCGGCATGCGGATCGCGCCGTTCGTGTTGCCGCTGGCCGTCACCATCTTCGTGTTCATCCTGATCTCCAACTGGCTGTCGGTCCTTCCCTTGCAGTACACCGACAAGTCCGGACACACCACCGAGCTGCTGAAGTCGGCGGCGGCGGACATCAATTACGTTCTGGCGCTGGCTCTGTTCGTGTTCGTCTGCTACCACGTGGCGGGCATCTGGCGCCGTGGCGTCATCGGACACCCGCTCGCCGTGCTCAAAGGTCACGTTGCGTTCCTGGCGCCGATCAACCTGGTCGAAGAGCTGGCCAAGCCAATCTCGTTGTCGCTCCGACTTTTCGGCAACATCTTCGCCGGCGGCATCCTGGTCGCCCTGATCGCGCTGTTCCCGCCCTACATCATGTGGGCGCCCAACGCGATCTGGAAGGCCTTCGACCTGTTCGTCGGGGCCATCCAGGCCTTCATCTTCTCGATTCTGACCATCTTGTACTTCAGCCAGGCCATGGAGATCGAGGATCACCATGACTGAGGCCACCGCAAGTTTTTTTGACCCACGCACCATTACAGAGGCCTGGTAGACCCCTACCAGATATCAAGGAGGATAAGAATGGCTCTGGACCCCCAAGTCGCTGCCGCGGCACTCATCGGCGGTGGACTCATCATGGGCGGCGGCGCGATCGGTGCCGGTATCGGTGACGGTATCGCCGGTAACGCGCTGGTCTCCGGTATCGCCCGGCAGCCCGAGGCGCAAGGCCGGTTGTTTACGCCGTTCTTCATCACCGTCGGTCTGGTTGAGGCGGCCTACTTCATCAACCTGGCCTTCATGGCGCTGTTCGTGTTCGCCACACCCGTCGGCACCTAGTTCGCTGTTATGGGTGACGCGAGTCTGAGCGTTCTGGCGTCCAGCCAGGTGGTGGCCGAGGGAGGCAGCAACTTCCTCGTCCCGAACGGCACCTTCTTCTTCGTGCTGGCCATCTTCCTGATCGTGCTGGCCGTCATCGGCACATTCGTTGTGCCGCCCGTCATGAGGGTGTTGCGCGAGCGTGACGCCATGGTCGCCAAGACGGCTGCGGACAACAAGAAGGCGGGCGAGCAGTTCGAAGCGGCCAAGGCCGACTACGAAGAAGCGCTGACCGAAGCGCGGGTTCAGGCGTCGTCTTTACGCGACAACGCCCGCGCCGAAGGCCGTAAGGTGGTGGAAGACGCGCGCGCCCGTGCCGAACAGCAGGTGATGTCGACGTTGCAGATGGCATCCGAGCAATTGAAGCGGGAGAGGGACGCCGTGGAACTGGATCTGCGTGCCAACGTCGCCACCCTGTCGGCGACCTTGGCCAGCCGGATCCTCGGCGTCGAGGTCGCGCCTGCCACCGCGAGCGCATCCGCAACAGGAAAGTCCGGGCGGTAATCACGTATGTCGACTTTCATCGGGCAGTTGGTCGGATTCGCGGCCATCGTGTTTCTGGTCGTGCGGTATGTCGTGCCGCCGGTTCGTCGTCTGATGACCGCTCGGCAAGACGCCGTGCGCCAGCAGTTGAAAGATGCTGCGACGGCGAGCGATCGGCTCAGCGAGTCGACCACGGCACACAGCAAGGCCGTCGAATCCGCCAAGTCGGAGGGCGAGCGGATCGTCGAGGAGGCCAAGGCCGACTCGGGCCGCATCGTCGAACAGTTGCGGGCCCAGGCTGATGTCGAATCCGAACGCATCAGCGTGCAGGGCAGTCGGCAGGTCGATCTCTTGCGTACCCAACTGAGCCGACAGTTGCGTTTGGAGCTCGGCCACGAAGCGGTGCGCCAGGCGGGCGAGTTGGTTCGGAACTACGTCGCCGATTCGGCGCAGCAGTCGGCCACCGTCGACCGGTTCCTCGAGGAACTCGACGCGATGGCGCCGGCACCGGCCGACGTCCAGTATCCCTTGATGGCCAAGATGCGCTCGTCGAGTCGCGTCGCACTGGGCAACTTGTCGGACAAGTTCGGCACCATCGCCAAAGACCTTGACAATAAGGGGCTTTCGACCCTCTCCAGTGAACTGGTGGAGGTGGCCCAGATGCTGGACCGCGAGGTCGTCGTTACGCGGTATCTCACCGTTCCGGCCGAAGATAGCGGCCCCAGGGTCCGGTTGATCGAGCGGTTGGTCTCCGGCAAGGTCGGCGACGCCACACTCGAGGTGCTGCGCACGGCGGTCTCGGAGCGTTGGTCGGCCAACTCCGACCTCATCGACGCCATCGAACACGTGTCTCGGCAGGCATTGCTCGACGTCGCCGAACGTGAGGACAAAGTCGACGAGGTCGAAGAACAGCTGTTCCGATTCTCCCGCATCCTCGACGCGCAGCCCCAACTTGGCATCCTGTTGGGCGACTACGCCGTTCCGGTGGAAGGCCGAGTCGGGTTGTTGCGCAAGGTGCTTGACAGCGCAAGCGGCAAAGTCAATCCCATTGCGGCTGCGCTGCTGAGCCAGACGGTCGAACTGCTCAGGGGCGAGCCGGCCGAGGAGGCCATTCAGTTCTTGGCAGAAGTCGCCGTGGCGCGCCGCGGCGAGATCGTCGCTGCGGTCGGCGCAGCGGCCGAACTCAGCGATGAGCAGCGGTCTCGTCTCACCGACGTGCTCGGCCGCATCTACGGTCACCCGGTAGCGGTGCAGCTGCAGATCGATGCCGAACTACTGGGCGGCCTGCTCATCTCGGTTGGCGATGAAGTGATCGACGGGACACTCGCTTCACGCCTTGCCGCGGCCGAGGCTCAATTGCCCGACTGACACAACCATTCATCACCATCACCCGCGAACCAAGATCAAGTAGGAAGACGAAAAGCCATGGCCGAGTTGACAATCTCCGCTGATGACATCCAGAGCGCCATCGAGGAGTACGTAGGCTCTTTCACGTCCGACACCTCCCGCGAAGAGGTCGGTACCGTCGTCGATGCTGGGGACGGCATCGCGCATGTCGAAGGCCTGCCCTCGGTCATGACCCAGGAACTGCTCGAGTTTCCGGGCGGTGTCCTGGGCGTCGCGCTCAACCTCGACGAGCACAGCGTCGGCGCGGTGATCTTGGGTGACTTCGAGAAGATCGAAGAGGGCCAGCAGGTCAAACGCACCGGGGAGGTCCTTTCGGTCCCCGTTGGCGATGCGTTTCTGGGGCGCGTGGTCAATCCGCTCGGCCAGCCGATCGACGGCCGCGGCGACATCGACACCGACATCCGCCGCGCGCTGGAGATCCAGGCGCCGTCGGTGGTGAATCGGCAGAGCGTGAGCGAGCCGCTGCAGACCGGTATCAAGGCCATCGACGCGATGACCCCGATCGGTCGCGGCCAGCGGCAGCTGATCATCGGCGACCGCAAGACCGGCAAGACCGCGGTGTGTGTGGACACCATCCTCAACCAGCGGGAGAACTGGGAGAGCGGCGACGAGCGCAAGCAGGTGCGCTGCGTGTACGTGGCCATCGGGCAGAAGGGCACCACGATCGCCTCGGTCCGTCGCGCGCTGGAAGAGGGCGGTGCGATGGACTACACCACCATCGTCGCGGCGCCGGCTTCCGACTCCGCGGGCTTCAAATGGCTTGCGCCGTATACTGGTTCGGCCATCGCCCAGCACTGGATGTACGACGGTAAGCACGTGCTGATCGTTTTCGACGACCTGAGCAAGCAGGCCGAGGCCTACCGCGCGATCTCATTGCTGCTGCGCCGGCCGCCGGGTCGTGAGGCATACCCCGGCGACGTGTTCTACCTGCACTCGCGTCTGCTGGAGCGCTGCGCCAAGCTGTCCGACGAGCTCGGTGGTGGCTCGCTGACCGGGTTGCCGATCATCGAGACCAAGGCCAACGACATCTCCGCCTACATTCCCACCAACGTCATCTCCATCACCGACGGTCAGTGCTTCCTAGAGTCCGACCTGTTCAACCAGGGTGTGCGGCCCGCCATCAACGTCGGTGTCTCGGTGTCCCGCGTGGGTGGTGCGGCGCAGATCAAGGCGATGAAGGAAGTGGCCGGCTCGCTGCGACTGGACTTATCGCAGTACCGCGAACTCGAATCGTTCGCCGCCTTCGCCTCCGACCTGGACGCGACGTCCAAGGCGCAGCTGGAGCGCGGTGAACGCCTGGTCGAACTGCTGAAGCAACCGCAGTACCAGCCCATGCCGGTTGAGGAGCAAGTGGTTTCGATCTTCCTGGGCACCGGCGGCCACCTGGACTCGGTGCCCGTCGAGGACGTCCGGCGCTTCGAGACCGAGCTGCTGGACCACATGCGGGCCTCCGAAGAGAAGTTCCTGAGCGGCATCCACGACAGCGGAAAGCTCTCCGAGGAGGGCGAGAACCAGCTCACCGAGATCATCAACAACTTCAAGAAGGGCTTCGCGGCCACCGGCGGCGCATCGGTGGTGCCCGACGAGCATGTCGAGCCCTTGGACGAAGGGGAGCTGGAAAAGGAGTCCGTACAGGTCAAGAAGGACAAGCCGAAGGACAAGAAGGAATCCAAGCAGGCCTCCAAGGACAAGAAGTAGCTACCGATGGCAGCAACACTTCGCGAATTACGTGGCCGGATTCGTTCGGCCGGGTCGATCAAGAAGATCACCAAGGCCCAGGAGATGATCGCGACCTCGCGCATCGGCAAGGCACAGGCCCGGTTGGAGTCCGCACGGCCTTACGCCTTTCAGATCACCGCGATGCTCACCACCCTGTCCTCCGAGGCCGCGCTGGACCACCCGTTGCTGGTCGAGCGTGACGAGCCGAAGCGGGCCGGCATCTTGGTGGTGTCCTCGGATCGTGGCTTGTGCGGCGCGTACAACTCGAGCATCTTCCGTCGCTCCGAGGAGCTCTTCTCCCTGCTGAGGGAGGAAGGCAAGACGCCGGTCGTCTACACGGTGGGCCGAAAGGCGCTGAACTACTTCAAATTCCGCAACTGGGACATCACCGAATCGTGGACCGGCTTCTCCGAGCAACCGTCGTATGAAAACGCGGCCGAGATCGCTTCGACTCTGGTCGAGGCTTTCATGGCAGGCGCGGGCGACGACGAGTCAGAGGACGGCCAGGGCGTCGACGAGCTGCACATCGTCTACTCCGAGTTCAAGTCGATGATGTCGCAGGCCGCGGCGGCCCACCGCATCGCTCCGCTGGTCGTGGAATACGTCGAGGACACCGACGAACTCCACACGCTGTACTCGTTCGAGCCAGACGCCACAACACTTTTCGAGTCGCTGCTGCCGCGTTATGTGACGACCCGGGTGTACGCGGCGCTGCTGGAATCGGCGGCATCGGAGCTCGCGTCGCGTCAACGGGCGATGAAGTCGGCAACCGACAACGCGGACGACCTGATCAAAGAACTCACGCTGATGGCGAACCGCGAGCGGCAGGCTCAGATCACCCAAGAGATCAGCGAAATCGTCGGTGGCGCAAACGCGCTCGCCGACGCCAAGTAGCACACGAGGAAGAAAGAAGTTATGCCTGCTACTACTGAAACATCAGAAAAGACCAACAAGACCACAAAATCCGAGACCAGCGGTCGCGTCGTGCGAATCACCGGCCCGGTGGTCGACGTCGAGTTCCCCCGCGGCTCGGTGCCGGACCTGTTCAACGCGCTCAACGCCGAGATCACGTTCGAGGAACTCAAGAAGACCCTGACGCTCGAAGTGGCGCAGCACCTGGGCGACAACCTGGTTCGCACCATTTCGTTGCAGCCCACCGACGGTCTGGTGCGTGGCGTCGAGGTGACAGACAGCGGCAAGCCGATCTCGGTGCCGGTCGGTCAAGAGGTCAAGGGCCACGTGTTCAACGCCCTGGGTGACTGCCTGGACAAGCCCGGATACGGTGAGGACTTCGAGCACTGGTCGATTCACCGCAAGCCACCGGCTTTCGAAGAGCTCGAGCCCCGCACCGAGATGCTCGAGACCGGCCTCAAGGTCGTCGACCTGCTCACCCCGTACGTGCGTGGCGGCAAGATCGCGCTGTTCGGTGGTGCCGGTGTGGGCAAGACGGTGCTGATCCAGGAGATGATCAACCGTATTGCCCGAAACTTCGGTGGTACTTCGGTTTTCGCCGGCGTGGGGGAGCGCACCCGTGAGGGCAACGACCTGTGGGTCGAGCTCAAGGAAGCCGACGTGCTCAAGGACACCGCGCTGGTGTTCGGTCAGATGGACGAGCCGCCCGGCACCCGTATGCGGGTGGCCCTGTCCGCGCTGACCATGGCGGAATGGTTCCGCGACGAGGCCGGTCAGGACGTGCTGCTGTTCATCGACAACATCTTCCGGTTCACCCAGGCCGGTTCCGAGGTGTCGACCCTGCTCGGCCGGATGCCATCGGCGGTGGGTTATCAGCCCACGCTGGCCGACGAGATGGGTGAGCTGCAGGAGCGCATCACCTCGACGCGCGGCAAGTCGATCACGTCCATGCAGGCCGTCTACGTGCCCGCCGACGACTACACCGACCCGGCGCCGGCGACGACGTTCGCCCACCTGGACGCCACCACGGAGCTGTCGCGTTCGGTGTTCTCCAAGGGCATCTTCCCCGCGGTGGACCCGTTGGCGTCGAGCTCGACCATCCTGGACCCGAGTGTCGTCGGTGACGAGCACTACCGCGTCGCGCAGGAAGTCATCCGAATTTTGCAGCGGTACAAGGACCTGCAGGACATCATCGCGATCCTTGGTATCGACGAGTTGTCCGAAGAGGACAAGCAGCTTGTTCAGCGCGCACGACGGATCGAGCGGTTCCTGTCGCAGAACATGATGGCGGCCGAGCAGTTCACTGGGCAGCCGGGCTCGACGGTGCCGCTCAAGGAGACCATCGAGGCGTTCGACCGGCTGACCAAGGGCGATTTCGACCATGTTCCGGAGCAGGCGTTCTTCTTGATCGGTGGCCTCGACGACTTGGCTAAGAAGGCCGAAAGCTTTGGCGCCAAGCTGGACTCCTGAGGCGTGAACGAACCGGCCCGGAAAGGCTTGTGGCATGGCGGAATTGAACGTTGAGATAGTGGCCGTCGACCGAAAGATCTGGTCGGGTGAGGCAACGTTTCTGTTCACCCGCACCACCGTCGGTGAGATCGGCATCCTGCCGCGGCACATCCCGCTGGTGGCGCAGTTGGTCGACGACGCAATGGTGCGCGTCGAGCGAGAAGGCGAAGACGATCTGCGGATCGCGGTGGATGGCGGGTTCTTGTCTGTCACCGAAGAATCAGTGACCATCCTCGCTGAATCCGCCGAGTTCTCCTCGGAGATCGATGAGAGCGCCGCCCGAGAGGCTTCTGAGTCGGACGATCCGCGCATTGCCGCCAGAGGGCGCGCACGATTGCGCGCCGTCGGCGCGATCGACTAACCGCCGATGAGCGCGCCCATGATCGGCATGGTCGTGCTCGTTGTCGTGCTGGCGAGCGCCGTCACCGGGCTGAGTTATCGGCTGTGGAAGCTGCGCCAGGGCGGCACGGCAGGGATCATGCGAGACATTCCCGCGGTCGGAGGTCACGGCTGGCGGCACGGCGTAATCCGTTACCGCGGCGGTGAAGCCGCGTTCTACCGGCTGTCCAGTCTGCGGTTGTGGCCGGACCGGCGGCTGAGCCGGCGCGGCGTAGAGATCGTGTCCAGGCGGGCACCACGCGGCGACGAGTTCGACATCATGACCGACGAGATCGTCGTCATCGAGCTGCGAGACACCACCCAGGACCGCAGGTCTGGTTACGAGATCGCCTTCGACAAGGGCGCGTTGACCGCGTTTTTGTCCTGGCTGGAATCGCGTCCGTCACCGCGCTCCCGTCGGCGCGGCCTACAGGCCGCGCCGGCCGCTAACTGGTGGCGGCGTTCTCGCCCCCCGGTTTCCAGAGCACGTCGCCGTCAGGGTTGGCTACCCGCGACAGGATGAACAGCAGATCCGACAGGCGGTTGAGGTATTTCGCGGGCAGCACGTTGACCTGTCCGGGTGCGGCGTCGATCGCCGCCCACGCCGACCGTTCGGCTCGGCGTACCACGGTGCGGGCCACGTGCAAGTAAGCCGACAACGGCGAACCGCCGGGCAACACAAAAGAATTCAATTTCGGTAGGGACTCGTTGTATGTGTCGCACCACTTTTCGAGCCGATCGATGTAGGGCTGGGTGACTCGCAGCGGCGGATACTCGGGGTTTTCGACCACCGGGGTCGACAGGTCCGCTCCGGCGTCGAACAGGTCGTTTTGGATCTGCCGCAACACACCCATCAGCCGCTCGTCCGGCTGACCCACGGCGACGGCGACGCCGATCGCCGAGTTGGCTTCGTCGCAATCGGCGTAGGCCACCAGGCGGGGGTCGTTTTTGGATACCCGGGAGAAATCGCTCAATCCCGTGGTGCCGTCGTCGCCGGTTCGTGTGTAAATGCGAGTCAGGTGTACTGCCATGAGCAAACCGTACTCGGGTGGGTGGGTCGGCCGACTGACAAGGCGATAGGGCTTCACTAGACTGACGCGGGTGGCTGAGCGATTCGTGGTGACTGGTGGCAACCGGTTGTCAGGCGAAGTCGCAGTAGGGGGCGCAAAAAACAGCGTGCTCAAGCTGATGGCCGCGGCGCTGCTGGCCGAAGGCACCAGCACGATCACCAATTGCCCCGACATCCTCGACGTACCGCTGATGGCAGAGGTGCTGCGGGGCCTGGGCGCAACGGTCGAACTGGACGGTGACGTCGCCCGGATCACCTCGCCGGATGAGCCGAAATACGATGCCGACTTCGCCGCGGTGCGGCAGTTCCGGGCGTCGGTGTGCGTGTTGGGACCGCTGGTCGGCCGGTGCAAGCGCGCCCGCGTCGCGCTCCCGGGCGGCGACGCCATCGGATCGCGTCCCCTGGACATGCATCAGGCCGGCCTGCGCCAACTCGGTGCGCAATGCAACATCGAGCACGGATGTGTGGTGGCACAGGCCGATACGTTGCGCGGCGCGGAGATTCAGTTGGAGTTCCCCTCGGTGGGAGCCACCGAGAACATTCTGATGGCCGCGGTCGTGGCCGAGGGTGTCACCACCATTCATAACGCGGCGCGCGAGCCCGATGTGGTGGATCTGTGCACGATGCTGAACCAGATGGGCGCGCAGGTCGAAGGCGCGGGTTCGCCGACGATGACCATCACCGGGGTCCCGCGGCTGCATCCGACCGAGCATCGCGTGATCGGGGACCGCATCGTCGCCGCCACCTGGGGGATCGCCGCCGCGATAACCCGCGGAGACATCTCGGTGACCGGCGTCGACCCGGCACACCTGCAGGTGGTGCTGCACAAGTTGCACGACGCCGGCGCGACCGTGACCCAGACGGACAACAGCTTCCGGGTGACGCAGTACGAGCGCCCGAAGGCGGTCAATGTCGCGACGCTGCCATTCCCCGGATTCCCGACCGACCTGCAGCCGATGGCGATTGCCCTGGCGTCGATTGCCGACGGGACGTCGATGATCACCGAGAACGTTTTCGAGGCGCGCTTTCGCTTCGTTGAAGAAATGATTCGCCTTGGCGCCGATGCCCGGACCGACGGACACCATGCCGTCGTACGGGGTCTGCCGCAATTATCGAGTGCGCCGGTCTGGTGTTCGGACATCCGCGCCGGCGCCGGCCTGGTGTTGGCCGGGCTTGTCGCCGACGGAGACACCGAGGTTCACGACGTCTTCCACATCGATCGGGGCTACCCGTTGTTCGTGGAAAACCTGGCGATTTTGGGAGCGGAGATCGAGCGGGTACAGTAACCAAAGTCAGTGCCCCACAAGCGCGGTCACCAACGCGAAGGTGGACGAAAGCGGGGCCTTGACTCCCTCGCTGGATTGGTACTAGCCTGGCACGGCTGCTCCCGAGACGGTCTCTAGAAGATCAAAACCGGGAGTTGACTTACCTGCCGGATCTGTATTAAGCTGGCAGGGTTGCCCCAAAACGGGCGAAACAAGTGTTGTTTGAGAACTCAATAGTGTGTTTGGTCTTTTTATTTTGTTGTTGTTTTTTGGCCATACTTAAACACTCCCCGTGTGTCGGTATGGCCGTTTATTTGATGCCAGTTTTTGGCGTCTTGTCAGGTATCTCTGATTTGAATTCACCTCGTTCTGCGAGGAGATTTTGTTTGGAGAGTTTGATCCTGGCTCAGGACGAACGCTGGCGGCGTGCTTAACACATGCAAGTCGAACGGAAAGGCCTCTTCGGAGGTACTCGAGTGGCGAACGGGTGAGTAACACGTGGGCAATCTGCCCTGCACTTCGGGATAAGCCTGGGAAACTGGGTCTAATACCGGATAGGACCTTTAGACGCATGTCTTTTGGTGGAAAGCTTTTGCGGTGTGGGATGGGCCCGCGGCCTATCAGCTTGTTGGTGGGGTGATGGCCTACCAAGGCGACGACGGGTAGCCGGCCTGAGAGGGTGTCCGGCCACACTGGGACTGAGATACGGCCCAGACTCCTACGGGAGGCAGCAGTGGGGAATATTGCACAATGGGCGCAAGCCTGATGCAGCGACGCCGCGTGGGGGATGACGGCCTTCGGGTTGTAAACCTCTTTCACCATCGACGAAGGTCCGGGTTTTCTCGGATTGACGGTAGGTGGAGAAGAAGCACCGGCCAACTACGTGCCAGCAGCCGCGGTAATACGTAGGGTGCGAGCGTTGTCCGGAATTACTGGGCGTAAAGAGCTCGTAGGTGGTTTGTCGCGTTGTTCGTGAAATCTCACGGCTTAACTGTGAGCGTGCGGGCGATACGGGCAGACTAGAGTACTGCAGGGGAGACTGGAATTCCTGGTGTAGCGGTGGAATGCGCAGATATCAGGAGGAACACCGGTGGCGAAGGCGGGTCTCTGGGCAGTAACTGACGCTGAGGAGCGAAAGCGTGGGGAGCGAACAGGATTAGATACCCTGGTAGTCCACGCCGTAAACGGTGGGTACTAGGTGTGGGTTTCCTTCCTTGGGATCCGTGCCGTAGCTAACGCATTAAGTACCCCGCCTGGGGAGTACGGCCGCAAGGCTAAAACTCAAAGGAATTGACGGGGGCCCGCACAAGCGGCGGAGCATGTGGATTAATTCGATGCAACGCGAAGAACCTTACCTGGGTTTGACATGCACAGGACGCGTCTAGAGATAGGCGTTCCCTTGTGGCCTGTGTGCAGGTGGTGCATGGCTGTCGTCAGCTCGTGTCGTGAGATGTTGGGTTAAGTCCCGCAACGAGCGCAACCCTTGTCTCATGTTGCCAGCGGGTAATGCCGGGGACTCGTGAGAGACTGCCGGGGTCAACTCGGAGGAAGGTGGGGATGACGTCAAGTCATCATGCCCCTTATGTCCAGGGCTTCACACATGCTACAATGGCCGGTACAAAGGGCTGCGATGCCGTAAGGTTAAGCGAATCCTTTTAAAGCCGGTCTCAGTTCGGATTGGGGTCTGCAACTCGACCCCATGAAGTCGGAGTCGCTAGTAATCGCAGATCAGCAACGCTGCGGTGAATACGTTCCCGGGCCTTGTACACACCGCCCGTCACGTCATGAAAGTCGGTAACACCCGAAGCCAGTGGCCTAACCCTTGGGAGGGAGCTGTCGAAGGTGGGATCGGCGATTGGGACGAAGTCGTAACAAGGTAGCCGTACCGGAAGGTGCGGCTGGATCACCTCCTTTCTAAGGAGCACCACGAAAAGCACTCCAATTGGTGGGGTGCGAGCCGTGAGGGGTTCTCGTCTGTAGTGGACGAAAACCGGGTGCACAACAGCAAATGATTGCCAGACACACTATTGGGCCCTGAGACAACACTCGGTCGATCCGTGTGGAGTCCCCCCATCTTGGTGGTGGGGTGTGGTGTTTGAGTATTGGATAGTGGTTGCGAGCATCTAGATGAACGCATAGTCCTTCGTGACTGATGTGTTCATCGAAATGTGTAATTTCTTTTTTAACTCTTGTGTGTAAGTAAGTGTTTAAGGGCGCATGGTGGATGCCTTGGCATCGAGAGCCGATGAAGGACGTGGGAGGCTGCGATATGCCTCGGGGAGCTGTCAACCGAGCATTGATCCGAGGATTTCCGAATGGGGAAACCCAGCACGAGTGATGTCGTGTTACCCGTATCTGAATATATAGGGTGCGGGAGGTAACGCGGGGAAGTGAAACATCTCAGTACCCGTAGGAGAAGAAAACAATTGTGATTCCGTTAGTAGTGGCGAGCGAACGCGGAACAGGCTAAACCGCACGCATGTATAACCGGGTAGGGGTTGTGTGTGCGGTGTTGTGGGAGTGATATGTCTCAGCTCTACCTGGCTGAGGGGTAGTCAGAAAGTGTCGTGGTTAGCAGAAATGGCCTGGGATGGCCTGCCGCAGACGGTGAGAGCCCGGTACGCGAAAACCCGACACCTACCTTGTATCAGTTCCCGAGTAGCAGCGGGCCCGTGGAATCTGCTGTGAATCTGCCGGGACCACCCGGTAAGCCTAAATACTTCTCGATGACCGATAGCGGATTAGTACCGTGAGGGAATGGTGAAAAGTACCCCGGGAGGGGAGTGAAATAGTACCTGAAACCGTGTGCCTACAATCCGTCAGAGCCTCCTCGTGGGGTGATGGCGTGCCTTTTGAAGAATGAGCCTGCGAGTCAGGGACACGTCGCGAGGTTAACCCGTGTGGGGTAGCCGCAGCGAAAGCGAGTCTGAATAGGGCGCATCCCCTTTGGGGTGTAGTGGCGTGTTCTGGACCCGAAGCGGAGTGATCTACCCATGGCCAGGGTGAAGCGCGGGTAAGACCGCGTGGAGGCCCGAACCCACTTAGGTTGAAGACTGAGGGGATGAGCTGTGGGTAGGGGTGAAAGGCCAATCAAACTCCGTGATAGCTGGTTCTCCCCGAAATGCATTTAGGTGCAGCGTTGCGTGGTTCACCACGGAGGTAGAGCTACTGGATGGCCGATGGGCCCTACTAGGTTACTGACGTCAGCCAAACTCCGAATGCCGTGGTGTAAAGCGTGGCAGTGAGACGGCGGGGGATAAGCTCCGTACGTCGAAAGGGAAACAGCCCAGATCGCCGGCTAAGGCCCCTAAGCGTGTGCTAAGTGGAAAAGGATGTGTAGTCGCAGAGACAACCAGGAGGTTGGCTTAGAAGCAGCCACCCTTGAAAGAGTGCGTAATAGCTCACTGGTCAAGTGATTATGCGCCGATAATGTAGCGGGGCTCAAGCACACCGCCGAAGCCGCGGCACATTCACCGTACGGTGGATGTGGGTAGGGGAGCGTCCCTCATTCAGCGAAGCCTCCGGGTAACCGGTGGTGGAGGGTGGGGGAGTGAGAATGCAGGCATGAGTAGCGATAAGGCAAGTGAGAACCTTGCCCGCCGTAAGACCAAGGGTTCCTGGGCCAGGCCAGTCCGCCCAGGGTGAGTCGGGACCTAAGGCGAGGCCGACAGGCGTAGTCGATGGACAACGGGTTGATATTCCCGTACCCGTGTATAGGCGTCCATGATGAATCAGCGGTACTAACCACCCAAAACCGGATCGACCATTCCCCTTCGGGGGCATGGAGTTTCGGGGCTGCGTGGGACCTTCGCTGGTAGTAGTCAAGCAATGGGGTGACGCAGGAAGGCAGCCGTACCAGTCAGTGGTAATACTGGGGCAAGCCCGTAGGGAGAGCGATAGGCAAATCCGTCGCTCATATTCCTGAGAGGTGATGCATAGCCGGTTGAGGCGAATTCGGTGATCCTCTGCTGCCAAGAAAAGCCTCTAGCGAGCACATACACGGCCCGTACCCCAAACCAACACAGGTGGTCAGGTAGAGAATACCAAGGCGTACGAGATAACTATGGTTAAGGAACTCGGCAAAATGCCCCCGTAACTTCGGGAGAAGGGGGGCCGGAATACCGTGAACACCCTTGCGGTGGGAGCGGGATTCGGCCGCAGAAACCAGTGGGTAGCGACTGTTTACTAAAAACACAGGTCCGTGCGAAGTCGCAAGACGATGTATACGGACTGACGCCTGCCCGGTGCTGGAAGGTTAAGAGGACCCGTTAACCGTAAGGTGAAGCGGAGAATTTAAGCCCCAGTAAACGGCGGTGGTAACTATAACCATCCTAAGGTAGCGAAATTCCTTGTCGGGTAAGTTCCGACCTGCACGAATGGCGTAACGACTTCCCAACTGTCTCAACCATAGACTCGGCGAAATTGCACTACGAGTAAAGATGCTCGTTACGCGCGGCAGGACGAAAAGACCCCGGGACCTTCACTACAACTTGGTATTGGTGTTCGGTACGGTTTGTGTAGGATAGGTGGGAGACTTTGAAGTACAGACGCCAGTTTGTATGGAGTCGTTGTTGAAATACCACTCTGATCGTATTGGACACCTAACGTCGAACCCTTATCGGGTTCACGGACAGTGCCTGGCGGGTAGTTTAACTGGGGCGGTTGCCTCCTAAAATGTAACGGAGGCGCCCAAAGGTTCCCTCAACCTGGACGGCAATCAGGTGTTGAGTGTAAGTGCACAAGGGAGCTTGACTGCGAGACTTACAAGTCAAGCAGGGACGAAAGTCGGGACTAGTGATCCGGCACCTCTGAGTGGAAGGGGTGTCGCTCAACGGATAAAAGGTACCCCGGGGATAACAGGCTGATCTTCCCCAAGAGTCCATATCGACGGGATGGTTTGGCACCTCGATGTCGGCTCGTCGCATCCTGGGGCTGGAGCAGGTCCCAAGGGTTGGGCTGTTCGCCCATTAAAGCGGCACGCGAGCTGGGTTTAGAACGTCGTGAGACAGTTCGGTCTCTATCCGCCGCGCGCGTCAGAAACTTGAGGAAACCTGTCCCTAGTACGAGAGGACCGGGACGGACGAACCTCTGGTATACCAGTTGTCCCACCAGGGGCACGGCTGGATAGCCACGTTCGGACAGGATAACCGCTGAAAGCATCTAAGCGGGAAACCTTCTCCAAGATCAGGTTTCTCACCCTTTTAGAGGGATAAGGCCCCCCGCAGACCACGGGATCGATAGGCCAGACCTGGAAGCCCAGCAATGGGTGCAGGGAACTGGCACTAACCGGCCGAAAACTTACCAACATACAATCGCAACCACAGTCCATTCCGACGGCAATTTGCCGCGGAACACCACACCCCCCACCAAACAAATTTAAATAGAGTTACGGCGGCCACAGCGACAGGGAAACGCCCGGTCCCATTCCGAACCCGGAAGCTAAGCCTGTCAGCGCCGATGATACTGCCCACACGGGTGGAAAAGTAGGACACCGCCGAACATACACAAAAACACCCCCGGCAACGGGGGTGTTTTTGCATTCTCGACTATTGCATTTTTCTAATCGAATAGCGTCAAGTTCGCGCTCACCGCGCTGCGCTCCAAATCGAGCAGTGTTCGCTTTCGGTTGAGTCCGCCACCGTAGCCGGTGAGGCTGCCGTTGGCGCCGATTACCCGGTGGCACGGGACGACGATGGCGATCGGGTTGTGGCCATTGGCCAGTCCCACAGCGCGCGCGGACCCCGAAGCTCCGATCTGATCGGCAATCTGTCCGTATGAGCGCGTCTCCCCATAGGGGATCGTCAGCAGCGCCTGCCAAACTCGCCGCTGGAATTCGGAGCCGTGCAGATCAAATGCGAAGTCGAAATCGATGCGCTCGCCGGCGAAATATGCGGCCAGTTGTTCGACGGCCTCGCTGAACGCCTGCGGGTTCGGCGACCAGTCGGTGCGGCTCGGTTCGTAGGTCTGGTCGACCATCCGCAGATGGGTCAACACCGAGCCGTGGCCGGCCAGGGTGAGCAGTCCGATCGGGCTGTCGATGGTGCGGTACTCGATCATGCGACCTCCTGTGGCGGCCAATGGTTTACCGGATGTTCGAGAGTGGTCCAAAGGTATTGCGTGGCATACGAACGCCAGGGCCGCCACCGGATGCTGCGCTCGACAAGCGCGCGTTCATCCGACGGCAGTCCCAGCTGTTTGGCGGCCAGACGCAGACCGAGGTCGCTGGCGGGAAACGCGTCGGGATCGCCGAGGCCGCGCATCGCAATCACTTCGGCGGTCCAGGGACCCACCCCGGGCAACGCGAGCAATTGGCTTCGGGCACTTTCCCAGTCGCACCCGGTGTCCAGCACGATGCTGCCGTCGGCGAGGCCGGCGACCAAGGCGCTCAGTGTCCGTTGTCGGGCCTTGGGCACCGCCAGATGAACGGGGTCGATTTCGGCGAGCTGCTCGACAGAGGGAAATGTGTGGGTCAAGGTTTTCTCGGGGTCGTTGACCGGCTGCCCGTAGGCGGCGACCAGGCGGCCCGCATGGGTGCTCGCCGCCTTGGTAGAGACCTGCTGGCCCAGCACGGCGCGGACCGCGAGTTCGGCTTCGTCGACCGTGCGGGGGATCCGCTGTCCGGGGGCCTTGGCGACAACGGCACAGAATTCCGCGTCCGCGCTGAGCGCTTCGTCGACGGCCTGCGGGTCGGCATCGAGGTCCAGCAGCCGCCGGCAACGCGCGATAGCCGTTGTGAGATCGCGGAAGTCGTCGAGCACCAGCACACAGCGGACATGATCGGCGGCTGGGGTCAGGCTGACGATCGCGTTGCCGAACGGCAGGCGCAGGGTGCGGCGGTACGCTCCGTCGCGGACTTCCTCGCAACCGGGCACCGTGCCCGCCGCCAGGTGACCGAACACACCGGTATAGCCGAAGGGCGTGCGTACCGGCAGCCGAAGGCACACTGTGCCAGGCGATTTCGGCTCCGGAGCGGAGCGTGTGGCTGCGCGTTGGCGCAGCGCGCTCGGCGTATTCTCGAAGACCGAACGCACGGTGTCGTTGAACTGACGGATGCTGGAAAAACCGGCGGCGAATGCGACGTCGCCGAACGGCAGGTCAGTGGTTTCGATCAAGACACGGGCGGTCTGTGCCCGTTGTGCGCGGGCCAGCGCGAGTGGGCCCGCCCCAAGTTCGGCCTGCAACAGCCGCTCCAGCTGTCGGGCGGTGTAGCCGAGATGGGCGGCCAGGCCGCCGACACCTTCCCGGTCCACCGTGCCGTCGGCAATCAGCCGCATCGCCCGCGCCACCAGGTCTCCGCGCACGTTCCATTCCGGAGACCCGGGGGAGGCGTCGGGGCGGCACCGCTTGCACGCCCGAAAGCCGGCCCGCTGAGCGGCGGCCGCGGTCGGGTAAAACCGCACGTTACGAGCGAACGGCGGCCGCACCGGGCAGCTGGGCCGGCAGTAGATCCGGGTGGTCAGCACCGCGGTGACAAACCAGCCGTCGAACCGGGCGTCCTTGGACTGGACGGCGCGGTAGCAGCGTTCGAAATCGTCGTGCACGCTTCCAGCGTTACACCGAGCCACCGACAAGACTGGCGGAAAAGCGACATCGTCGTGGAATGTTCCGGTAGCTGCTTAACCGGCCTCCAGCGATCCAATCGGCTTTCTCGCCGATTCGAGGTATTTCCGACCGCTCGATGGTATTTACTGTGATCCGGCTCACTAACTTCGGTGTGGCCCGGTAGGGGTGAGTGCGTTCGGGGAAAGGCGAACCGATGATGTCGCTGGCGACGTGGTGGGGCCGAGATGACCACTTCGACTGGCTGACAGGCTATTTGCAAGCACATGGCCTCAGCACTAGCACCCGCCGGGTTCTCGCGGTGGTGGGCGCCTCCTTGGTGTTGGTGCCGATCAATGTGTGGTGCGGCCCTGTCCCGTTGTATCCGCATCTGGCGTTGACGGTCTCGGTCGTGTCCGGTGTGCTGGGACTGGGCATGGCGGTGCTGTGGTTGTCCGGATGGCCCACTCGGCGGCAATCCATTTTTTTCGTGATGACCGGCTGCGTATCCATCGCCGGCGGTTGTCTGTGGCAACCCCAGCCACTCATCGGGCTGATGGCATGTTCGGCGCTGTCGGTGACCGGCGGCTACATCGCGTTCTTTCACACAGCCAGGCTGATGTCGCTGAACTTCGTGCTGGCCGGCACGATCGGGGCCTGGCAAGCGGTGCGCCTGGCCGCTGTCGGGCATACGGTGCTGGCCTTCACCGGTTACTTTCTGGTCCTGGAACTCAACGTTGTCGTTCCGCTTGCCATCCAGGTCGTGGTGCGCGCCCTGTGGGTGGACCTGCTGCGCGCCAATCGCGATCCGCTCACCGGCTTGCTGAATCGGCGAGCCTGTAACCAGGCCGTCGTCGGCCGGATGCTGGCCGGCGCCCATCACATGTTTCTGGCGGTGGCCATGGTCGATCTGGACCGCTTCAAAGAGCTCAACGACACCCGCGGGCACGCCGCCGGCGACGAGGCGCTCATCGCGGTGGCGGGCACCCTGACCACTGCATGCGGGGAGACTGCCCTGGTCGGGCGCGTCGGCGGCGAGGAGTTTCTGGTCGCTGACATCGTGACGACAGAACAGCTGACGGGCTGGGGTCGACAGCTGTGTGACGCCGTTGCCGGAATAAACGCATCCGTGACCGCCAGCGTCGGCATCGCCACCGTGGCGTTGAGCAACATCGTCTCCGAATATGCCGAGCATGCGTTTCACCAGTTGGTCGCCCATGCCGACACCGCGATGTATGAAGCCAAACGGTGCGGCGGCAACCGAACCCGCCATCACCAACTCGCGGTCTGAGTCATACCCGGGCGCCCACTTGTCAGCCGTGGTGTTCGACGGCCGCTGCGGCCGCAATGAAGTCGCGTGCCGAGCGAGACAGCGGTCGACCGGAATTCCAGACCATGCCGACATCGCGGTAGGCGTCCGTGTCGGTCAGCCGCAGCACCCGCACTCCGGGTGCGTCATCGCTGCCGTCGATGGGCATCAGGCTGATACCCAGCCCCGCGCCGACCAGTCCCGCGGCCGTCGTGAGAGTCGGCGCTTCCAAGCCGATCCGGGGCCGGAACTGCGCCGCGGCGCAGAGCTCATCGAGCAGCCGTCGCATGCCGAATCCGACTCGCATGGTCACGAAAGGCTCGTCGGCCAGATCGGCCATGGATACCGCCGCGACGCCCGAGAAGCGGGGATCATCCGGGACGGCGACGCCGAGCCGTTGACGAAACAGGCTGCGCCAAGCCAACGCTCGTTTGCGCGGCCGTGGTGATACCACTCCGATGTCGACGGCGTCGGATTGCACCCGATCGCCGACCGATTCGGCGGCCCCCTCCTCCAGCGTGAAAGTCACTCGCGGAGACGATTCCCGGAACCTGGCGATCAAGCGCGGCACCACGGTCGACCCGAACGAACTCAGAAAAGCCAACCGGATCTCGCTGACGGCCGGATTTGTCAGGTCATCGATCGCGCGCCTTGCTGAATCAAGCTCCAACTGAGCCCGCCGTGCGTGCTCGTAGAAGATTCGGCCATAGGTGTTGAGGGCGAGTCGCCTGCCGTGGCGGTCGAACAGCGAGGCTCCCACTCGCTGTTCCAGCCGCGCCAGCATCCGGGTCAGCGTCGGCTGTGCGACGTGAAGTTGCTCGGCCGCCGACGTGACGTGCTGCAACTCGGCGAGTGTGATGAACCACTCGTAGTCGCCATCGGCCATCGCTGCCACCTCAACTTATGCGCCTTATGCATCATAAACCGCGAAATAATTCATTTCCTTTTAGACGGCAAGACCCGAAGCATCATGAGCATGCCTAACGTTGCCGTCGCGCATCGCGCCGGAACCAAGGGATTCCGGCGCATGACCGCCGCGCTGTACGGCGCCGGACTGGCCAGTTTCGCCGCGATGTACTGCACGCAGGCCCTGCTTCCGGAGTTGTCGGCGTCGTACCGGATCGGCCCTGCCGCCGCCGCGTTGACGGTCTCGTTGACGACGGGCATGTTGGCGCTGTCGATCATTCCGGCGAGTGTGCTTTCCGAGCGCTACGGGCGCATCACCGTGATGCTGACCTCGGGGCTGGTGTCCAGTGGCATCGGACTGTTGTTGCCGTTGAGCCCCACCCTTGGCGTTCTGCTGGTGGGACGTGCATTGCATGGCGTTGCGCTCGCCGGCATACCCGCGGTCGCCATGGCCTTCCTCGCCGAGGAGGTGCACGCCTCGTCGCTCGGTTCGGCGATGGGCCGGTATGTTGCCGGGACCACGGTGGGAGGACTGGTCGGGCGGATCGTGCCGTCTCTGGTCGTCGACATCAGCAACTGGCGGATCGCGCTGCTGGCCTGCTCGGCGGCGACGCTGACCGGCACCGCGGTGTTCGCCGTTCTGGTGCCCCGCTCGCAGTTCTTCACCCCCAAGGCGGTGGGTGTGCGCGACACCATGCGCAACCTCGTCGCGCACGTGCGAAACCCCGTGTTGCTCAAGCTTTTTGCGTTGGGATCTGTACTGATGGGGGGATTCGTCACGGTCTACAACTACCTGGGGTACCGCCTGACCGACCAGCCCTACGGATTGACATCCTCGGTGGTCGGCCTGTTGTTCGTGCTGTATCTGGTGGGCACCTGGACGTCGGTCGTGGCGGGACGGCTCGCCGACCGCCGGGGCCGCTGGCTCGTGCTCGGCGCCGCGTTGCCGATCACCGTGACCGGTCTGCTGCTCACCGTCCCGCACGCACTGGTCGTGGTCGTCATCGGTGTCGGCGTGTTCACCGGCGGATTCTTCGCCGCGCACACCGTTGCCAGTGGCTGGGTGGGCGCGCTGGCACGCCGGGACCGCGCGGAGGCGTCCGCGCTGTATCTGTTCAGCTACTACCTGGGCGGGTCGGTGGCCGGCGCCGTGGGTGGTCTTGTCTACGGCGTGGGCGGCTGGCCGGCAACGGCGTGGTTTGTGGGCGCGCTGTTGTTGGCCGGATTTTTACTCGTAGCGCTCCTGGTGAGGGCAACCGCGACGGCACCGCTCAGTGTCCCGTCATAGCCCGGGCTAACGTGTGTGGTTCGTTCAGTTGCTGAGCAACTGGGTCACCTTCGTCAGAAGTTCGCCGATGCCATACGCGAAGGGCAGGGCGACCCAGAGCCACGCCAGCGCGGTCAGGCCGGCTTGGACTCGCCGATCGAGGGGCGACGTAGCGTTCGACGTGGTCATGGTTGTTTCTCCGGTTGCCGTTGAAATGCCGTCGTGGGCTCCAATAAAGCGTTGTCGGGCAACGCAAGCTCGTGGTGTTTGGCGGCCACCGGTCTGATCAGTTCGTTACACACCATGGCAATGAACAGCAGAGCGATCATCACCGCGAAAGACACCACGTAGAGATCCGGGCCATGTTTTCCAATCGCCTCCTGCGAGTCGGCGATCGCGTTGACGATCACCGGGCCCAGCACGCCCGCGACCGACCACGCGGTGAGCAATCTGCCGTGGATGGCGCCAACCTCGTAGGTGCCGAACAGATCACGCAGGTAGGCCGGAATCGTGGAGAACCCCGCGCCGTAGAACGACAGAATCAGCAGAGTGCAGACGAGGAAGGTGACCTTGTCGGAGTTCGTCATCAATTCCAGGGTCAGGTACAACAACGCGCCACCGCCAAGGTAGAGCCTGTACATGTTCTTGCGCCCCAGTACATCTGACAATGACGACCAACCGATCCTGCCCAACATGTTGGCCAACGACAGCAATGCGACATACCCGGCGGCGGCCGACGCCAGCGTGGCCGCTTTGGGGGCGCTCGGGAAGAAGTCCTGATAGATCGGTGCTGCCTTCTCGAGGATGCCGATCCCGGCGGTCACGTTGAAGCACAGCACCACCCACAGCAGCCAGAACTGTGGCGTTTTGAGTGCATTGGCCGCTGATACGTTGGCCGTGCTGACCAGCCTTCCACCCTTGTGCGGCTTCGGTTCCCAGCCAGCCGGCGTCCATCCCGGTGCGGGCACCCGCACCAACAGCCAGCCCGTCGACATGAAAAGCGCGTAGGTGCAGCCCATCACGAGGAAGGTTCTCGCCACACCGGCGGTGCTCGTGCGGCCGAACGCGTCGAGCAAGGTGCTTGTCCACGGCGACGCAATCAGCGCACCACCGCCGAAGCCCATGATCGCCAGGCCAGTCGCCATGCCCGGGCGGTCGGGAAACCACTTCATCAGCGTTGACACCGGCGAGATATAGCCGATACCGAGCCCGATGCCGCCGACTACTCCG
The DNA here is from genome assembly GCF_001672975.1 of Mycobacterium sp. 1465703.0. Lineage (GTDB taxonomy): Bacteria > Actinomycetota > Actinomycetes > Mycobacteriales > Mycobacteriaceae > Mycobacterium. Next base: position 37,520 of record NZ_LZKU01000135.1, read on the forward strand.
TAGCCGAGCACGACGAGCCAGTATTGATGCACTGTGACTCCGAATGCCGCGATCACCAGCCCGCTGCAGAAGCAGGCGGTGGCCACGAACATGGCCCAGCGTGGGCCGTAGTGGTCGACGCGCGTGCCGAACGCTGCCGCTGACAAGCCGAGCATCACGATGCCGGTCGTGAACGGCATCGCGCTGGCGGTGCCGGAGATGTGCAGCGATTTCTCCAACGGGATCTTGAACACGCTCCAGGCATAGACGGAGCCAATGGACAGATGGATGCAAAGCGCTGCAGGGGGAACCAGCCAACGGCTCCATCCAGGCCTGGCAACAATTCTCGAACGGTCCAGCAAACCAACGGTTGTCACGAATCCTCTTCTCGGGTCGCCGGGCCGGAGCTCCGTCCCGTCGCCACTATCGGATCTGCGAATCGTCGGGTCAATACTGCGTCTTTTATCGTCTTATAGATGAAATCTATTGACGGCAAGGGGATTTGGGCTCCCGCCAAGATGCGGTGTACGGCGATCTGTGGTACGGGGGTGTCCCGGTTGCGGCCGCTTTACCGGGCGGGTCGAGCGGCGTCAATCGGCGACGCCAGCCGGGTCGGGCGGTCATGCCCGCGCAGCGTCACAGTGTCGCCCAAAGACCAACGCGCCCGCTCGGTTTCGCTTGCATGCTCGATGGCGTCGGACGTCGCGAGCAGTCGGCTCGAGCGCGACTTGGCGAGCTCGCACAGCCGGGCCGCCTCGTTCACCGGTTCACCGATCACGGTGTATTCGAAGCGCTCCCTGGCACCGACGTTTCCGGCGACGGCTTGACCCGCCGCCACACCGATGCCGGCCGAGAGCTCAGACATTTCATCGGCCAGCCGCTCGGTGATGCAGCGCGCCGCGGCCAATGCCGCGTCCTCCGGAGACTCGAGACGGTTCGGAGCCCCGAAGATCGCCAGCGTCGCATCACCCTCGAACTTGTTGACCAGCCCGCAGTGCCGGTCTACCTCTTCCACGACGATCCCGAAAAACGCGTTGAGCACGGCCACCACCTCGGCGGGCGGACGGCTCGTCACCAGCTGCGTGGAGCCGACGATGTCGATGAATACCACTGCAATGTGGCGTTCTTCGCCGCCGAGCTTGGGCATCTCGCGTTCGGCGGCGAGGGCGACCTCGCGCCCGACGTGCCGGCCGAACAGATCGCGCACCCGTTCGCGCTCCCGCAGGCCGTCGACCATCGCGTTGAAACCCCGTTGTAGCTCGCCGAGTTCGGTGCCGTCGAACACCACCAAGTCGCCGCGCAAGTCGCCCTTCTCGACCCGCTGAAGCGCCGCCCGCACCACTCGCACCGGCGTCGCGGTCAGCCAGGCCAGGATCCACATCAGGATGCACCCGAAAATCAGCGCGGCCGAGGAGACGATCAGCACGCCGACCGCGAACTGGGTCTGGGTGAGATTGCGCAGCCATATCTCGAACAGCGTCAGGAGGGCGATGCCGATGATGGGCACGCCCGAACCGAGGAACCACACCATCATGGTTCGGCCCATGATTCCCGCCGTCAGCCGCCGTGGCGGCGGACCGGCCTCAAGCGCCTGGGCCGCCACCGGACGCAATGCGAACTCGGCGAGCAGATAGCTGCCGGTGGCCACCAGAACTCCGCAGAAGCTGATCCCGACCAGAAAACGGGGGATGAACATCGTGTTGACCATCCCGTAGAGGACGGTATAAAACACCGCGCCGGTTCCCCACAAGACAAGGTCGACCAAGGCGATCCGCCACGGTGCGATGAACGTGTTGCGCTCGTCTTCACGCGTCGGAGTGCGCTCCTCGATCGCCCAGCGCAAAGCGAGCACAGTTCTGCGGGTGATCCAAAAGGTGCCCAGCGTCAGCGCCAGGAGGATGTAGGCCGGTGAGGCCCCAAAGGTGATCCACGCGGGTGCGTCGTCGAAAATACTCGGCACCGGGATGGCGACGATGACCAAGATCAGCCCCGCGCCGATCCCGATCAGGTTTGCTCCCAGAACCAGAACGGTCATGATGATCTGGATGCGCACCCGACGACGCGCTTGGCTTTCCGACACCCGTCCGAGCAGCAGGGAGCCGTACGCGGGCGTCGTCGTGGGCAGACGGCCGCTCTGACGGGTAACTCGCTCGAGCACCCGGCCTATTCGCTGTGCCACGGACTGCTTGGCCGACATGGTGGCGTCAGCCTAATTTGTCGGCCACGCTCTAAGGTGAGTCGGGTGCGTCTAGTGATCGCTCAATGCACCGTTGACTATGTCGGTCGGCTCACCGCGCATCTGCCATCCGCCCGCAGGTTACTGCTGTTCAAGGCCGACGGATCGGTCAGTGTGCACGCCGACGACCGCGCCTACAAGCCGCTCAATTGGATGAGCCCGCCCTGCTGGTTGACCGAGGAGCCCGGTGATCAGGCGCCGGTGTGGGTCGTCGAGAACAAAGCGGGCGAACAACTCCGGATCACCGTCGAGGAGATCGAACACGATTCCAGCCACGAGCTGGGCGTCGACCCCGGGCTGGTCAAGGACGGAGTCGAAGCGCACCTGCAGGCCCTACTCGCCGAGCACGTACAACTGCTGGGCGAGGGATACACGCTGGTTCGCCGCGAGTACATGACCGCCATCGGGCCCGTCGATCTGCTCTGCCGTGACGAACGCGGCGGCTCGGTGGCGGTGGAGATCAAGCGACGCGGCGAAATCGATGGCGTCGAGCAGCTCACCCGTTACCTGGACCTGCTCAACCGGGACTCCGTGCTCGCCCCGGTGAAAGGGGTGTTCGCCGCTCAGCAGATCAAGCCGCAGGCCCGAACGTTGGCCACCGACCGCGGTATCCGTTGCCTCACATTGGATTACGACAAGATGCGCGGGATGGACAGCGACGAGTACCGGCTGTTCTGAATAGACTGAGCAGATGGCTCGCCGCCGTACCCCGCCACGTCGGCAGCCGCCGTTGCCGCCGCCGGCGTTGCGCCGGGTTGAGGTCGGGCCCGACGGCCACGAGTACGAAGTCCGCTCGGTGTCAGCGGCCCGTGCGGTCAAGACCTACCGGTGCCCCGGGTGCGATCACGAAATACGTTCCGGTTCAGCACATCTGGTGGTATGGCCGGTCGATTCGACGCTCGGGGGAGGCGAGGGTCACGTCGAGGACCGCCGGCATTGGCACACCCCGTGCTGGGCGCACCGCGCTACCCGCGGTCCGACCAGGAAGTGGTCTTGAAAATCCGGCTCAGGCGGCCGCCGGTTCGACGAGCTCGATCAGAACTCCGCCGCCGTCCTTGGGGTGGATGAAGTTGATCCGGGAGTTTGCCGTGCCGCGACGGGGCGCTTCGTAGACCAGTCGCACGCCTTGCTCGCGGAGCTGCTCGACCAACGTGTCGAGGTCCTTGACCCGAACGGCCATCTGCTGGATTCCCGGTCCGCGCTTGTCGAGGAACTTCGCGATCGTCGAGGAGTCGTCGATCGGCGCCATCAACTGGATCTGTGCGGTGCCCGCCGGCGCACCGCGCACGGCCAGCATTGCTTCGCGGATTCCCTGGTCCTCGTTGACTTCCTCGTGCACCAGGATCATGCCGAGGGTGTCGTGGTACCAGGCGATGGCGGTGTCCAGGTCGGCGACTGCGATGCCGATGTGATCGATCGCCGTCACCAGCGAGGTGGCCAAGATCTGACGGGCGTCAACTTGATCGGTCGTCATCACATAACGGTAACCTGGCGGCAAAGATTGCGCTTCTCCGGGAGGCCGAAAGGGCCATCGAGGGAGCGCCTAGTAGGCCTTAGGAGATAGTAATGACGACGTCGGTGATCGTTGCTGGAGCACGGACACCCATCGGCAAGCTGATGGGTTCGCTGAAGGATTTCTCCGCGAGCGACCTGGGGGGGATCGCGATCGCCGGCGCGCTGGAGAAGGCCAAGGTCCCGGCGTCTGCGGTCGACTACGTGATCATGGGCCAGGTGTTGACGGCCGGTGCCGGCCAGATGCCGGCACGCCAGGCCGCCGTGGCGGCCGGCATCGGCTGGGACGTTCCGGCGCTGACCATCAACAAGATGTGTCTGTCCGGTATCGACTCCATCGCACTAGCTGACCAGCTCATTCGTGCCGGGGAGTTCGACGTGGTGGTGGCCGGCGGCCAGGAGTCGATGACCAAGGCGCCGCATCTGTTGATGGACAGCCGCTCGGGCTACAAGTACGGCGACGTGACGGTGCTCGACCACATGGCCTACGACGGCCTGCACGATGTGTTCACCGACCAGCCGATGGGTGCCCTGACCGAGCAGCGCAACGACGTCGACAAGTTCACCCGGCAGGAGCAGGACGAGTTCGCTGCGCGATCCCATCAGAAGGCGGCCGCGGCCTGGAAGGACGGCGTCTTCACCGACGAAGTCGTTCCGGTCAACATTCCGCAGCGCAAGGGTGATCCGCTGCAGTTCACCGAGGATGAGGGCATCCGCGCAAACACCACCGTAGAGTCGCTGGCCGGCCTCAAGCCGGCGTTTCGCCGTGACGGCACCATCACCGCCGGATCGGCCTCCCAGATCTCCGACGGCGCCGCCGCGGTGGTGGTGATGAGCAAGGCCAAGGCGCAGGAACTGGGGCTGAGCTGGCTGGCCGAGATCGGCGCGCACGGCGTGGTGGCCGGACCGGATTCCACCCTGCAGTCGCAACCGGCCAACGCGATCAAGAAGGCGTTAAGCCGCGAAGGCATCTCCGTCGACCAACTCGATGTCATCGAGATCAACGAGGCGTTTTCCGCGGTGGCGCTGGCGTCTACCCGCGAACTCGGCGTGAACCCCGACATCGTCAACGTCAATGGCGGCGCGATTGCCGTCGGACATCCGATCGGAATGTCCGGCGCCCGGATCACGCTGCATGCCGCCCTGGAATTGGCCCGACGCGGCTCCGGATACGCCGTCGCGGCGCTGTGCGGGGCCGGCGGTCAGGGCGACGCCCTGATTCTGCGCGCGAGTTAGCCAGCCATCGAGCGTTGGCGACGTTGCTGGTGCGGATGCGCCGACGAGGCACTGTGATCTTCGTCATATGAGCCGATCACGGCGCCTTTCGGCGCCATTTTCCGCGCTGCCGCGTCGCCGTCTGAGTGGCGCCGCCACCGGGTGGAGGGGTAGCCCGTCCGCATGACAAACTTGACGGCGTGACGCGTCCGCGACCTCCTATCGGCCCAGCCCTGGCCGGTGCAGTCGATCTGTCCGGTCTCAAGCAGCGCGCTCAGCCGCCCAGCAGCCCTCCCGGTGGATCCGCGCCGGCGGCCGCCGAGGGTGACACCGGAATCGTTGCGGTCACCGAGGCCAACTTCGAGGCCGAGGTCCTGCTCCGGTCCGAGGAAGTGCCCGTCATCGTGCTGTTGTGGTCACCGCGCAGCGACGCGTGTGTCCAACTGCTCGACACCTTGGCGGGCCTGGCCGCGCAGGACAATGGCAAATGGTCGTTCACGACGGTCAACGTCGATGTCGCACCGAGGGTCGCCCAGATATTCGGCGTAGACGCCGTCCCGACCGTGGTGGCATTGGCTGCCGGGCAGCCGATCTCGAGTTTCCAGGGGATGCAGCCGACCGATCAATTGCGCGGCTGGCTGGATCAGATTCTTTCGGCGACCGCCGGAAAGCTCAGGGGCTCAACCGGTTCCGAGGCTGAGACTGTCGACCCGGAGCTGGCCGCAGCCCGTCAACAGCTGGAAGACGGCGACTTCGAAGCCGCCAAAACGTCTTATCAGTCGATACTGGACGCCAATCCGGCCAACGCCGAAGCCAAGGGCGCGATTCGGCAGATCGACTTCCTCACCCGCGCAACGGCACAACGCCCGGACGCGATCGCTGTTGCCGATGCCGCGCCGGGCGACATCGAAGCCGCCCTCGTCGCCGCCGACGTGCAGATTCTCAATCAGGATGTCAGCGCCGCATTCGATCGTCTGATTGCCTTGGTGCGCAGCACATCCGGTGATGACCGCTCCGTGGTACGTACCCGGCTGGTCGAGCTGTTCGAACTCTTCGATCCGGCCGATCCCGAGGTCATCGCCGGTCGACGCAACCTCGCCAACGCGCTCTACTGAAGCGCCCCCTACTCGGGCTCCAGCCACAACGCCGACGTGGGCGGCAGCACCAGCAGTGCCGAGGCCGGCCGCCCATGCCACGGGTCTTCAGTGGCATCGACGCCGCCCATATTGCCTATTCCGGAACCGTTGTACAACGTCGCATCGGTGTTGAGCACCTCGCGCCAGCGGCCGGCCGACGGCAGACCCAGACGGTATCCGCTGTGCTCGGCACCCGCGAAGTTGAACACGCACGCCATCACCGAGCCGTCCTTGCCGTAGCGCAGGAAACTCAAGACGTTGTTGCCCGAATCGTTGGCGTCGATCCAGGAGTAGCCGTCTGGCACGGTGTCCTGACTCCACAGCGCCGGATGGCTGCGATACGTCTCGTTGATGTCGCGGACCAGGCGCAGGATCCCGTTGGAGAACCCTTGCTCGTCGAGTTGCCACCAATCCAGCCCACGCTCTTCGGACCACTCGGCGCGCTGCCCGAATTCCTGCCCCATGAACAGCAATTGCTTGCCCGGGTGCGCCCACTGGTAGGCGAGCAGACTGCGCAGTCCGGCGGCCTTGACGTGATTGTTGCCCGGCATCCGTCCCCACAGCGTCCCCTTGCCGTGCACCACCTCGTCATGGCTGATCGGCAGCACGTAGTTCTCACTGAACGCGTACAGCATCGAGAACGTCATCTCGTGGTGGTGGAAGCTGCGGTAGACCGGATCGCGGCTGATGTAATCGAGCGTGTCGTGCATCCAGCCCATGTTCCACTTCATCGAGAAGCCAAGGCCGCCTAGGTTTGTCGGACGCGTGACGCCCGGCCATGAGGTTGACTCTTCGGCGATGGTGACAATGCCCGGGGCGGTCTTGTGCACCGTGGCGTTCATCTCCTGCAGGAACTGCACGGCTTCGAGGTTCTCCCGGCCGCCGTAGATGTTGGGGGTCCAGCCACCTTCGGGGCGTGAGTAGTCCAGGTACAGCATCGAGGCGACGGCGTCCACCCGTAAGCCGTCGATGTGGAATTCTTCCAGCCAAAACAGCGCGTTGGCCACGAGGAAATTACGCACCTCCCGACGGCCGAAGTCGAATACGTAAGTGCCCCAATCGAGTTGCTCGCCCCGCTTGGGGTCGGAGTGCTCGTAGAGCGGCGTACCGTCGAATCGGCCCAGCGCCCAGGCGTCCTTCGGGAAGTGCGCCGGCACCCAGTCCACCAGCACGCCGATGCCGGCCTGGTGCAGCGCGTCGACCAGCGCCCGGAACTCATCCGGTGTGCCGAACCGGGACGTCGGTGCGTAATAGGACGTCACCTGATAGCCCCATGATCCGGCGAACGGGTGCTCGGCGACGGGCAGTAATTCGACATGGGTGAACCCGTGCTCCACCACATACTCGGTCAGTTCTTTAGCCAACTGGCGGTAGTTGAGTCCGGGACGCCAGGAGCCAAGGTGAACCTCGTAGGTGCTCATCGGCTCGAACACCGGGTTGCGCTGAGCGCGTTGTGTCATCCAGTCGGCGTCGTCCCAGGTGTACTTGCTGCGTGTCACCCGAGAGGCGGTGTGTGGGGGCACCTCGGTGGCGAACGCCATCGGGTCGGCCCGCTCGGTCACGACGTCGTCGGCACCGTGCACGCGGAACTTGTACAAACCGTCGAGCGGAAAGCCGGGCCAGAACAACTCCCAGACACCCGATGAGCCCAACACCCGCATCGGGGCTTCGTTTCCGGTCCAGCCGTTGAACTCACCGATCAGGTTGATGCCCTTGGCGTTCGGCGCCCACACCGCGAACGAGACCCCGGTGACGACGCCGTCGGCCGTGGTGAACGAGCGAGGATGTGCGCCAAGGACTTCCCAGAGCCGCTCGTGGCGGCCTTCCCCGAACAGATGCAGGTCGACCTCGCCCAGAGTCGGCAGAAAGCGGTACGCGTCGGCGACGACGTACGGTTCGGCGCCCTCATAGGTGATTTGCAGCCGATAGTCGATCAAATTGGCGAAGGGCAATACCACCGCGAAAAGACCGGCTTCGATGTGCTGCATCGGGAACCGATCGTCGCCCACCAGCGCGACCACTTCGGCGGCATGCGGTCGGAACGCTCGAATGACGGTGTGATCGCCGTATTCGTGCGCCCCCAAAATGCTGTGCGGGTTGTAGTGCGTGCCAGTCACCAGGCGCGACAGATCGGCCGGATCGGGCGCCAGGTGCGTCCGAGCGAGTTGGTCGGCTTGGCTCATATCCCTTTCACCTCCGGTCCGTTTCATCGCCTGCGTAGCAGTGTCATTCGTGAGTCATACGGTATGAGTGGCATGTTGATGATGTGCGCGACCGCCTGCCCGGGGTCGATGCGAACGTAATTGGCCTGCCCCCATTGGAATTCCTGGCCGGTGATCTCGTCGCGCACCCAAAACCGCTCGTAGGGCTCCATACCCAAAGCGGCCATGTCTAAAAACAGCGTCGCTTCTTCGGCGCCGAACGCGTTGAGCGTCACCACCACCAACACGCAGTCACCGGTTGCCGGGTCGAACTTGGAGTAGGCCAGCAACGCATCGTTGTCCACGCTGTGGAAATGAATGGTGCGCATCTGCTGCAGCGCGGGGTGTAGCCGGCGAATCTCGTTGAGCTGCGTGATGAATGGCTCGAGCGATCTTCCTTCGGCGAGCGCGCCCGCGAAATCACGCGGCCGCAACTCGTACTTCTCCGAGTCCAGGTATTCTTCGCTGCCCTCGCGCACCGCACGGTGCTCGAACAGTTCGTAGCCCGAGTACACGCCCCACGCCGGCCCCATGGTTGCCGCCAGCACCGCGCGGATGGCGAACATTCCGGGACCGTTGTGCTGCAGGACGGCGTGCAGGATGTCGGGGGTGTTGACGAACAGGTTGGGTCGGCGGAAGTCGGCGAGTTTGGCGATGTCGTCGCCGAATTCGGTCAGCTCCCATTTGGCGGTGCGCCAGGTGAAGTAGCTGTAGGACTGCGTGAATCCCAGTTTGGCCAGGCCGTACTGCCGGGCCGGCGGAGTGAACGCCTCGGACAAGAACAGCACATCGGGGTCGATGGCCTTGACCGCGGCGATCAGCCAGGCCCAGAAGTCCGGCGGTTTGGTGTGCGGGTTGTCGACGCGAAAGAACTTGACGCCGTGGTCCATCCAGTGTCGGACCACGCGGAGCACCTCGTCGTAGAGGCCGGCCGGGTCGTTGTCGAAGTTGATCGGATAGATGTCCTGGTATTTCTTCGGCGGGTTTTCCGCGTAGGCGATGGTGCCGTCGGGCAATTCGGTGAACCAGTTGCGGTGATCGCGCGCCCAGGGATGATCCGGTGCACATTGCAACGCCAGGTCCAGCGCCACCTCCATGCCCAACTCGCGGGCCGCAGCGACGAAGGCGTCGAAATCGTCGATGGTGCCCAGATCCGGGTGGACGGCGTCGTGGCCGCCTTCGTCGCTGCCGATCGCCCACGGCGAGCCCACATCTCCGGGGGCGGCGGTCGGAGAGTTGTTGCGCCCCTTGCGATGTACCTTGCCGATCGGGTGGATCGGCGGCAGGTAGACGACGTCGAAACCCATTGCCGCGATACGCGGAAGCTGGACGGCAGCCGTGGCGAAGGTGCCGTGCACCGGGTTGCCGTCGGCGCCCCACCCGCCGGTCGAGCGGGGGAACATTTCGTACCAGGAGCCGAACCGGGCCAGCGGGCGATCCACCCACACGCCGTACTGCTCGCCCCGGGTGACCAGATCGCGCAGCGGGTAGTCGGCCAGGATTTCTTCGATCTCGGCTCCCAGTGCCAGTGCGGTTCGGGTGACCGGGTCGCCGGGCTTGCGCAACGCCGCGGCCGCGTCCAGCAGTGGCTCGCGCAGCGCACGCGGCACGCCCGTCGCTGCGCGCTCGAACAGGCCGGCGCCGACCAGGAGATCATTGGACAATTCGTTCTCGCCCTGACCGGCGTCCAGCTTGGCGACCACGCTATGCCGCCACGAGTGAATCGGGTCGCCCCAACCGTCTACCCGGAAGGTCCACAACCCGACCTGATCGGGCGTGAACTGACCGTGAAAAACGTAGGGCTCCAGACCCATCTTCATGGGCAGCGACAGCGGCTTGATCCGTTGCTGGTCGACCTTGCCGTCCCGGTCGGTCACCGGCTTTGCCGGAGCCTGAACCGCCTTGACTCGTCGAGTTTCGGCTACCTGCGGATAGCCGGGGCCGAGATAGCGCACGACCAAGGTCGCCGCGACAGCCTCGTGCCCCTCCCGCCACACTGCGGCGCTGACCGGCACGACCTCGCCGACCACGGCTTTTGCGGGATACTTGCCACAGGAAACGACCGGCTGAACGTTATCGATCTCGACACGACCGGGCACCACCACTCCGTTCCGATTGTGTGCGGCCCACCCCGCGGGGTGCTCCATGCGGAATGCCGCTCGTCGGGAAACTTCCTGCCGTGGGGAACTTTCTGGGTGGGGAAGCATCGTTGCGACCCCGATAACTACCCGATACCCACCCTAGTCGCCGGTCACACACCACCGCAGAAAGCGATCCTTCCCGGCGGTGCGCGGGCCAGGATGCTCAGTAAGGTAGGGACGCGTGAAAGCCCTCCGCCGGTTTACCGTCCGTGCTCACCTTCCGGAGCGTCTGACCGCGCTGGACCAGCTGTCGACCAACCTCCGATGGTCGTGGGACAAGCCCACCCAGGACCTGTTCGCGACCATCGACCCGGACCTGTGGGAGCGGTGCGGCAGCGATCCGGTGGCGTTGCTGGGCGCGGTCAAACCGGCACGACTCGACGAGTTGGCGGCCGACGAGACGTTCCTGGGCCGGCTCGACGAGCTGGCCGCCGATTTGAACGACTACCTGAACCGTCCGCTGTGGTACCAGCAGCAGCGGGAACAAGGCGTCGAAATGCCGGCCGCCATCGCCTACTTCTCGATGGAGTTCGGCATCGCCGAAGTGCTGCCCAACTACTCCGGCGGTTTGGGAATTCTTGCCGGTGACCACCTGAAGTCGGCATCCGATCTGGGGCTGCCGCTGATAGCGGTGGGTCTGTATTACCGCTCCGGGTACTTCCGGCAGTCGCTGACCGCCGACGGCTGGCAGAACGAGACCTACCCGTCGCTGGATCCGCAAGGCCTGCCGTTGCGGCTGCTGACCGACGCCACCGGCGAGCCCGCGCTGGTTGAGCTGATGCTGCCGGACGCCGCGCAGTTGCACGCGCGCATCTGGGTCGCGCAGGTCGGCAGGGTTCCGCTGTTGTTGCTGGACTCCGACGTCCCCGAGAACGAACACGATTTGCGTGGCGTCACCGATCGCCTTTACGGCGGAGACCAGGAACATCGGATGCGGCAGGAGATCCTGGCCGGCATCGGCGGGGTGCGGGCGATCCGCGCCTTCACCGACATCCACGGCCTGCCCGCACCCGAGGTGTTCCATATGAATGAGGGCCACGCGGGTTTCCTGGGTGCGGAACGCATTCGCGAATTGATGACCGGTCCGGGATTGGACTTCGACACCGCGCTGACGGTGGTGCGCTCCAGCACGGTCTTCACCACCCACACCCCGGTACCCGCCGGCATCGACCGGTTCCCCATCGAGATGGTGCAGCTGTATTTCGACGACCACGCGGCCGGAGCGGAAACCGGTGCGAAAGCCGCCGCATCCGACGTCGCCGGCGCACCCGTGTTGTTGCCAGGGGTGCCGACCGCGCGCATTCTCGCGCTCGGCGCCGAAGACGACCCCACCGTGTTCAACATGGCCCACATGGGTCTGCGGCTGGCCCAGCGCGCCAACGGTGTGTCGTCGCTGCACGGCCGGGTGAGTCGGTCCATGTTCAACGAGCTGTGGCCCGGATTCGACGCGAATGAGGTGCCGATCGGCTCGATTACCAACGGAGTTCACGCGCGTACCTGGGCGGCGCCGCAATGGCTGCAGCTGGGTCGTGAGCTGGCCGGGTCGGATTCGTTCAGCGATCCGGGGGTTTGGTTGCGGCTCAAGCAGGTTGACGCGGGCCATCTGTGGTGGATCCGTTCACAGCTGAGGTCTCTGCTGGTCGACGACGTCCGGCGGCGGCTACGCAGCTCATGGCTGGAACGAGGTGCCTCCGAGGCCGAATTGGGTTGGATAGCAACGGCCTTTGATTCGGATGTGCTGACCATCGGGTTCGCCCGGCGGGTGCCGACGTACAAGCGGCTGACACTGATGCTGCGCGACCCGGCGCGGCTCGAGAAGTTGTTGCTCGACGAGGACCGGCCGATTCAGCTGATCGTCGCCGGGAAGTCCCACCCGGCCGACGACGGCGGAAAAGCGTTGATTCAGCAGGTGGTTCGGTTCGCCGACCGGCCGCAGGTCCGCCACCGCATCGCGTTTTTGCCCGACTACGACATGTCCATGGCCCGACTGCTGTATTGGGGCTGCGACGTCTGGCTGAACAATCCGCTGCGGCCGCTGGAGGCCTGCGGCACTTCGGGAATGAAGAGTGCGCTCAACGGCGGGCTCAACCTGTCCATCCGCGACGGCTGGTGGGACGAATGGTACGACGGCGAAAACGGTTGGGCGATACCGTCTGCCGACGGAGTCATCGACGAACACCGCCGCGACGACTTGGAGGCCAGTGGGCTCTACACGCTGCTGGAAGAGGCCGTGGCGCCGAAGTTCTACGAACGCGACGAGCACGGGGTGCCGCCCCGCTGGATCGAAATGGTGCGCCACACCGTGCAAACCCTCGGTCCCAAGGTGCTGGCGTCGCGGATGGTGCGTGACTACGTCGAGCAGTACTACACGCCCGCGGCCCAATCGCTGCGCAAGACGATCGCGCCCGCCGACGATGCGGCCAGCGGTGGTGAGTTCGGCGCGGCCCGCGAGCTTGCCGCGTATCGCCGGCGGGCACAGCAGGCATGGCCCAAGATCGTCATCACCGACGTGGACAGCACCGGTCTGCCGGACACTCCGGTGCTCGGCTCCAAACTGACCCTGACCGCGACCGTGCAGCTGGCCGGGCTGGCACCCGAAGAGGTCACGGTGCAGGCGGTGGTGGGCCGGGTCGACGCCAGCGACGCGCTGCTGGAACCGATCACCGTCGAAATGTCTTACGCCGGCACCGCCGAGGGTGGCAACCAGGTCTTCTCGACGACAACGCCGCTACCGCTGGCCGGATCGGTCGGCTACACCGTACGGGTGTTGCCCCACAACCCGATGCTGGCGGCCAGCAACGAGCTCGGTTTGGTCACGCTGGCGCGCTAGCCTTCGAGATCCTAAGCGGGTAAAGCGCTGTCGACATACTATATTGTCCTGGCCCGCAAAGCTTTTCGTGGCCAGCCACAGCCTGTGCGGTTGGCGGCTTCGAGGACAACGTGAAGTATGGCGTGGTGCCGGCCGGATCGTAACCGTGCTCAGCCGCGATGCGGGCGCCGCCAACTAATTTTCACAACAGTAATAAATAGATTTTCGAACTCAGCACGTGCGGTTGAGCGACAATTGCGACGCGGTCAGAGTCGCAACAGCCTCACAGTGGAGGTGCGCCATGACGCACAGAATTGCTGTCACAGCCCGGACTCCCCTGAGGCGCCCGGCAGAGGGCGCGACGACGAACGGGCATGACCCTGCTGGTGGGGTCATCGATGGAAACACCGGCTTGAGCCGCAGACCTCTCCGGACGGGCCGGCCGCCTGCCCCGCTCACGCGACGCCGAAGGCCCTCCCCCGTCTCCGCTACGAAGCTACCGCGCTCGCCGCGGGTCCCTAACGTCGTCGACACGCTCATGCGCACCATGACGATCGGTAGCGCGATGGCATCAACCGCGGTTCTGGAACGGGCCGATCTGGCGATCCACCCCGACACCAGCAGTATCGGTTTCCTCGAATGGCACCAGATCGACCGCGCCCGCGAGGCGGGCCGAATCGCGACACGGGAAGCACTGCCGCGGATCATCGAGGTGATCGGTGGCTGACGTCGCGGTGGTCACCGACAGCACCGCGTCGCTACCCGCCGCTCTCGTCGACAGCCTCGGCATCACGGTGGTGTCGATGTATTACGACGTTGCTGGCACCGCGTCGCCCGAGGGGGGCCATGAGGTGCCTGGCCGCGGACTGCGCGAGATGGAGTTCGACGGTGATTTCGGAAGGTTTTACGCAGAACTGGACGCGCTGAAAGGTGTCGCGACGACATCGCCGCCTACGGTCGGGGATTTCGCCGTAATCTTTGACCGGCTGCTGGAGCAGCACAGCGCTGTTGTCGCAGTCCTTGTCTCGTCGGGCCTCTCCAGGACCTGCTCGATCGCTCGTGAAGCAGCCGCACAATTGGAGCCTGACGGTTGCTGTGGCGACCGGGTGGTCGTGATCGATTCGGCCGGGACGGTCGGCCATCTGGGTGTTCAGGCGCTGGCCGCGGCACGGGCGGCCGCCGCGGGAGAAGACGGCCCGGGGGTGATCGCGGCGGTGCGCCGAGCGCGCCAGGAGGTCAGGCAGTGGTTCGTTCTCGACACGCTTGAGTATGTCCGGCGCAGCGGCCGGATCGGTAGTGCGGCCGCATGGCTCGGATCCGCACTCGACCTCAAGCCGATCTTGTTGATCGAATCGGAGTTCAAGCCCGTCGAGCGTGTGCGAACGCGCAAGCGCGCTGTCGAGCGATTGGTCGAGTTGATGCGTCAGCGTCGCGCGGTTGGCGCCGATCGGTGGTTCGTCCAGCACGCGTATGCGCGCGACGACGCGGAGCGGCTTGCCGAGCGTCTTGCCGGGCTGTTCGGCATGGAGCCGGAGTTCGTCTCAGAGGTGGGGCCGGTATGTGCAACGCACACCGGGCCGGGGGCGTTGGCGGCCGGAAGTCTTCCCGCAGCCGCGTTGGGTTAGTCAGAGGTAAGAGATGCCGATGATGTGTATGACGTTGTGCGAGTTGGGATTCGATGATTTCTGGATCGGCTTGGGAGGTGCACGTGCCTGACGTAGCGGTGGTCACCGACAGCACCTGCGCGCTGCCCCGGGCGCTCGTCGAGAGCTTGGACATCACGGTTGTTTCGCTGTACTACGACATCACTGGTGCCGCGTCGCCCACCGGCGGCCACGAGCTGCCTGGCCGCGGGGAGCGCGAGTCGGACTTTGACGGTGACTGGGCGCGGTTTTTTGCCGAACTGGACGCTTCGAAGACCGTCGCGACGACCGGGCCGCCCAAGGTCGAAGATTTCGTCGCAGCCTATGAACGCCTGCTGCAGCAACACAGCGCCGTGGTCGCCGTCATGCTTGGCTCAAACCTCTCCCCGACGTGTGAGTTCGCCCGGGAGGCAGCGGCGCGGATGGACGGCGAGCGGATTGTGGTCATCGATTCGGCCGGCGTGGCCGGCCATCTGGGTTGTCAGGCGCTGGCGGCGGCGCGTGCCGCGGCGACGGGAGCCGACTTGCGAGGCGTGACCGAGCAGGTGCGCCGGGCGCGTCAGGAGGTCAGGCAATGGGTCCTCGTCGACACGCTTGAATATCTGAGGCGCGGCGGCCGGGTCGGCACCGCGGCTGCATGGATCGGATCGGCGCTCGATCTCAAGCCGATCTTGATGGTGGAATCAGAGATGAAGGCCGTCGAACGCGTGCGCACGTTCAAGCGCGGCGTCGAGCGGTTGGTTGAGCTGATGCGACAGCGCCGCGCGGTGGGCGCCGATCGATGGTTCGTCCAACACGCCTACGCGCACGAGGAGGCGCAGCGATTGGCCGAGCGGCTGGCTGAGCTGTTCGGCACCGCACCGGAGTTCATCTCCCCGGTTGGACCGGTACTGGCAACTCATACGGGTCCGGGGATGGTGACGGTCGGCGGTCTTCCCAGCGCGGCACTGGGTTAGCGAGCATTTCGCCGTGAATCCAAGGCCAGACCAGTATTTGGCGAAAGTCGCCAGACTGCCCCCGACGTCGAGCCTGCGGAAGTACGCTTTGCGCTTACAGGTCGTGGCTGGGCACGAATCACGGTGTTCAGGAACCGGCTGGAGTGCGCGCATGGCTGATGTCGCGGTGGTTACCGACAGCACTGGCTACCTGCCGCCTGCGCTCGTCGACAAGTTCGATATCACGGTGGTGTCGCAGTACTACGACATTGGTGACGGGCCGCGGCGTGAGTCGGAGTTCGATGGTGATTTTGGACGGTTCTATGCCGAACTGGACGCTTCGAAGAACATCGCGAAAACGTCGGCGCCTGCAGTCGAGGATTTCGTCGCGGTCTTTGACCGGCTGTTGGGACAGCACACCGCCGTTGTCTCAGTGCTGATCTCCTCGGGCATTTCCGAGACCTGCTCGATGGCTCGCCAGGCAGCCGCAAAGCTAGAGGGCGAGGGTGGCGAGCGGGTGGTCGTAATCGACTCGGCCGGCTTCGGCGGACACCTTGGGCTGCAGGCGCTGGCGGCAGCACGTGCGGCGGGCGAGGGTGCCGACGCAGAAGGCGTCACCGAACGGGTGCGGCAAGCCCGCCACGAAGTCAAGGGCTGGGGCTTGGTGGACACGCTCGAGTACCTCCGCCGAAGCAACCGGGTGGGCACCGTGGCCGCATGGGTCGGATCGGCGCTCGACCTCAAACCGATCCTGACGATCGAGTCGGAGCTCAAGGCCCTCGAGCGGGTGCGCACCCACAAGCGAGGGGTCGAGCGGCTGATCGAACTGATGGTCCAGCGGCGCGCCGCGGGTGCCGATCGGTGGTTTGTCCAGCACGCATTTGCGCACGAGGAGGCAAAGCGGCTGGCCGAGCGTCTCGCCGAATTGTATTGCACCGAGCCGGAATTCATCTCCCAGATCGGACCCGTTGTCGCAACGCATGTCGGTCCAGGAACATTAGTGGTCGGCGGACTTCCAGGTGCGGCGCTGAGGTAACCGATGGGTGCGCCCGCAAATGTGGAGTGCAGTAGGTGTGGGGCTGGGAACCGGCCTCAGGCCAAGTTCTGCGGCAAGTGTGGCGGCCCGCTTGCGGTCGAGGTTGCATGCCGGGAGTGCGGCGCGCGCAATCCGGTGGGACAGCGCTTTTGCGACGAGTGCGGCACCGGGCTGAGCGCGCGGTCGGTGCCGACGCAGCCCGCGGGACCGCCGGTTCCCCGGACACTCGGAGACGGGCGTTACACGCTCGGTCGCCTGCTCGGTGAGGGTGCCGGCAAGCGGGTGTACCTGGCCCTCGACACTCGCCTGCAGCGCGAGGTGGCCGCCGCAGTATTCAAGGCCGGCGGCTCGGACGACAACGCGATGCGCCGTGCACGCCGGGAAGCTGAGGCGATGGCGAAGCTTGGCGAACACGCCAACATTGTCAACGTCTACGACTTCGGCGACGAGCAAGGGCAGCTATACCTGATCAGCCAGTACATGGCGGGCGGTGACCTCTACGGCCTGCTCTCGGACGCAGCGGATCACCGACTCGCCGTCGAAGAGGTGGTCCGGATCGGCGGGGACATCGCCAGTGGGCTCGCGCACGCACACGCCCATGGAGTGGTGCATCGTGATGTCAAGCCGCAAAACGTGTGGCTGGCACCCGACGGCACCGCCAAGATCGGAGATTTCGGGCTCGCGGTCGCAGAAGGCGCAACGCGGGTGACCGCGGTGGGGACGGTGATCGGAACCGTCGCCTATATGGCGCCCGAGCAGGCCCTCGGTCGCGGTTCCGACGCACGCTCGGACATCTACTCACTTGGTGCCCTCCTCTACGAATTGCTCTGTGGGGTAACACCTTTCGCGGGTGAATCGGCGGCCGCGATTGTCTCCCAGCACGTTTCGTCTACTCCGGTCGTGCCCAGCGGGCATCGCTCCGGTGTTCCAGCACCACTCGACCAGTTGTTGCTCAGAATGCTGGCAAAGTCACCGGAGGCCCGTCCCCAACAAGCAGCCGAGGTGCGCGATGCCCTGGGGGCCATCGCCGCTGCGGCGAGCGGTGGCGATAGCGCGAATCAGGACATGGCGGCACTCGACCGGATCACCGACAGCACATTCCTCGGGCGAGAGCGAGAGACGCACGAGCTCCGCGCCGCGATTGATGACGCCGTGGGCCGCCGTGGCCGCACTGTACTGATAAGTGGCGAGTCGGGAATCGGCAAGACACGGCTTGCGTCGGAGGCCGCGGCATACGCCGCCCTTCGGGGAGCGCAGGTGCTGTGGGGTCGCTGCTATGCGGGTGCGGGTGCTCCCGCCTATTGGCCGTGGGTGCAGGTGATTCGCGACTATGCACGCAGTCACGACCCCGAGACGGTGGCTTCCGACCTGGGCTCCGGCGCGTTCGAGATCGCTCAAATCGTCTCCGAGATACGCGAGCGGATGCCGGAGATCCCCGAATCGCCACCGCTGGACGCTGAGCAGGCGCGCTTTCGGCTGTTCGATTCGGTGTCGCGGTTCCTGATCGGCGCTTCCGACCGCGCGCCACTTGCGATCTTCCTCGAAGACCTGCATCAGGCCGACCAGCCATCGCTGATGCTGTTGGCGTTCGCCGTACGCGAGCTCGCCCACTCACGCGTGATCGTGCTGGGCACTTACCGCGACGACGAGCTTCCCGACGACCACTACTTGAACGAAGTGCTCACCGGGCTCAGCAAGGAGCGGGGCTACGCCCGCATCAAGTTGCGGGGGCTCTCGGATCAACACGTCAAGGCGATGCTCGAAGCGGTGCTGCAACAGCCGCTAGAGCGACGAAGCGAACTTGCGCTTGCGGACGCCGTTTGCCGAGAGTCGGAGGGCAATCCGTACTTCGTCGAAGAGATCGTCCGTCACCTGATCGACTCGGAAGTGCTCGACTGGCGCGATGGCCGGTGGATTACCAACATCCGGGACGGCGAGGAGCTGGGCATCCCTCGAGGTATCCACGAAGTGGTGTCCCGTCGGTTGGAGAAGTTGCCGACTGAAACACTCGAGCTGCTCTCGACTGCGGCGGTCATCGGCCGTGAGTTCGATCTGCCGATCCTGACGCACATCAGTGGGCTGGAGGCAGACGCCGTGTTGGCACAGTTGCAGCCGGCTCTCGATGGGGCGATCGTGCGGCAGGCTGCCAGCGAGCCGGGCCGGTACGGCTTCGCGCACAGCGCGACTCGGGACGCGCTATATGACGACCTGCCCGCGCTGCGGCGCTCCCAGCTGCACATCGCTGCGGGCGAGGCAATCGAGGAGATCCACGAGGAACGGATCGAGTCCCACCTGTCTGCGATAGCTTTCCACTTCGCGAAGGCGGCTCCCTACGGCGATGCTGCCAAGGCAGCCGACTACGCGTGGTGGGCGGGCGAGCGGGCGGCGGCGACGTATGCCTACGAGGACGCGGTGAGCCTTTACGCGACGGCGCTGCGGCTGTTCGACACGATCTCAGAGGTAGTGCCGCAACGCCGGTGCGATCTGTTGCTGGCGCTCGGGGACGCCCGGTGGCGGGCCGGCGAAGCCGAAGGCGCTCGGAAGACATTCGGCGAGGCGGCGACGATCGCGCGGGAGTTGGCGCTGAATGACCACTATGCGCGTGCGGCGCTTGGATACGGCGGCGGCCCGGGCGGCTTCTCGATCACCGACCGTGCCGACGAACAGCTGGTGGCGATGTTGGATGAGTCGCTTGAGGTGTTGCCCGCGCGGGACAGCGCGCTTCGAGTGACAGTCCTCTCCCGGCTGGCCCTCGAGCTTCGCTGCAAGGGCGCGCTGGCAGAAGCCGACCGGGCCAGTGCGCAGGCTATCGAGATGGCCGAACGCGTCGGCGATACGAAGATCTTGCTGTTGGCCATGCACAGCCGGCAGTGGTCGACCTTGGGCCCCGACCGAATCGAAGAGGCGATCGCGTCCGGCGAGGAGATGGCGCGGCTCGCGCGGATCGTCGGTGACCGCGACATGGAGTTCGAGGGCCACCAGTTGCGGCTGATTGCGCTTGCCCAGCTGGGCGACTTCCGCGCGGTCGATCAGGAGATCACGACGTGTGACCGGCTGGCCAACGAACTGCGTCAGCCGCGCTATCTGTGGCAGGTTGCGGTGTTCCGCACGATGCGAGCGCTGATGCAGGGCCGTTACAAGGAGTCGGAGCGTCTCGCGCGGACCGCGCTGTCGATCGGTCAGCGCGCCGAGCGTGAGGTGGCAGCAGTCGTATTTGGCGCGCATTCCTTCCTGACCCGGCTCGCGGATGGCACCCTCGAACAGCTGCGTGACGTCGGCCGGGAAGCCGCCGCGCGCTACGGGCAAGCGTGGCCCGCATCGTATGTGTGGTTGCTGACAGAGATCGGCCAGCTCGACGAGGCTCGCGCCAGGTTCGCCGAGATTACGGCCGACGGCTTCGAGGCGCTGCGACGCGGCAGCGATTGGTTGACGTCGGTCTGCGTGCTTTCGATGGCGTCGATCCCGATCGGTGATCGAGAAGCCGCCAACGCGCTCTATGAGCTGCTGGTGCCCTATGCAGATCGCTGCACGCTGTTTTTGGCCGGCGCCGGGTGCCTCGGCTCCAACCACACGTTCCTCGCCTTCGCCGCTGCGGCGGCGGACCGCCATGCGGACGCGGTGCATCACTTTGAGCTGGCCCTTGCGCGTAATGCGGAGATCGGCTGCGACTACGTGACGCCTCGAATCTGTTACGAATACGCGCGCACGCTGCTCACATCCGAGCCGGCGGATCGGGACAAGGCAATGGGCCTGATTGACCATGGAAACGGCGTCGCACAGCGCAACGGCATGCGTGTCGAGGTCGAGCGGCTCCTGCGATTGCGCCGCGAGCACGAGGTGAAGCGGGAACAGAAGCCGATGCACGGGTGGTCGATGATTGACGACGTTGCAGAGTCCGTCGAGGCGGACCGGCCCGACCTCAGCAAGGTGGCCGCTCCGGACGGAACGGTCACGATTATGTTCTCCGACATCGAGGGTTCGACGGTACTAGCCGAGCAACTCGGCGACGAGCGCTGGCTGAAGCTATTGCACCGCCATAACGCGGTCATCCGTCGCCAATTGGCTGCCCACAGTGGCTTCGAGGTCAAATCACAGGGCGACGGGTTCATGGTCGCCTTCGCCAGCGCCCGCAGCGCGCTGCGCTGCGCGATCGCAATTCAGCGTGATTTGGCGGCGTACCGCGACCAGTCCGGTGGCCAGGTTCTGCGCGTGCGGATCGGACTCCACACCGGAGAGGTGATTCGCGAACAGGAGGACTTCTTCGGGCACACCGTGATCCTCGCGGCCCGCATCGGGGCGAAAGCACATGGAAACGGAATCCTCGTCTCGGCGGTGCTGCGTGGCCTGGTTGTCGGCAGTCACGAGTTCCAATTCGGCGAGACGCGCGAGGAACAGCTCAAAGGCCTGCAGGATCCGCAACGCGTCTATGAGGTCTGCTGGCGGTAAAGCTCAGGCCGACAGGCCCTCTGGCGTGCTGCGCAGGCGCTGCAGCGCTTGGCGCACCAGCTCTCCATTGGTGGTCTGCCAGAACGGCGGCAACGAGGCGCTCAGGTAGCCGCCGTATCCGGCGGTCACCATGCGTGAGTCGAGCACGGCGACCACACCGCGGTCGGTGACGCGGCGCAGCAACCGCCCGGACCCCTGCGCCAGCAGCAGTGCCGCGTGGCTGGCAGCGACGGCCATGAAGCCATTGCCGCCGTGCGCGGCGACCGCGCGTTGCCGCGCGCTCAGCAGCGGGTCATCCGGCCGGGGAAACGGGATGCGATCGATCAGCACCAACGACAGCGACGGCCCGGGTACATCGACGCCCTGCCACAGCGAGAGCGTGCCGAACAGGGACGTCTGCGGATCAGCGCTGAACTGCTCGACCAACGCCGACGTGCTGTCGTCGCCCTGACACAGCACCGGCGTCGACAGCCGTGCTCGCATGGCCTCGGCGGCCGCGCGAGCCGCGCGCATCGACGAGAACAACCCCAGCGTGCGTCCGTCGGCGGCGGTGATGAGCTCGGCGATCTCGGCCAGCTGTTCGGCCGAGCCGACGCCGTCGCGGCCCGGCGGCGGCAGGTGCGCGGCCACGTAAAGGATTCCGGCTTTGGCGTGCTGAAACGGTGAACCCACGTCCAGGCCCCGCCACCGCGCGTCGTCGCCGTCCTCGGCGGTCAGTCCCCAGGCCGTGGCCATGGCGTCGAACGAGCCGCCGATGGTCAGCGTCGCCGACGTCAGCACCGCTGTCGAACGCGAGAACACCCGGTCCCGCAGCAGGCCGGCGACCGATAGCGGCGCCACCCGCAACACCGGACGCGGTGCGCCGCCCCGGATCTCCTCGTGTTCCAGCCACACCACATCGGTGCGGTCGGGGATGGCCGGGCCGAACGATGCCAGCACGCGTGACGCGGTGTCCGATATTTCGCTCAGTGCCGCAACGGCTTCGGCGCGTGCCGATGCCGCCTTGGGATCATTGGTGCCCTCGATCGCGGAGCGCGCCGCGGTCGCGACATCACGCAGCGCCGTCAGGTAGGTCGCCAACTCCTCGTCGAGGCGATCGATGCGCCCCGGCGCGCCCTCGTGAATGAGCGAGGCGAAGTTGGCGGTGGTCGCCTCGAAGCGCTGGATCAGTTCCGGGTCGACCAATCGGCCGATCCGCCGGGCGGCCACGCCGAGGCCGGCCGACGTCAGCTCCGCGGTGGCTACCGACGTCACCCGATCCACCAATTCGTGTGCCTCGTCGACGACCAGCAGGTCATGCTCGGGCAACACCGCCGACTCGGACACCGCGTCGATGGCCAGCAGCGCATGGTTGGTGACCACGATGTCGGCCTGACCGGCCCGGCTTCGTGCCCGCTCGGAGAAGCACTCGGTGCCGAAGGGGCAGCGCGTCAGGCCCAGGCATTCCCGCGCGGAAACGCTGACCTGCGACCAAGATCGGTCCGGCACACCGGGCTTCAGGTCGTCTCGGTCACCGGATTCGGTGCTGGCAGCCCACTCGGTGAGCCGTTGCACGTCGCGGCCCAGCGCGCTGACCGCCATCGGGTTGAAGAGTTCCTCCTGCGGCCGGTCGTCGGCGCTTTCGCCGTCTGCCGCCCCGCCGTTGTGAATCTTGTTCAAGCACAGATAGTTTCGTCGGCCTTTGAGTAGGGCGAACTGCGGGCGGCGGGGCAGCGCATCGGCCAGCGAGTCGACCAGCCGGGGCAGATCGCGATCGACGAGCTGGCGCTGCAGGGCAATCGTGGCCGTGGACACGACGACGGGGGAGTCGTCGCTGAGTGCGTGGACGATCGCGGGCACCAGATACGCCAGCGACTTGCCGGTACCGGTGCCGGCCTGCACCACCAGATGCTCATCGGTGGCGAACGCCCGCGCCACCGCCGCGGCCATCTCCTGTTGGCCGCTGCGTTCACTACCGCCGAGCGCGGCCACAGCAGTTGCCAGCAGCTCGGACACGGACACGTCGGACGTGGCTACCCTCTTCGCTGTTCGGGGCGGCGCTCGCGCCGCGGCATTTTCACGGCGATGCTAGCGGCGGCCGGCGGGAATCTGCGTCGTCGCTACCGCGGGATCACCGTGCGACAAGTTCAAACCCTCCCACGGCAGACTGCGCAGCCCGGAAGTTACCAGCTCGCGCGCCGCGGCGAGGTTCGGTTTCGACATCAGCTCGCCATTGCGGACCAGGGGCACGGTCAACACCCGAGCCGGTTCGGAGACATTGGGTCGATGGCCGGCCGGGTACACCACCTCGTCGGTGATGATGCCCGAGCCGCGCGACAGCCGCAGCGCCTCCTTGCGCCCGCCGCGAGATTCCTTGTGACTGCTGCGCTTCTGCACCGGCAAGCCGTCCACTTCGACGAGTTTGTAGACCATGTTCGCCGTCGGGGCGCCCGAGCCGGTCACCAGTGACGTGCCGACGCCGTAACTGTCCACCGGCTCGGCGGCCAGGGCCGCGATGGAGAACTCGTCGAGGTCACCGGAGACCACGATGCGCGTCCCGGTGGCGCCCAGTTCGTCGAGCTGCTCACGCACCTGGCGGGCCAGCACACCCAGCTCGCCGGAGTCGATACGCACCGCACCGAGCCCGGTACCGGCGGCGGCCACGGCGTTGGCCACACCGGTCGTCACGTCATAGGTGTCCACCAGCAGCGTGGTGTCCACGCCGAGCGCTTCGACCTGCGCGCGAAATGCCGCCAATTCGGTCGATTCCGTAGGGGAGTCGGCACGGGTGTGCAGCATGGTGAACGCATGCGCGGAGGTGCCTTCGGTGGGGATTCCGTAGCAGCGCTGTGCCTCCAAGTTGGAGGACGCGGCGAAGCCGGCGATGTAGGCGGCGCGGGCCGCGGCGACCGCCGCCTGTTCGTGGGTTCGCCGTGACCCCATCTCGATCAAGGGGCGTCCCCGGGCCGCGCTCACCATCCGCGCCGCAGCGGACGCGACCGCGGTGTCATGGTTGAAAATCGACAGCGCCAGCGTTTCCAGCACCACGCATTCGGCGAACGTCCCGGTCACCGACAGCACCGGGGATCCGGGGAAGTACAGCTCGCCTTCGGCGTAGCCGTCGATGTCGCCGCCGAACCGAAATTCGCGCAGGTACCGCAAGGTATCTGGATCGAGGAACTGTCCCAGCGACTGGCACGCCTGGTCATCGAAGGTGAACTGCGGCAGCGCCTCGAGCAGCCGCCCGGTCCCGGCGACCACGCCGTAGCGGCGCCCTTCGGGAAGTCGGCGGGCAAAAAGTTCGAAGGTGGTCCGCCGATCGGCGCTGCCGTCTCGCAGCGCCGCCGCCAACATCGTCAACTCGTACTTGTCGGTCAGCAGCCCAGTAACGACCGGGTCGTTCATTCCATAACGGTATCGGCTGCCATCAGGGCTCGGTAACGTCATCCATCCCTCGGTATCGTGTAGGCCATGGTTGTTATGTCAGCGCCCACTAAGCCGGGCACTACAGGACAACGAGAGTCCGCTCCGGTAGAGGTCACGGCGAGTCCCTGGGTCACGATCGTCTGGGATGACCCGGTCAATCTGATGACCTACGTGACGTATGTGTTCCAGAAGTTGTTCGGCTACAGCGAGCCGCACGCCACCAAGCTGATGTTGCAGGTGCACAACGAAGGAAAAGCGGTGGTGTCCGCCGGCAGCCGCGAGTCCATGGAAGTCGATGTGTCCAAGCTGCACGCCGCCGGTCTGTGGGCGACGATGCAGCAGGACCGCTGAAGCTTGAGGCGCTGGCGATTCCCTGTGCGCAAATGGAAGCGGGTCGAGACCGCTGACGGTCCTCGTTTTCGGTCGGCCCTGGCCTCCCACGAGGCCGCCTTGCTCAAGAACCTCGCCACTGCGATGGTCGGCTTGCTCGATGAACGTGAATCCTCCTCACCGGCAGACGAACTCGAGGAAATCACCGGTATCAAGACCGGGAATTCCGAACCACCGAAAGATCCCACGCTGCGTCGGCTGCTGCCCGACTTCTATCGGCACGACGACGATGACACCGCCCCGCCGGATGCCGCGGACAGCCTCAACGCCGCACTGCGCAGCCTGCACGAGCCCGATATCGTCAACGCCAAACGTGTTGCCGCGCAACGCTTGTTGAGCACGGTTCCGGACGATGGCGGCCGCTTCGAGTTGACCGAAGACGACGCGAACTCCTGGATCGCGGCGGTCAACGACATCCGGCTGACCCTGGGCGTCATGCTCGAGGTCGGGCCGGAAGGCCCGGAGCGTCTGCCGGCTGACCACCCACTGGCGGTGCACTTCGATGTGTATCAGTGGTTGACCGTGCTGCAGGAATACCTGGTCTTGGTGCTCATGGGATCGCGATGACCTCGATGGGCGACCGATGAACGCGATCACGGACGTAGCGGGTATCCACGTCGGCCACTACCACCGGCTGGACCCTGACGCGTCCCTGGGCGCCGGCTGGGCCTGCGGCGTCACCGTCGTGCTCACCCCGCCGGGCACTGTGGGCGCGGTGGACTGCCGCGGCGGTGCGCCTGGGAGCCGTGAGACCGACCTGCTGGATCCGGCCAACACGGTGCGGTTCGTGGACGCGGTGTTGCTCGCCGGCGGCAGCGCGTACGGTCTGGCCGCGGCCGACGGTGTCATGCGCTGGCTGGAGGAGCACGAACGTGGCGTGGCGATGGACGGCGGGGTGGTGCCGATCGTGCCGGGGGCGGTGATCTTCGATCTGCCGGTCGGCGGCTGGCAGTGCCGCCCGACGGCCGAGTTCGGTTACCGGGCCTGCGCCGCCGCCGACGACAGCACCCCGATGGGCGTCGGGACGGTCGGTGCCGGGGTCGGGGCCCGTGCCGGCGCGCTGAAGGGCGGGGTGGGGACCACCTCGAGGACGCTGCCGTCCGGCGTGACCGTCGGGGCGGTAGCCGTGGTGAACGGCGCCGGCGAGGTGGTCGACCGGACCACTGGTTTGCCGTGGATGGCGGATCTGACCCGGGAGTTCGCGCTGCGGCCGCCGCCGGCCGAGCAGATCGACGCCTTCGCCCAGTTGCCGTCCCCGTCGAACCCGCCGGACAACGCCCTCAACACCGTCATCGCGGTGGTGGCCACCGACGCCGCGCTGAGCCCGGCGGCGTGCCGACGGGTGGCGATCGCCGCCCACGACGGCTTGGCCCGCAGTATCCGGCCGGCGCACACGCCGGTCGACGGTGACACGGTGTTCGTGCTGGCCACCGGGGCGGTCGAGGTTCCGCCGGCGGCCAGCGCAAAGCCCGTCCCCGCCGCGTTCTCCCCGGAGACCCAGCTGGTCACCGAGGTCGGCATCGCCGCCGCCGATTGCCTGGCGCACGCGGTGTTGGGCGGAGTGCTGGCCGCCGAATCGATCGCCGGCATACCGAGCTTCCGCGACGTGCTGTCCGGGGCGCTCGGTCGATGAGATGCGACCGGCCGCAGCGCCGGTAGCCTTGACGATGCTGGAACACGCGGGAAGGGCAGCCATGGGTAAAACGAGCCCGCGCGGACGCCCCGGCACACCTGCCGCCGCGTCGACAAAGAGGTCCACCGCGACGGTCGGTGCCACCACCATCCTCACCTTCGTAGCGTTGCTCTACCTCGTCGAGCTGATCGACCAGCTGACCCGCCATGAGCTGGACGCCAACGGCATCAGGCCGCTGGAAACCGACGGGCTGTGGGGCATCATCTTTTCTCCGGTATTGCACGCGAGCTGGCAGCACCTGATGGCCAACACGGTGCCTCTGCTGGTCCTCGGATTCCTCATGACACTGGCCGGACTGTCCCGGTTCGTCTGGGCAACCACCATCGTCTGGATCCTCGGTGGCTTCGGCACCTGGCTGATCGGCAACGTCGGCAGCAGCTGCGGTCCCACCGACCACATCGGTGCTTCCGGCCTGATTTTCGGCTGGCTGGCCTTCCTGCTGGTGTTCGGGTTCTTCGTCCGCAAGCTCCGGGACATCATCATCGGGCTGGTCGTGTTGTTCGCCTACGGCGGCGTGCTGCTCGGGGCCATGCCGGTGCTCGGCAGATGCGGTGGGGTGTCGTGGCAGGCCCATCTTTGCGGAGCGATCGCCGGCGTGGTGGCCGCCTACCTGTTGTCCGCACCGGAACGTCAAGGCCGGGCGTCGAGAAAAGCCGGCACCACCGTGCCGCGGTCCAAGACATGAGCTCGGCGCTGGCGCCCATCGGGGTCTTCGACTCCGGTGTCGGGGGTCTGACTGTGGCGCGGGCGATCATCGACCAGTTGCCCGACGAGGACATCATCTACGTCGGTGATACCGGTCACGGTCCGTACGGCCCGCTGACCATTCCCGAGGTCCGCGCGCACGCGCTGGCCATCGGCGACGATCTCGTCGACCGTGGCGTCAAGGCGTTGGTGATCGCCTGCAACACCGCATCGGCGGCTTGTCTGCGGGACGCCCGCGAACGCTACGACGTGCCCGTCGTCGAGGTGATCTTGCCCGCGGTGCGCCGCGCGGTCGCTACTACGCGCAACGGGCGTATCGGCGTCATCGGCACCCAGGCGACCATCAACTCCCTCGCCTATCAGGACGCGTTCGCCGCCGCCCGCGACACCGACATCACCGCGGTCGCGTGCCCGCGCTTCGTCGACTTTGTGGAGCGCGGCGTGACCAGCGGCCGTCAGGTACTCGGTTTGGCCGAGGGCTATCTCGAGCCGCTGCAGCGCGCACAGGTCGACACACTGGTGCTCGGATGTACGCACTATCCGCTGCTGTCCGGGCTCATCCAGCTGGCGATGGGAGACAACGTGACTTTGGTTTCCAGCGCCGAGGAAACCGCCAAGGAAGTGCTTCGGGTGCTCACCGAACGGGTCCTGCTTCGTCCTCATGACGCACCGCCCGCGACTCGGGTGTTCGAAGCCACCGGCGACCCCGACGCATTCACCAGATTGGCGGCGCGATTCCTGGGTCCCGCTGTCACCGGCGTCCAACCCGTACACCATGTGCGCATTGACTAACGGCCAGACGAGATTCTGGTCACACCAATGCGGCGATGTTTTCGTCATGGCACCATGGGGCATGGCACAGTGGTGTCCGTGCGAATAACCGTGCTCGGCTGCTCGGGCAGCGTGGTGGGACCGGATTCGCCTGCGTCGGGTTATCTGCTCCGCGCACCGGACACTCCGCCGTTGGTCATCGACTTCGGCGGGGGCGTTCTCGGCGCGCTGCAGCGCTATGCCGATCCCGGCTCCGTGCACGTGCTGTTGTCTCATTTGCACGCCGACCATTGTTTGGATTTGCCTGGACTCTTTGTATGGCGGCGTTACCACCCGACGCGTCCGCTCGGTAAAGCATTGCTCTATGGCCCCGGTGACACGTGGTCGCGGTTGGGTGCGGCGTCGTCGCCCTACGGCGGTGAGATCGACGACTGCTCAGACATTTTCGATGTCCGTCATTGGGTGGACGGTGAGCCGGTGAAGATCGGCGCGCTCACCGTGACGCCACGCGTGGTGGCTCATCCGACCGAGTCCTACGGCTTGAAGATCACCGATCCCAGTGGCGCTTCGTTCGTCTACAGCGGTGACACCGGCGCGTGCGCTCAGCTCGTCGACCTGGCTCGCGACGCCGACGTTTTCCTGTGCGAGTCGTCGTGGACGCACGCGCCGGACCGCCCGCCCGCCCTGCATCTGTCGGGCACCGAGGCCGGCCGGGCAGCGGCCCAGGCCGGCGTTCGCGAACTGTTGCTGACGCACATCCCGCCGTGGACCTCGCGCGAGGATGTGATCAGCGAGGCCAAAGCCGAGTTCGATGGTCCGGTGCACGCAGTGGTGTGCGGGGAGACGTTCGATATCCGCCGCTCCGAGAGGGTCTGAGACAACCACGTTAGGGTTGGCGTCGTGACCAGACGAGAAGACGGCCGCCTTGACGACGAGCTTCGGCCCGTAGTCATCACCCGCGGTTTCACCGACCACCCCGCTGGATCGGTTTTGATCGAATTCGGCCACACCAAGGTCATGTGCACCGCCAGCGTGACGGAGGGCGTGCCGCGGTGGCGCAAGGGATCGGGCCTCGGCTGGCTCACCGCAGAGTACGCGATGTTGCCGTCGGCGACCCATACTCGCTCGGACCGTGAATCGGTGAAAGGTCGCCTGTCCGGGCGCACCCAGGAGATCAGCCGGCTGATCGGACGGTCGCTGCGCGCCTGCATCGACCTGGCGGCGCTGGGGGAGAACACCATCGCCGTCGACTGCGACGTTCTGCAGGCCGACGGCGGCACCCGCACCGCGGCCGTTACGGGCGCCTTCGTGGCACTGTCCGACGCGGTGACCTATCTCGCGGCCGCGGGCAAGCTGTCCGACCCCCGGCCGCTGTCCTGTGCGATCGCGGCGGTCAGCGTCGGCGTGGTCGACGGCCGGATCCGGGTCGACCTGCCCTATGAGGAGGACTCCCGCGCCGAGGTCGACATGAACGTCGTCGCCACCGACACCGGAACCCTGGTGGAAGTCCAGGGGACCGGCGAGGGGGCGACGTTCCCGCGGTCGACATTGGACAAGTTGCTCGACGTGGCCCTGGCCGCATGCGACAAGCTGTTCGCCGCACAGCGTGAGGCGCTGCGCCTTCCGTACCCCGGTGTTCTCCCCGAGGGGGCTCCCGCGCCGAAGGCCTTCGGCAGCTGACGCGCCTACTGCGACCCTGAACTTGGCCTAATTACCCCGCGGTTCATCACCGCCGACGCAGCGGCCAAGACCTGACCCCTTCCCGTCGGTCATGACTCGCGCTTCTGCAGCTCGAATATCGGGATGGTGCGTGTGGTTTTTGACTGGTAGTTCGCGAACGCGAACGCCGGTACGGTCGCGTTGATCTTGGGGATGACCGCCTCACGTTCGGACGAGTCGAGCTCGTGTGCGACGACGTCGAATGAGTCGGTGGCGACTTCGACGCGCGCCCGCGGGTTAGCCCGCAGGTTATGCACCCACGCCGGGTTGATGTCGGCGCCACCATAACCCGCGACGATCAGCATCCTGCCGTCGATACGGAAGACCACCAGCGGTGCGACGCGCGGCTCGCCGGACTTGGCGCCCGTGGTAGTGAGCAGCAGCAGCTCGTTGCCTTCGAATCGCCCCCCAACCTTGCCGGCGTTGCTGCGAAACTCATCGGTGATGTTGCTATTGAGCGCCTTGAGTGTCTCGGTATCGGGTTTTTGGCTCACCCTCGGGGAAGCTAGTTCGTCGCCCTGTCTATTCCTTGCGGAGCATGCCTACGCCGCTTGCCCTGCTGAGCGATTCGCGTCGCGGCCCTATCGCAGTCCGTAAGGTGGCGGGGTGCATTGGCAACTGCCCAGAGGCAGGTTTGGGGATAGATGATGACCCGCCTGCTGGTCGCCAGCCGCAACCCCAAGAAGCTGGCCGAGTTGCGCCGGGTGCTCGACGCCGCCGGGCTGACGGGAGTGACATTGGTGTCGCTCGACGAGGTGGCGCCGTTCGAGGAAGCACCGGAGACCGGCGCGATTTTCGAAGACAACGCGTTGGCCAAGGCGCGCGATGCGTTCACCGCGAGCGGACTGCCGAGTGTGGCCGACGATTCCGGACTGGAGGTCGCCGCGCTCAACGGAATGCCCGGTGTGTTGTCGGCGCGCTGGTCGGGCAAGCATGGTGATGACGCGGGCAATACCGCGTTGCTGCTGGCGCAACTGGCAGACGTGCCGGACGGACGTCGAGGCGCGGCGTTCGTGTCCGCCTGCGCGCTCGTCTCGGCCTCCGGCGAAGTCGTCGTCCGCGGCGAGTGGCCCGGCCGCATTGGCCGCGAAGCCCGCGGCGACGGCGGCTTCGGCTATGACCCGGTCTTCATTCCGAATGGAGACGATCGCACCGCCGCCGAGCTGACACCGGCGGAGAAGGACGCCGTCTCGCATCGCGGCCGCGCGCTGCGGCTGCTGTTGCCGGCGCTGGAAACGCTGGCCCGGTCCGAGGGCTAGACGGCGCTCGTCACAGCCGGCGCGGCGCCAGGGTGACTGACGTTGTGCCCGCCTCTTAGCGACAACTTGTTTTCTGCCGTCCGGCAGAGGCGTGTGCCTATATGCCGAACTGCGCTTTGACGTTCCTGGTTTGGAAGTGCTCGACGATGATGCCGAGCAGTGGAATAGTGCCGGCAAGCAGCACGCCGACCGTCTTGCCGAGCGGCCAGCGCACCTTGATCGCCAGATTGAACGCGGCCAGCACGTAGATGAAATACACCCAGCCGTGGACGACTTCGATCCACCGGATCTCGTGATGGAAGACGAGGTGCGAGACGATCTCGTAGCACAGCGCGATGAGCCACAGACCGGTCGCCCACGCCATGATCCGGTAGCCGAACAACGCGGTGCGGATCTTGTCGACGGGGACTGCAGGCGCTGGCGTTCCGGGCGTCTCCGGTGTGGTCATGCGGTTGTCCTCTTCTGCTTTTCGGCGTCTTGTGCAGCGAGCTCGGCCAGATAGGTGTTGTACTCCCGCAGCGCCGGGTCGTCTGCTGCCTGCGGCGTGGGCGTGGGCCGCTCAGGCAGCAGCCCGGCGGGTATCTCGGTCATCGATTCGGTGCTTTTCGGCTGTGGTGGTTCCTCTTCATAGCGAACGAATTTGCGGTAGGCGTACACGCAGAACCACGCGAACAGCGGCCATTGCAATGCATAGCCGAGGTTCTGAAACGAGCCGGAGACGGACTGAAACCTGGTCCACTGCCACCAGCCCAGAGCCAGGCAGCCGCATGCCGCGATGATCACCAGTGCGATCAGCGCGGGCCTGCGACGGTGCGTAGTGGACACCCCTTGACCGTACCGCTCGTCCATCTGCGTCGGTCGCCGACAAGTTGTGAAGTCGTCCAGGCTGTACGATCGCTACGCGCGCGGGCGTGGTGAAATTGGCATACACGCCGGCTTTAGGTGCCGGTGCTCGAAAGAGCGTGAGGGTTCGAGTCCCTCCGCCCGCACTTGCCGAGGCCGAAATCTTGAGCGGTGAGGCGTCAAACTCTTCCTGGCGGGTACTTCAAACCCACAGGACACAAGGGAGACGCCATGCCCACCGGAAACGAAGTCTCACCACTAGGCGAAAAGGCCGTCACCGCAGCAGAAATCGAGCGCGCCGAACACCGCGCCGCCGCGGCCCGCGAACGCGCCGCGCGCGCAGGACTGTCCGCAGCTCAAAGCTTCGAGCAATCCGCAATCCAGCACGAGCGAGTCGCGAAAATCCAGGATTGGACCGTTGAACAAGGCGTCTTGCACTCTGATGTTCACCGCTCGTCGGCAATCAAACATCGTCAGGCGGCCGAAGAGGACCGCCGGCTGGCCGCGCTGAAGCGGAAAGAATCCGAAGCGGACCTTGCCCCGGACGCCGGTCCTTAACGGACGCCGGTCAATCCGCCACGAAGCGGGCGCGAACCTCCGGGGCCGGCAGCGGACAACTGTCGTACTTGCCGAAAGCGCGATAACGAATCGCGGCGAACCTGTCGTAGAGCCAGTCGCGAAGCGGGGCCGGGATGCCGCGTGCCACCTTGAACACCCGCCACGGTCCGCCGAGGTAATCCACCACCCGCAGCATGGCCTCGGACCGGACCGCCACCCGTTCTGACGGCTGGCCGGGGTGATCGACGAACACCACCGAGTCGACATCCGCGATGTCCGGGTGCCGCTCGATGATCGCTTTGGCGAAGACGCTTTGTAACGCCGCGAAGCGCAGAGGACCGGTGGGATCGAAGCGAAGGATGGTGCGCACCGACCGGTTGCACACCCCACAGACCCCGTCGTACAGCAGCACCGGCGCCGCTGATTCACCGCTCATGGTTCCCAGGCTACTGACCGCGGCGGTCGGCAGACGTGCACGGAGTTGACCTATGGTAAGGCAACCCTTAGTTTGTGGGGGTCGTCAGATCGGCGAGGCCGTCGCCGCGGGGCGCCGCGAGAAAGGACCGCCAATGGCACGCGGGTTCCAGGGCGTGATGCTGCGCAGCTTCGGCGCGCGCGACCACACCGCGACGGTGACCGAAACCGTCCGGATCGCTCCGCACTTCGTCCGGGTACGCATGACGTCGCCGACGCTGTTCGAAGACGTCGATGCCGAGCCGGCGGCATGGCTGCGGTTCTGGTTTCCGGACCCGGACGGATCGAAAACGGAATTCCAGCGCGCATACACCATCTCGGAGGCGGACGCGTCCGCCGGACGGTTCGCGGTCGACATCGTGCTGCACGATCCCGCCGGACCCGCATCGCTCTGGGCGCGCACGGTGCAGCCCGGCGCCACCATCGCGGTGATGGCCCTGATGGGCTCGTCCCGGTTCGACGTGCCCGACGAGCAGCCGGCCGGCTATCTGCTGATCGGCGACTCGGCGTCCATCCCCGGAATGAACGGGATCATCGGGGTGATTCCCGACGACGTCCCGATCGAGATGTACCTCGAACAGCACGACGACAACGACACACTGATCCCG
Source organism: Mycobacterium sp. 1465703.0 (assembly GCF_001672975.1). Taxonomy (GTDB): domain Bacteria; phylum Actinomycetota; class Actinomycetes; order Mycobacteriales; family Mycobacteriaceae; genus Mycobacterium. The sequence continues at coordinate 71,234 of NZ_LZKU01000135.1, forward strand.
ATCGCGCAGCACCCCCGGCTACGACTGCACTGGGTTGCCCGCCACGACGAGAAGTCGCTCGCCGCGGCGATCGAGCGCCGCGACTGGTCTGACTGGTATGCGTGGGCGACGCCAGAGGCCACGACCCTCAAGCAGGTGCGCACGCGGCTGCGCGATGAATTCGGTTTTCCCAAATCCGAGGTACACGCCCAGGCCTACTGGAGTGCCGGGCGCGCGATGGGCACCAGGCGCGGCGACGAACCCGAGCAATCCGACAGCGTCGCGCCCAATGTTTCTGCGGAAGATGTTGCGGCTCAACTGGAATCGACTCAGCAGGTGCCCGAGGCGACGCCTGCCCCGGCGGCCCGCGGGAACTGGCGTGCCCAGGCCGCCGGTCGACTGCTGGCGCCACTGCGCTCGGCGCTGATTTTGTCAGGCGTGCTGCAGGCGGTGATCACGCTGGTGCAACTGGCGCCGTTTGTGTTGCTCGTCGAACTGGCCCGGCGTTTGGTATCCGGTGCGCCGGCCGCGCGACTGTGGGACATCGGTATCGCCGCGGTGTCGCTGCTGGGTCTGGGAGCGTTGCTCGGCGCCGCGCTCACGCTGTGGCTGCATGTCGTCGATGCGCGGTTCGCCCGCGATCTGCGTTCTCGGCTGCTACACAAGCTGTCTCGGCTACCGCTGGGCTGGTTCACCGCGCGCGGGTCGGGATCGATCAAGCAGCTACTGCAGGACGACACGCTGTCCTTGCACTACCTGGTCACCCACGCCATTCCGGATGCGGTCGCCGCGGCCGTTGCGCCGGTCGCCGTGCTGGTCTATTTGTTCGCCGTCGACTGGCGGGTGGCGCTGGTGTTGTTCGCGCCCGTCCTGGTGTACCTGGTGTTGACGTCCTCGCTCACGATCCAGTCGGGTCCGCGCATCCCGCAGTCGCAGCACTGGGCCGAGACGATGAGCGGGGAGGCCGGCGCATACCTGGAAGGCCAGCCGGTGATCCGCGTCTTCGGCGGTGCCGCCGCATCCAGCTTCCGGCGCCGGCTGGACGAATACGTCGGCTTCCTGGTCGCCTGGCAGCGCCCGCTGGCCGGCAAGAAGACATTCATGGACCTGGTCACCCGGCCGTCGACGTTCCTGTGGCTCATCGCGGTCACCGGCACACTGCTGGTCGTCACCGGCCGGATGAATCCGGTGGATCTGCTGCCGTTCCTGTTGCTGGGCACCACCTTCGGTGCACGGCTGCTCGGTATTGCCTACGGCCTCGGCGGCATCCGCGCCGGCATGCTGGCCGCCCGGCGCCTGCAGAACACGCTCGACGAGGCCGACCTCGCGGTGCGCGAGCACGACGAGGCCACCCGCGACCCGGCCGCCACTGTCGTCTTCGACAACGTCAGCTTCGGCTATCGCCCCGACGTTCCGGTCATTCACGACGTGTCGCTGACGTTGCGTCCCGGCACAGTCACCGCGCTGGTCGGGCCTTCCGGATCCGGCAAGTCGACACTGGCCGCGTTGCTGGCCCGCTTTCACGACGTCGGCAGGGGCTCGATACGCGTTGGCGGACAAGATATTCGGTCGATGACGGCCGATGATCTCTATGCGCAAGTCGGATTCGTGCTGCAGGAAACGCAATTGGTGCATGGCACCGTCGCCGAGAACATCGCGCTGGCGGTGCCCGATGCCACCGCCACACAAATCGAACGGGCGGCACGCGAGGCGCAGATCCACGACCGCATCATGCGACTGCCGAACGGCTACGACACCATGCTGGGCGCTGGCACCGGGCTCTCGGGCGGCGAACGCCAACGACTCACCATCGCCCGCGCCATCCTGGCCGACACCCCGGTGTTGATCCTCGACGAGGCGACCGCGTTCGCCGACCCCGAATCGGAATACCTGGTGCAGCAAGCGCTCAACCGGCTGACCCAGGACCGCACCGTGCTGGTGATCGCGCATCGATTGCACACCATCACCCGGGCCCACCAGATTGTCGTGCTCGACCACGGCCGCATCGTCGAACGGGGCACAAACGACGAGTTGCTCGCGACCGACGGCCGGTACCGACGGCTGTGGGAAGGCGGGCGTCGCGACCAAGTGGCCGCCGGCACAACTGGTGAGGGGGCGCGATGATTCGCACGTGGTTGAGCCTGGTTCCGGCGGATCGCCGCAATCACGTCATCACCTACACGGCGCTGGCATTGATCTCCGTGGTCGTTCGGGCGGTGGCCACCGTGCTGTTGGTCCCGTTGGTGGGGGCGTTGTTCAGTGCGGCTCCGCAGCGCGCGTTGGTCTGGCTGGGCTGGCTGACCGCGGCCACGGTGACCGGCTGGCTGATCGATACCGCAACGGCCCGTATCGGTTTCAGCCTGGGTTTCGCCGTGCTGGATCACAGTCAGCACGACGTGGCGGACCGACTGCCCGGCGTGCGGCTGGATTGGTTCACCGCAGAGCACACCGCGACGGCACGGCAGGCGATCGCGGCCACCGGGCCAGAACTCGTCGGCCTGGTCGTCAACCTGCTCACACCGCTGATCTCCGCCGTCCTATTGCCAGCAGCCATCGCGGTGGTGTTGTTGCCGGTCTCCTGGCAGCTGGGGGCTGCCGCACTGGGTGGCCTGCCGCTGCTGTTGGGCGCGTTATGGGCGTCGGCCCGGCTGGCCCGGCGAGCGGATTCCGCGGCGGCCGAAGCCAATAGCGCGCTCACCGAGCGCATCATCGAATTCGCCCGGACCCAGCAGGCGTTGCGGGCCGCGCGGCGCGTCGAGCCGGCGAGGAGTCTGGTCGGCGAGGCGCTGGCCGCACAGCATGGCGCCACCATGCGCTTGCTCTCCATGCAGGTGCCGGGGCAACTGCTGTTCAGCCTGGCCAGCCAGCTGGCTTTGATTCTGCTGGCCGGGGCGACGACGGCGCTGACCGTGAACGGAACGCTGGCAATGCCCGAGGCGATCGCGCTGATCGTCGTCATCGTGCGCTACCTCGAGCCCTTCACCACCATCAGCGAGTTGGCGCCGGCGCTGGAGAGCACCCGCGCCACGCTGGACAACATCCGCTCGGTGCTCACGGCGCCGTTGATGAACGTCGGCGCCACCACGTTGGCGTGCGGCGCGGCGCCTCGCATTGAGTTCGACGACGTCGTGTTTCGCTACGACGGTGCGGGCGCACCGGTGCTCGACGGGGTCAGCTTTGCGCTGCAGCCGGGGAGCACGACGGCGATCGTCGGACCGTCCGGCTCGGGCAAAAGCACCATCCTGGCCCTGATCGCCGGGTTGCATGAGCCCAGTGGCGGCCGGGTGTTGATCGACGGAGCTGACGCGGCGACGCTGGACGCCGAGGCCCGACGGGCGGCAAGCAGCGTCGTGTTCCAGCATCCCTACCTGTTCCATGGATCTATCCGCGACAACGTGTTCGCCGGCGATCCGGGCGCCACCGACGAGCGGTTCCAGCGGGCGGTGGCGCTCGCGCGCGTCGACGAACTCGTCGGAAGGCTGCCCGACGGTGCCGATACCGTCGTCGGCGAGGCCGGCTCGGCCCTGTCCGGTGGTGAGCGTCAGCGGGTCAGCATCGCCCGCGCGTTGCTTAAGCCCGCACCGATCCTGCTGGTAGACGAGGCGACCAGCGCTTTGGACACCGAGAACGAAGCCGCGGTGGTCGACGCGCTCACCGCAGACCCGCAATCACGTACCCAGGTGATCGTGGCGCATCGGCTGGCCAGCATCAGTCACGCCGACCGGGTGCTGTTCGTCGACAACGGCCGGGTGGTCGAGGATGGGACGGTTGCCGAATTGCTCGCTGCGGGCGGGCGTTTCGATGAATTCTGGCGGCAACAGCACGAAGCCGCCGAATGGCGCATTCTTGCCGATTAGAGCACCGCTGTTGCCCGCAACTCTTGCGGTATGCCTTACAGTTTGTCAGTCAGACCGAGCTGTCCGCGTACAGGAGGCGTGCTGCTTATGAGTGCTGTGCTGTCGATACCGCGTTATCCCGGCGACGTGACCCCTCAGTGGTTGTCGGCCGCGCTCAGCGGGAGCGGCACACCCGTCGAGGTCGCCGATGTGGACGTGGTCGCGATCGGCACCGGACAGACCGGGGCCACCTACCGGGTGACGGCTCGCTATGCGACGAATCCCGGTGACCTGCCGCAGACCTTTGTGATCAAACTGCCCGCCCAGGACGACACGGTGCGAGACCGGGTCGTCATCGGCTATCGCAGCGAATGCGCGTTCTACTCCTCGGTGGTGGACAGAGTGCAGGTGCCGACACCCCGGTGCTTCTATTCCGAGATTACCGATGACGCAATGGATTTCGCTCTCCTGCTCGCCGATCAGGCTCCGGCGGTGCAGGGCGATCAGCTTGTCGGCTGCGGTGAAATTGAAGCGCGCCTTGCGGTTACCGCCCTGGCCGGCCTGCACGCACCCAGTTGGTGCGATCCGGTCTGGCTTGATTTCCCGGGTATCGCGTTCGGCCGGCCCGATGAGGCCGGAGCGGGCGGTATGGGCGAGGTGGCGAAGCTGAGCGCCGACATCACGCTGGAGAAGCTGGGCGATCGGATGAGTCCCGAAGACCGCGATACCTTCAGTGCGGCAATGGGTTTGATCGCACCGTGGCTGATGTCGGAGTATGACCGGTTCGCCTTGCTGCACGGCGACTATCGCCTGGACAACTTGCTGTTCGATCCGGACCGAACCAGGGTCAGCGTGGTCGACTGGCAGACGCTTGGGGTGGGCTTGCCCACCCGGGATCTCGCCTACTTCACCGCAACCAGTCTCAACTCCCAATTGCGCGCGGACATCGAAGAAGAACTGGTTGCCGACTACCACCGCGCATTGACGGCTGGCGGGGTCAGCGACTACGACCGCGAAACATGTTGGCGTGATTACCGGCTCGGGGTGTTGCAAGCTCCGCTGATCTCGGCGTTGGGCTTCGCCTTCGCCGCCGCCACCGAGCGTGGCGACGACATGGTGCTGACCATGCTGACCCGCGGCTGCCAGGCGATCCGCGAGCTGGGGACGCTGGACCTGATCGGGTGAGAGTCAGAGGTCGCCGGTGAAATCGGCGCTCAGCCAGCGATCGGGCCGAATGGTGAAGAGCACCTCCTCGACACCTTCCATGCTGCGGACGAACGCCCGCCCGCCTTCCTCGCCGAGGTAACGGATGGCGATCGATTCCTGCAAATCTGCCGGGGCCGGGTTGGTGGTCTCGATGACGGTGCCTTCCACCACGACGTATTGATACGGCGGCTCCTCGCGCTGGACCACCAGCGTCACCACCCCCGCCCGCTCGATGAGCCGTGCCTTGCGGCTGGATGGCCCGGTCATGATGTGGATGTTGCCGCCGGGGGAGTAGTCGTACCAGATCGGGACGCTGGCCGGCGGCCGGCCGTCGGTGGCGGCGACGGACAGCACCGCCACGTGCTTGTCGGCGAGGAACTCCTGGCGCTCGGTTTCGCTGAAGCTTTGCATGACGAGTGCAAACGCGAAGACCGCAGAGCTATTCCCGTGCGAGCTGCCCAAACAGCGATCAGTACTGCGTGGAACCCTGATCGACCGGGATCTGGGCGGCGGTGACTTTGCGCGACTCGTCGCTGGCCAGCCAGCACACGGTATCGGCGATCTCCTCCGGCTCGGCGACCCAGTCGGGCAGGAACGGTGTCAGGACATGCGACAGCTGGGGGTTGGTTTCCATCGTCTTGCCCACCGCGTTGATCATGTCGCCGGAGCCCATCGCGGTGTTCACCGGGCCCGGGTGAACGCTGTTGACCCGGATCGAATGCTTACCCAGCTCGGCGGCGAAGGCCCGCGCCAGGCCGGTGACGGCGTGCTTGCTGGCGGTGTAGTGAATCATGAACGGCTGCATCTTCATTCCGGCCGCGGAGCTGATCAGGATGATGGAGCCGCCGCGGCCGCCCTCGATGATCTTGTCCGCGCCGGCCATCACGGTGTTCCAGGTGCCGGTGACGTTGATGTCCATCACGTCGCGGAAGTTTTCCGGCGTGATGTCGTCCCATGCCTGTGGGGCCGCGACCCCGGCATTGGCGACGATGATGTCGAGGCGCCCCAGCTCGGCGACACCGTCCGCGACGGCCTTGCGGAGGCCGTCGAAGTCGCGGGTGTCCACCACCGAGGCGACAATCCGGCGGTTCGTTGCTTCGACCAGGCGCACGGTCTCGCTCAGGTCGTCGGGAGTCGCGGGATTGTAGGGAACGAAGTCCGGCAGTTTGCCGGCGATGTCGACGGCGATGATGTCGGCACCTTCGGAGGCCAACCGCACCGCGTGCGCGCGGCCCTGACCCCGTGCCGCGCCGGTAATCAACGCCACTCTCCCGGCAAGCTTGCCGCTCATGGTTGCTCCTCCATCGGGTTGGGCCACTGCGCGGCCATTCTTATCGCTGCGCCGCCTTGACCAGGTTCGATCCGATAATCAAACGCTGAATCTCGCTGGTGCCCTCGTAAAGACGGAGCAGGCGTACATCGCGGTAGATGCGTTCGACGGCAACTCCTCGCATGTAACCACTGCCGCCGTGGATTTGCACTGCGAGATCCGCTACGTTGCCGGCCATTTCGGTACAGAAGACCTTGGCGGCCGATGGCGCGATCCGGCGATCCTCGCCTGCGACCCACAGCCGCGCGGCATCGCGCACCAGCGCACGGCCGGCCATCACCCCGGTCTGCTGATCGGCGAGCATGCCCTGCACCAACTGAAAGCTCCCGATCGGCGTCCCGCCCTGGGTCGCGGTGGCGGCATACGACACCGATTCGTCGAGCGCGCGTTGAGCGGCGCCCACCGCGAGGGCGGCGATGTGCACCCGCCCGCGGGCCAGCGAAGTCATCGCCGCGCGATATCCGATGTCTTCACTGCCGCCGATGAGCGCATCGGGGCCGACCCGGACGTCGTCGAAGTTGACGTCGGCCGTCCACGCCCCTTCCTGTCCCATCTTGGCGTCCTTGGCGCCCACCACGACGCCCGCGGCGTCCGCCGGTACCAGGAAGACGGCGATCCCCGGGCCCTGGTCATCGGCCGGCCGGGTCCGGGCGAACACCACGAAGAGATTGGCGACGGGCGCGTTGGTGATGAAGCGCTTCTGCCCGGAGATCACCCAATCCCCGTCTTTTTCGGAGCCGTCCCGAACGGCTTTGGTTCGCAGGCCGGCCGGATTCGACCCGGCGCCGGGTTCGGTCAGCGCGAAGGAGGCGACGACTTCGCCGGACGCGATCGACTCCAGCCAGCGGGATTTCTGTTCGTCGGTTCCGAACCCCACCAGAACTTGTCCGGCGATGCCGTTGTTGGTGCCGAACATCGACCGCAGCGCCAGTGAGGTGTAGCCCAACTCCATGGCCAGTTCGACGTCTTGCATCAGATTGAGGCCAAGGCCGCCCCAGGCCTGGGGTATCGCGTAGCCGAACAGGCCCATCTTCTTGGCCTCGTCGCGCAGGTCGTCGGGCACGCAATCGGTGTCCAGGATCTCCTGCTCGCGGGGGACAACGGCGCTGCGGACGAATTGCCTTGTCTGGGCAAGGATTTCGCAGAAATCTTCATCCGGGACTTCAGCGGCTTCGTCGGTGGCCATTGACTCCATGCTCCTCTCCGGATCCGGGCACCCCGGCTCAGAGCAGGATCCTATATCAAATACGATATTTGCCTGACGTGCCCGGTGGTAGCGATAACAGTGAAGGATGTGTGGTCCAGTGGGGTTGTTGACAGGTCAAACGGCGGTAATCACGGGTGGAGCGCAGGGACTGGGTCTGGCCATCGCGGAGCGCTTTGTCGCCGAGGGCGCGCGAGTTGTGCTCGGCGACGTCAATCTCGAGGAAACCCAAGTGGTGGCCAAGCAGCTCGGTGGTGACGACGTCGCCGTCGCGGTGCGCTGCGATGTCACCAAGTCCTCGGAGGTCGAAACCTTGATCCAGACCGCGATCGAGCGGTTCGGAGGCCTGGACATCATGGTCAACAACGCCGGCATCACCCGTGACGCCACAATGCGCAAGATGACCGAGGAGCAGTTCGATCAGGTCATCGCGGTGCACCTGAAGGGGACCTGGAACGGCACCCGGCTGGCCGCCGCCGTCATGCGGGAGAACAAGCGGGGCGCCATCATCAACATGTCCTCGGTGTCGGGCAAGGTCGGCATGATCGGCCAGACCAACTACTCGGCGGCCAAGGCCGGCATCGTCGGCATGACCAAGGCGGCCGCCAAAGAGCTGGCCTATTTGGGCATCCGGGTGAACGCGATTGCCCCCGGCCTGATCCGCTCCGCCATGACGGAGGCCATGCCGCAGCGTATTTGGGACTCGAAGGTCGCCGAGGTGCCGATGGGCCGCGCCGGTGAGCCCAGCGAAGTCGCCAGCGTGGCGCTGTTCTTGGCGTCCGACCTGTCGTCGTACATGACCGGCACTGTCATGGAAATCACCGGCGGCCGACACCTATGAGCACGGCCCGTGAAGCCGTCATCTGTGAACCCGTGCGGACGCCGATCGGCCGCTACGGCGGAATGTTCAAGGCGCGCAGCGCCGTCGATCTCGGTGTCGCCGCGCTGAAAGGCTTGCTCGAGCGAACCGGGCTGGCCCCCGATGCCGTGCAAGATGTGATCCTCGGCCATTGCTATCCCAACAGCGATGCGCCGGCGATCGGGCGGGTGGTGGCGCTGGATTCCGGTCTGCCGGTGACGGTTCCGGGCATGCAGGTCGACCGGCGTTGCGGCTCGGGGCTGCAGGCTGTCATCCAGGCATGCCTGCAAGTGGCCAGCGGTAACCACGATCTGGTCATCGCCGGCGGCTGCGAAAGCATGAGCAACGTCGCCTTCTACTCCACCGACATGCGCTGGGGCGGCGCCCGTGGCGGCGTCCAAGTGCACGACGGGCTGGCCCGGGGACGCACCACCGCCGGCGGCCAGCACTACCCGGTGCCCGGCGGAATGCTGGAAACGGCCGAGAACCTGCGCCGCCAGTACGGCATTTCCCGCCAGGAACAAGACGAGCTGGCGGTGCGATCCCATCAGCGTGCGGTGGCCGCACAGAAAGACGGCATTCTGGCCGAGGAGATCATCCCGGTCGCGGTGCCCACCCGGCACGGCGAGGAACTGATCGACACCGACGAACACCCGCGCGCGGACACGACGGTGGACTCGTTGAGCAAGCTCAAACCCGTTCTGCTGAAGGATGATCCGGAGGCGACCGTCACGGCCGGCAATGCCAGCGGGCAGAACGACGCGGCCTCGATGTGTGTGGTGACCACACCGGAAAACGCCGACGAATACGGGCTGAAGCCGTTGGTGCGGCTGGTGTCCTTGGGGGTGGCGGGCGTAGCACCCAACGTCATGGGCATCGGGCCGGTGCCCGCGACCGAAGTGGCGCTGGCCAAGGCCGGCTTAAAGCTGTCCGACATCGACCTCATCGAACTCAACGAAGCCTTTGCCGCGCAAGCGCTTGCGGTGATGCGGGAATGGAAGTTCAGCGCCGCCGATCACGAGCGGACCAACGTGCACGGTTCGGGGATCTCATTGGGCCACCCGGTCGGCGCAACCGGCGGGCGCATGCTGGCCACCTTGGCGCGCGAGCTCAATCGCCGTGAGGCCCGCTACGGCCTGGAGACCATGTGCATCGGCGGCGGCCAGGGCCTGGCTGCCGTTTTCGAGCGGGTCGCGTCGCAATGATTGAGTTGCCCCTGCAGGGTCTCACCGTGGTGGAGGTGTCGAGTTTCGTCGCCGCCCCGCTGTGCGGCATGACACTGAACCAGCTTGGCGCAGAGGTCATCCGCGTTGACCCGATCGGCGGTGCTTCCGATGTGCAACGGTGGCCGCTGGCAGCCGACGGCACCTCGATCTACTGGACCGGACTGAACAAGGGAAAGCGTTCGGCCACAATCGATCTGCGGTCCCCGGACGGCCAGCAACTGGTACAGCGGCTGATCATCGAGGGTGACGGCATCGTGGTGACCAACGCCGCGGGCTTGTCCTGGCTCAGCCACGATGTCCTGGCAGCCAACCGTCCCGACGTCATTCACGTTCAGTTACTCGGGCGCGGTGACGGCTCCACCGGAGTGGACTACACGGTCAACGCGGCGTACAGTCCGCAGCACACATCCCAGGCCGGCAGTACATGATTGATCGCACCGGCATGATCGGCCGGGCCCGTGACGAGCGGATACCCGAGACCCGCGTTGACCGTGTAGTCCACTCCGGTGGAGCCGTCACCGCGCCCGAGTAACTGAACGTGAATGACGTCGGGACGG
>NZ_LZKU01000136.1 GCF_001672975.1 Mycobacterium sp. 1465703.0
TCTGATAGCCGGTCACCGCGGCCGCCGGACCGGTGCCCTGTTGATAACCCATCGGGTCGTGTTGCACGACGGCACGCAGCATGTTGCGCACGGTCTGCGCAGTCTGCGGCGACACCACCCGCACCCCTTCCGGGCGCGGCTCTTCGGTACGCGTGCCGTCGGGCGCGATGGTGGCCTTGATGATCCGCGGCGGTATCCGCAGCCCGTCGTTGGCGATCGCCTGGTACATGCCGGTCATCTGCAGCAGCGTCATCGAAAGACCTTGGCCGATTGGCAGGTTCGAGAACGTGCTGCCCGACCACTGGTCGATCGGCGGCACCAGCCCGGCGCTCTCTCCGGGCAGGCCCACGTTGGTGCGTTGCCCCAGGCCGAATTTGCGGACCATGTCATAGAACCGCTCCGGGCCGACACGCTGCGCAAGCATCAAAGTGCCCACGTTGGAGGACTTTCCAAACACACCGGTGGTGGTGTAGGGCATCACACCGTGATCCCAGGCGTCGTGGATGGACACCCCACCCATCTGAATCGTGCCGGGAACCTGCAACACCTCATCGGGATTGGACAGACCGTACTCGATCACCGAGGACGCGGTGATCACCTTGTTCACCGAGCCGGGCTCGAACGGCGAGGACACCGCCAGGTTGCCCAGCTGTTTGTCGCCCTGACGCCCGATATCCTGGGAGGGGTCAAAGGTGTTGTCGTTGGCCATGGCCAGCACTTCGCCGGTCTTCGAGTCCAGCACGACCGCCGAAACATTGTGCGCGCCAGACACATTCTTGGCCTGCTGAACCTGCTGCTGCACATAGAACTGAATGTCGTCATCCAGAGTCAGCTGAACCATCGAGCCATTGACCGCCCGATGCCGGTTGCGGTAACTGCCGGGAATGACCACACCGTCGGAGCCGCGGTCATAGGTGACCGCACCGTCGGTGCCCGACAGCACCGAGTCCATGGCCTCTTCCAGCCCCAGCAGCCCGTGACCGTCCCAGTCGATGCCGCCGACGATGTTGGCCGCCAGCGATCCACCCGGGTACTGGCGCAGGTCCTGACGTTCGGAACCGACCTCGGGGTACTTGTCCGAAATCGCGCTCGCCACAGCCGGATCGACGGCACGCGCCAGATAAACGAAGTTGTCGTCGGTTTGCAGCTTCTTCAGAAGGGTCGCCGAGTCCGGCTTGTTGCCCAGCCGGCCGGAGACCTCCTTGGCGATATCGCGCAACCGCTGCTGCGGATCAGGGGCGGCCGAGTTCTTGGCTTTGGCCTCCTCTAATTGCTTGCGAATCCGTTTCGGTTGAAAGGTCAGCGCCCGCGACTCGATGGTGAAGGCAAGCTGATCTTTGCGGCGGTCGATGATGCTGCCGCGCACCGCCTTTTCCACATCGGTGACCTTGAGCTGTCCGGCGGCCTGGGCGCGCAGCGACGGGGCGTTGGTCACCTGCAAGACGAACAGCTGGGCGGCGGCCACCAGCATCAGCACCAGGATGACCACGTTGCCGGCTCGATGCCGGAAAACGAACGATCCGCCGCGGCTGGTCAATTCCACGATCTGCCGGGTGCGACGCTCGCGCGCCGAGTGCCCGGTCCCCGCCGCCTCGGGCCGCTGTGCCGTCCCGACCTTCTGTTTGCTTTTCCGGAACCGCTTCGGCTCTCGAACGTCCCGGCCGGGTTGGGCTTGCTGCGACTTCACGCGCCGCTTGGATTGCCGGACGCCCTTGCCCGCCAAGTCCTTACGGGGACCACGTGTCGGTCGTGCCGACTGCGACCGGCGTGACTGCGGGGATTCTCCGCGGCTCACCTCGGAGCACCTGGCGTCGCGTCGGCCACCGGCCCGGGCAGGCCGTTAGCCGGCGCGGCGGGGACCGCCGGTTGTGCGGGTGCAGCCGGGCGGCCCAACTGCACGGGGACCGGAATCTCGGCGGGCAACGGCGCAGGCATTTGGCCGGGGGCCGGAATCGGCAGCCCGCCCAACGGAATCGACACCTCGGCGGGCACCGGTGCGGTCGCCGGTCCGGCCGGCATGGGCAAGCCCGGCATGGGCAACCCCGGGGTCGGTAGCACGGCTGGCGCGAGTCCGGTGACAGGGCCGGTTGGCGCACCGGGCAGCGCTCCGGTAGCCGGGGCCGCGGGCATGGCGGGCAATGCACCCGTTGCCGGTCCGCCTGGCATGCCGGGCAGCGTACCCGGCACCGGCGCACCGGGCGTGGCAGGCGCGCCGGGCACCGGCGGTGGCGCGGGCGCCAGGTGCTGACCGCCCAGCGTTGACGCGCCGTCGGGAGCGCGCAGCAGCGCTTCGGGCCCAGACCTGGCCGGAGCGGGGCTGCCTGGAGCCGGCTCCACCCGCATCGAGACCTCCGGCGGAGCGGCCGCCGGCTTGGGCGGCTGCGGCGCCTCATCGGGAATCTTGCTGTTCAGCGGAGGTGGCGGCACACCATCGGCCGGCTTGGGTGTGCCGACCACCACCCAGTTCCCGGACGGGTCCTGGACCAGGTGCGCGGTGTCTCGGCTGGGGATCATGCCCTGCTTGCGAGCCGCCTCCGCCAGCGCCGGGGCGGCTTCCGCCTCGCGCACATCGCGCTCCAGCGCTTCCTTCTGCTGCTGCAGCAACCGGGTCCGCTCCCGGGCGTGGCTCAATTTGTAGGAGCGCTCGGCGGAGTCGGTGGACAACCACAGCGTGAGTCCGAGCCCGATGCCCAGCGCTCCGATGATCAAGACGACGAACGGAACCTTGCTGGCCAAGGTCCGCGGCCGCAGGTCGATCGACGCCAGCCGAGCGGCCAGCCGTTCGGTCAACCGAGGACGAATGACCTTGGGCGCTTTGGCTTTCCGCGCCTTGGCACGCGCCTTGGCCTGACTGGTGCTCTTGGGGCGGGCCGGCCGCTCAACCGGCCGGGCGATGGGGCTGGTCTGCGGCCCCGACTTGGGCGCACGTGCTTCGCGGGCCGGCGCCGAGGCCCGGCCGCTTCGGGCGCGCCGCGCCTTCCCGGATTCCGCCGCCGGACGACTGCTCCGCCGGGCAGACCCGTCGCGTCCGCCCCGACGGTCGCTGCCACCGCGCCGTTTCGACGTCTCGCGCTCTGCTCTCATGCGTCGCCTCTCCCGGTAGCCTGCTCTGATTCCATTCGTTGCAGCGCCCGTAACCGCACTGCGGCGCTGCGCGGGTTTCGTTCCACCTCGGTGGCGTCTGCGCGTCCGGCCCCATGGGTCAGGGACCGGAATCGCGGCTCATGGCCGGGAAGTTCGACCGGCAGATCCACCGGGGTCCGGGAAGCGACCGCCTGGGCGAAGAGCCGCTTGACGATTCGGTCTTCCAGCGACTGGTAGGCCATCACCACGATGCGGCCGCCCACGGTCAGCGCGTCCAGAGCGGCCGGAAGCGCACCGCGCAACGACTCCAATTCGTCATTGACGGCGACTCGCAGTGCCTGAAAGGTGCGCTTGGCCGGATGCCCGCCGGTGCGACGGGCCGCAGCCGGAATCGCTTCGTAGAGCAGGGCTACCAGATCCGCGGTCGAGGTGAACGGCTCACGGGCTCGGCGGCGCACGATGTGCGCGGCGATGCGTCGTGCGAACCGTTCCTCGCCGAAGCGGTGCAAGATGTTCGCCAGCTCGGCCTCGTCGTAGGTGTTGACGATGTCGGCGGCGGTCAACGGCGATTCCGGATCCATCCGCATGTCCAGCGGGGCGTCCTGGGCGTAGGCGAATCCCCGCTCGGCGCGATCCAGCTGCATGGACGACACACCCAGGTCGAACAACAATCCGTCCACCGATTCGGTTGCCGCGTAACCGGATTCGGCCAGCGCCGCGGCGAGGCCATCGTAGCGGGTGTGCACCAGCGTGACCCGGTCGGCGAAGCGAGCCAGCCGGGTCCGGGCGATAGCCAGGGCACTCGGATCGCGGTCCAGCCCGATCAGCCGCAGACCCGGCAAGTCGGTCAAGAACCGTTCGGCATGCCCTCCCGCGCCCAGGGTCGCATCGACCAGCGTCGCGCCCGACCCGTCCGGCTGCTGACGGGTCAGCGCGGGCGTGAGCAGTTCGACGCAGCGTTCCAGCAGGACGGGGACATGCCCGTAGTCGTCGGAATTCGAATTGTCAGCCACCGCAACGCCTCCACGGATCTGCCGGCCCCGGTCGGACACGCGAGCCCGAAACACACTGGCCCTGGCGCCCCTTCGGGGCTGCGCCGCCCGAAAAGGGCTTACCCGGTGCTCGGAAAGAAGGGCAGCCCCTGCAACGAGGTCTCTGTCCGAAGTCGCGGACCTGGCGTTGGGGAAGTACGCCAGGGTCGGTTCGGGCAGAGGCCACGCTGCACGGGCATGCGCCTCAGATGATGTCGCCGAGTGCTTCATCGCTGGCCGCGGAGAAGTTCTCTTCGTGGGTCTGCTGGTAGTCCTGCCAGGCTTGGGCATCCCAGATTTCGAGGTAATCGACCGCGCCGATCACCACACAGTCCTTGGACAGGCCGGCGTAACGCCGGTGGTCGGCCGACAACGTGACGCGCCCCTGCGCGTCCGGATGCTGCTCGTCGGTGCCGGCGGCCAGGTTGCGAAGGAAGGCCCTGGCGTCAGGGTTGCTTCGCGAGGCCTTGCTGGCCCGGCGGGCCAGTTGCTCGAATTCCGCTCGCGGATAGACGGCGAGGCTGTGGTCCTGGCTCTTGGTGACCATCAACCCCCCTGCCAATGCGTCGCGGAACTTCGCGGGCAACGTCAGCCGCCCCTTGTCGTCGAGTTTGGGCGTGTAGGTGCCGAGAAACACCAGCTCACCTCCCGTTCGAGGTCACCCAAACACTGCAGCCACCATACCCCACAATCCCCCACTTCGCCCCATACTTGAGTGTCGCCGTGGCGTTTTTCGGGGTTATCCGTCGTCAGGGCGCCGTCAACGCCGCACGCGGGGTGTGTCGAAGCCCTACCCGGGCGTGTTTCTGGTCGCCCGCTACAGCATCACGACCAGGCAAAATACAGATTGTGGGGCGTAGTGGGGAATATTAGTGGGGCTCGGTGGGGCTCAACTGGAGCGACCCAGCACGGTCAGGACTCGATTGAGCCGCAAAACGGCATCGACGGTTGAGGACGTCTCAACCGGACGGGCCACGGCACCGGAACCCCTGCAAAAGCAAATCGGGGCAGCCAGCGGCTACCCCGAGTGCGCGAATCCGGTTAGTCGTCGAAGCGGCGGCGGAACCGATCCTCCATGCGACTGGTGAACGAGCCGCCGCCCTTGTTGCGGCGCTGACGCAGCGAACTGGCTGCCGGCCCCGAATGATCCGGCCGGCCGGACAACCGTGGCCCGGTGATGGCGAAGATCACTCCACCAAACATGACAATGAACCCGAAGACGCTGAGAATCGGGAAGTTTCCGATCATGGTCGCCTTGAACGCCACCCCGGAGACCAGCATTGCCAGACCGATGACGAACAGAGCCACACCCTGGATGCGTCGACGGGCGGTGGGTGCTCGTAAGCCGCCGCCACGGACGCTTGACGCGAATTTGGGGTCCTCGGCATAGAGAGCGCTCTCGATCTGATCGAGCATCCGCTGCTCATGATCGGAGAGTGGCATTCGTCCCTCCTTGCCGACAGTTTGGCACGTGACTATCGATAGCACGCGATGCCCGTTGCGGGGGCAACTAATTGAATGATACGAGGTCGATCTGCCCCATACCACTGGTTCCGTGCCGATTCTATCCCGGCCGCCCTCGCGGACTCCGGCAGACCGCAACGGCCGTGCGCTACAACCGGCTTCCCGAACCCGGGCGGCTCGTCGGTCCGGTGCCACCACCGCTCGTCGGGCCGTGGCGCGCGGGTCCGATAATGGGCGATGACGGCCTGGGTCCTCGGGGACCAGATAATGCCCGAGGCACCGGATGAGTTTTGATCACTGGATGAGGAGGGCACCGCGAGTTGGCGATATTCCTCATCGATCTGCTTCCCGACGATATGGAGCGTCGCCTGGGTGACGCCTTGGCGGTGTACGTCGACGCGATGCGCTACCCGCGCGGCACCGAGAAACAACGCGCCGCGATGTGGCTGGAACACATCCGGCGGCGTGGCTGGCAAGGGGTCGGTGTCGTCGAAGCAGAGGCTTCCGAAACCGCAGGCGCACAGCCGCCCTCGGCTGCGGAGCTGACCAGCGCCCCGCTGCTGGGGGTGGCCTACGGCTACCCCGGTGCGCCCGGGCAGTGGTGGCAGCAGCAGGTCGTGCTGGGTATGCAGCGCGGTGGCTCGCCGCCCCAGGAGATCTCCCGGCTGATGAACAGCTACTTCGAGCTGACCGAATTGCACATTCATCCCAGCGCCCAGGGCCGCGGTCTCGGCGAGGCGCTGGCTCGACGGCTGCTGGCCGGTCGCCCCGAGAAGAATGTGCTGCTCTCCACGCCAGAAATCAACGGTGAGCTCAACCGCGCCTGGCGCCTGTACCGGCGGCTGGGTTTCACCGACATCATCCGCGGCTACCACTTCGCCGGCGACCCGCGGGCATTTGCCATCCTGGGCCGCGAACTGCCGCTGTAACACCGGAAGCCGCGCCGAACTCGGCACATACCGGAAGACTCCACGAAGTGGCACCTCGGATCTGGCACGATGACGTGGTGCGAGCCAGCTCTCCCCCGTCCCGCAGCCGAGGATCCCGGGCATCTCGAGTTCGGCGGCGCCGTCTGGTGGTCATCGCGATGTTGCTGCTGCTGGTGCCGCTGGCCTCCGGATGCCTGCGGGTCAGAGCCTCGCTGACCATCTCCCCTGACGACCTGGTGTCCGGCGAGATCGTCGCCGCCGCCAAACCCAAGACCTCCAAAGACACCGGCCCCCAATTGGACAGCAATAACCTGCCGTTCAGCCAGAAAGTGGCGGTGTCGAACTACGACAGCGACGGCTACGTCGGCTCGCAGGCGGTGTTCTCCGATCTGACGTTCGCGGAGTTGCCGCAGCTGGCCAACATGAACTCCGATGCCTCCGGCGTCAACCTGTCGCTGCGCCGCAACGGCAACCTGGTGATTCTGGAAGGCCGGGCGGATCTGACCTCGCTGACCGATCCCGAGGCCGACGTCGAGCTCACGGTGGCCTTCCCCGGCGTGGTGACCTCCACCAACGGAGACCGCGTCGAACCCGACGTGGTGTCGTGGAAGCTCAAACCCGGCGTGGTGAGCACCATGACCGCCCAGGCCCGCTACACCGACCCCAACACCCGGTCGTTCACCGGAGCGGTGGTGTGGCTGTGCATCGCGTCGTTCGCGGCCGCCGGCGTGGTCGGGCTGCTGGCCTGGGTCAGCCGGGACCAGTCGCCGCGGTTGACCGCGCCGCGCGACCAACCGCCGCCCGACTAGCCCTGCTGGGCCGGTGACCAGTAGGCGAGCATCTCCGCGAACGTCTGAAACGCCGGCACCGAAATCCCGTAGGTCGCCTCGAGATGGATGCTCAGCGGGAAGCCGAGCTCGGCGACCCCGTCAATGATCCGCTTGTACAGGTCGAGCATCTGCTGACGCTTCTGCGGCGGTTCGCTGGCGGCCAGGTTCTTGACGAATTCCTGCTCCTCGGCCACCGCCGCGTTGCCCGGGTCCTGGATGAGCCAGTTGATCAGCCCCACCCGGCTTTCCATCTTCGGCACGAAGCCGAACGACAGCAGGATCTCCGGGCGGTGATCGGTCTCCTTGGCGAACTCGCTCAGGAAACCGACGATCGCGTCGGAATACAACAGCTGGGTCATGCCGTAGGTGGCGCCCCGGTCGCACTTGAAGTTGAACCGGCCGTGTTCGCCGTCGCGGGTGGGGATCAGGATGACACCGCGGTTGGTGACCAGTTCCCGGTAGATCGACAGGGCGTCGGTTGGGGCGACGCCGGAACCCTCGCCGTCGTTCATGGTGCGCGGCACGCCGACGAAGACGACGCCCTCCATGCCGGCCGAGGTCAGCTCGGTCAGCCGCGCGCTCAGCGAAGCTTCGTCCATGAAGGCGGTGACCTGCGTGCACAACCCCTTGATTCCGGGCAGTTCCGGCTTGACCACCGACCAGAAGTCGAGCACATCCAACTTGGGCTTCATCTGGATGGGACGGTCGTCGTCCTCGGCGATGATGCCCGGGATCATCACGTGCCGGATCCGGCCGTCCAGCCCGGCCTCGGCCGAATTCCGCACCACTTTCTGCGCCTCTTCGAGTGCCCGCTCACGGCCTTCGTCGGCGTTGGGCGGCACCAGCTCGAGCGCAATGGTGTTGAGGGTCACGCGGGTTCTCTCCATCCGACGACTAATGGCCTGGGGCGTCTTGGGGCCGCGCACTATTCGCGCGAGCCCCAGCGCACCCGCCAGCATAGGGGCGAGTTAGTGAGGCAGTCGAAGCAACTGGGCCCAGCCGCGCGCGTGATCTGGACAGCAACGGCGGTGGTGCGGCGAATACACTGGTCGGGCCTGGACACCCAGCCAGCCGAGCAGAAAGGGGCGCCGCGCTGAGCCTAAAGGCAGTGGCAGCAGCGGCAACCGTGGAGTTGACCGGCGCCATCACCGACCAATTGCGCCGGTACATGCAGGACCGGCGCACCGAGACCGCCTATATCGGTGACGACTACAGCGGTCTGATCGCCGCGCTGGAAGAGTTTGTGCTCAACGGGGGCAAGCGCCTGCGGCCCGCGTTCGCCTATTGGGGTTGGCGCGCGGTGAGCACCGAGACCCCGGATGAGCAAGTGCTGCTGCTGTTTTCCGCACTCGAGCTGCTGCACGCCTGTGCGCTGGTGCACGACGACGTGATCGACGACTCCTCCACCCGGCGGGGCAGGCCGACCACTCACGTTCAGTTCGCGACACTGCATCGCGAGCGGCACTGGCAGGGTTCGGCGGAGCAGTTCGGGGTATCGGCAGCCATCCTGCTCGGCGATCTCGCGCTGGCCTGGGCCGACGACATCGTCTCCGGGGTCGAGCTGACGCCGCAGGCCGCGCGGCGGGTGCGGCGGGTGTGGGCCAACATTCGGACCGAGGTGCTGGGTGGGCAGTACCTCGACATCGTCGCCGAGGCCAGCGCGGCCGCCTCGATCGCCTCCGCGATGAACGTCGACACCTTCAAAACCGCTTGCTACACGGTGTCGCGACCGTTGCAGCTGGGGGCGGCGGCCGCGGCCGACCGGCCCGACGTGCACGACGTCTTCAGCCAGTTCGGGACGGATCTGGGAGTGGCGTTTCAGTTGCGTGACGACGTGCTGGGCGTTTTCGGCGACCCCGCGGTGACCGGTAAGCCGTCCGGCGATGACCTGCGATCGGGCAAGCGCACC
Organism: Mycobacterium sp. 1465703.0; assembly: GCF_001672975.1. Classification (GTDB taxonomy): domain Bacteria; phylum Actinomycetota; class Actinomycetes; order Mycobacteriales; family Mycobacteriaceae; genus Mycobacterium. The sequence continues at coordinate 9,248 of NZ_LZKU01000136.1, forward strand.
GTGCTGCTGGCCGAGGCGGTGGAATTGGCGGAGAAGTCAGATCCGGTGGCGGCCAAGCTGTTACGGAGCTCGATCGGGGCGCGGCTGACCGATGCGCAAGTGGATCAACTGCGCGACGTCATCGAGTCGGTGGGTGCCCTGGCCGCGGCCGAGCAGCGGATCGCCGCGCTGACCCAGCGGGCGCTGGCCACCCTGGCGGCCGCACCCATCAACACCGCAGCCAAAGCGGGACTGTCCGAATTGGCCAAGCTGGCCACGAACCGGTCCGCCTGAACCGATGACGACGCCAACGGATATCCCGGCAGCCGACTCACCGGAAGCCAAACCCTCTCGCGGTGAATGGTTCTCACAGTTGAAGGCATTCGTCGCGTCCGGCGACTCGGGTCCGGCGAAGCTGGGCATGCTGGGCTCGGTGTTGATCACGCTGGGTGGTCTGGGCGCGGGCAGCACCCGTCAGCACGACCCCCTGCTCGAATCAATGCACATGTCCTGGTTGCGTTTCGGCCACGGCCTGGTGCTGTCGTCGATCCTGTTGTGGACCGGCGTCGGCCTGATGCTGATCGCCTGGCTGGCTCTGGGCCGCCGGGTGCTGGCCGGCGAGGCGACCGAGTTCGTCATGAAGGCCACCACCGGCTTCTGGCTGGCGCCGTTGCTGGTGTCGGTTCCCGTCTTCAGCCGGGACACCTATTCGTATCTGGCGCAGGGCGCGCTGCTACGCGACGGCCTGGATCCCTACGCGGTCGGGCCGGTCGCCAACCCGAATAGCCTGCTGGACAACGTCAGTCCGATCTGGTCGATCACGACCGCACCCTACGGCCCGGCGTTCATCCTGGTGGCCAAGATCATCACCATCCTGGTGGGCAACAACGTGGTGGCGGGCACCGCGTTGCTGCGGTTGTGCATGCTGCCCGGCTTGGTGCTGTTGATCTGGGCGACTCCCCGGGTGGCGCGCCACTTGGGCGCTGACGGTTCGACGGCGCTGTGGATCTGTGTGCTCAATCCGCTGGTGCTCATCCATCTAATGGGCGGGGTGCACAACGAGATGCTGATGGTGGGCCTGATGGCGGCGGGTATCGCGTTGACGTTCGCCGCACGTCCCGTCGCGGGCATCACGCTGCTCACGGTGGCCATCGCGGTCAAGGCCACGGCCGGTATCGCACTGCCTTTTCTGGTGTGGGTGTGGATGCGACAGCTGCGCGATCGGCGGGGATATCGGCCGGTGCCGGCGTTTCTCGCTGCGGTGGCGTCATCGCTGCTGATCTTCGCCGTGGTGTTCGCGATCTTGTCCGCGGTGGCCGGCGTCGGGCTGGGCTGGCTGACCGCGCTGGCCGGATCGGTGAAGATCATCAACTGGCTGACCGTGCCGACCGCGGCCGCCAACCTGATCCACGCGATCGGCAGCGGATTCTTCCCGGTGAGCTTCTACCCGCTGCTGCGCGTCACCCGGCTGGTCGGCATCGCCATCATCGCGGTTGCACTGCCGTTGTTGTGGTGGCGGTTCCGCCGTGACGACCGGGGCGCGATGACCGGCATCGCGTGGTCGATGCTGATCGTGGTGCTGTTCGTGCCTGCCGCGCTGCCCTGGTATTACTCGTGGCCGCTGGCGATCGTGGCCCCGCTCGCGCAGTCCCGACTTGCCGTCGCGCTCATCGGCGGCGCGTCGACCTGGGTGATGGTGATCTTCAAACCCGATGGCTCGCACGGCATGTACTCGTGGCTGCACTTTTCGCTGGCCACCGTGTGCGCACTGATCGCGGGCTACAGCCTCTATCGGGCCCCCGAGCGGCAACCCGAACACACCGACGTCGCCGCCGGCTGAGCCAACGGGCTCAGTAGGCCATCGCTTGGGCCCGGCGTACGACTTCCCGGGCCTGATGGGCATGCAGGGCGTCGACCGGGCGGGCGTTGTTGAGGGCATCGCGGCTGCCGTCTCGGGTGACCGTCAACGAGGGGTCCCGGGTGAACAACCAGCGCACGATCTCGGTGTCGTGAAAGCCGCCGTCGTGCAAGATCGTCAATAATCCCGGCAGGCTTTTGACCACCTCACCGGACTTGGTGAAGAACACCTGCGGTACCACCAGACCCTCGTCGCGCCGCACCGCGACCAGGTGCCCCTCCCGGAGTTGCTGGTGCACCTTGGTGACCGGCACCCCCATCAATTCGGCGACCCGCTTCAAGTCATAAATCGGCTCGTCGGGTTCTAGCACATCGTCGCCGGCAGGAATACTGCTCACCCGGGCAAGTGTAGGCCCAGATGCGCGCGTCGAGCCGGTGTTCTGCCGACCAATCACAGCGACGCACCTACGATGGCCCCGTGGCCCAAGCTGAATCGCCCGGCCCTGCCGCGCGAGCGGGCGGTGGCTCCGCCCCGGGCCGGGCCGGGCCGCCTCGTCGCCGACCCGAAACCGGGTCGGCGGACCCGTTGCACGACACGTTGCTGGACGGCCGCTACCTGGTGCAGTTCAGGATCGCCAGCGGCGGCACGTCAACGGTGTATCGCGGCGTGGACACCCGGCTCGACCGTCCCGTCGCGGTGAAGGTGATGGATTCCCGTTACGCGGGCGACGAGCAATTCCTGACCCGCTTCCAGCGCGAGGCCCGCACCGTGGCCCGGCTGAAGGACCCCGGGCTGGTCGCGGTCTATGACCAGGGCTCGGATGCCCGGCACCCGTTTCTGGTGATGGAGCTCATCGAGGGCGGCACGCTGCGCGAGCTGCTGGGCGAACGCGGACCCATGCCGCCGTATGCGGTGGCGGCGGTGCTTCGTCCGGTGCTGGGCGGACTGGCCGCCGCCCATCGGGCCGGCCTGGTGCACCGCGACGTCAAGCCCGAGAACGTGCTGATCTCCGACGACGGCGAGGTGAAAATCGCCGACTTCGGACTGGTGCGGGCCGTCGCGGCCGCCGGAATCACCTCTGCCAGCGTGATTTTGGGCACCGCGGCCTACCTGTCGCCCGAGCAGGTGCGCGACGGCGAGGCCACTCCCCGCAGCGACGTCTACGCCGCCGGGATCATGACCTACGAGCTGCTGACCGGGTGCACCCCGTTCACCGGTGACTCGGCGTTGTCGCTCGCCTACCAGCGGCTGGACACCGACGTACCGCCACCCAGCGCAGTCATCGACGGCGTGCCCGCGCAGTTCGACGAATTCGTCAAGCGCGCGACCGCGCGCGACCCGGCCGACCGGTACGCCGACGCAATCGAGATGCGCGCCGACCTCGACGCGATCGCCGATGAGCTTGCGCTGCCGGACTTCACGGTGCCGGCGCCGCGCAATTCCGCACAACACCGCTCGGCGGCCCTGCAGCACAGCCGGATGAGCCAGCGCCCGCCCGCCGAGCGGCAGCCCCCGCCGCCCGGCCCGGCGCCGGTGCGTCAACCCACTCGTCAACTGACCCGCGGCCCCCAGGATTGGCCGGAGCCGCAACGTCCGGCGCAGACCGACGACGAAGTCGAGGACGACTACGAATACCAGCCTGTCACAGGTGAATTCGCGGGCATCCCGATAAGCGAGTTCGTGTGGGCGCGCCAGCATAACCGGCGCATGGTGCTGGTCTGGGTGGCGCTGGTGCTGGCGATCACCGGATTGGTCGCTACCGCGGCATGGACCGTCGGAAGCAACCTCAACGGACTGTTATAGCTGGCACCCAGATGCGGTCAGTCGCGCAACATCTCGGCGACGAGAAAGGCCAACTCCAATGACTGCTGGGTGTTCAGCCTTGGGTCGCAAGCGGTTTCGTAACGGCCCACCAGGTCGGTGTCCGAAATGTCTTGAGCCCCACCCAGACACTCGGTGACGTTCTCGCCGGTGATCTCGACATGGATGCCGCCGGGATGGGTGCCCAGCGCGCGGTGCACCTCGAAGAAGCCCTGCACCTCGTCGACGATGCGGTCGAAGTGGCGGGTCTTGTAGCCGTTGGACGACGAGTAGGTGTTGCCGTGCATCGGGTCGCACTGCCAGATCACCTGGTGACCGGTGGCCTGGACCTTCTCCACGATCGCGGGAAGCAGATCGCGCACCTTGCTGTTACCCATCCGGCTCACCAGGGTCAGCCGGCCCGGCTTGTTGTGCGGGTCGAGCCGCTCGACGTACTCGACGGCCAGTTCCGGGGTGATCGTCGGGCCGATCTTGACACCGATCGGGTTGGCGATCACCTCGGCGAAGGCGACGTGCGCGCCGTCTAGCTGGCGGGTCCGCTCGCCGATCCACACGGTGTGCGCCGAAAGGTCGTACAGCTGCGGTTCGCCGCCGTCGATTTCGGAGAGGCGCAGCATCGACCGCTCGTAGTCGAGCACCAAAGCCTCATGGCTAGCGTAGATTTCGGCGGTCTGCAGGTTGCGGTCGGCCACTCCGCAGGCGCTCATGAAGCGCAGGCCGCGATCGATCTCGGTGGCCAGCGCCTCGTAGCGGGCACCGGCCGGCGAGGTCCGGACGAATTCCCGGTTCCAGTCGTGGACCAGATGCAGGGAGGCCAACCCCGAAGACGTCAGCGCCCGAACCAGGTTCATTGCCGCGCTGGCGTTGGCGTAGGCGCGCACCAACCGGGACGGATCGTGCTCGCGCGCGGCGGCGTCCGGGGCGAAGCCGTTGACCATGTCGCCGCGGTAGGACTTCAGGCCCAGCGCGTCGATGTCGGACGACCGCGGCTTGGCGTACTGACCCGCGATGCGGGCCACCTTGACCACCGGCAAGCTCGAGCCGTACGTGAGCACCACCGCCATCTGCAACAGGGTGCGCACGTTGCCGCGGATGTGCGGTTCGGTGTTCTCGGTGAATGTCTCAGCACAGTCGCCGCCCTGCAGCAGAAACGCCTCGCCCCGTGCCACCTGCGCCAGCTGCTCCTGCAACCGGACGATCTCGGACGGCACCGTCACCGGCGGCACACTCTCCAGCACCTTGCGCATCGCCGTCGCCTGGTCGGCGGGCCAGCTGGGCTGCTGGGCGGCCGGTTTGGCCAATGCGGCGTCCAACCGCGCGCGCAGATCGGTCGGCAGCGGCGGCAGCGGCGGCAGCTGATCGATCGGTATGTCGACGGTCCAGTTCATCGGTCCATGGTAACCACGGCACGGGGGTCTCTGGTCCGGGTTTGATCTGCGGGAATGCGGCTCAGCGGGCGCTTGCGGCCGTTTTGGTCTCCGCCGGCTCAGTCCGCGGCCGTGATCAGCCGAAATCGGCGGAGCTGATCGCGGGCGTCGACCAGCGCGTCGTGCGCATCCGCCGACCGCGGCGGCATCCGTGGGCTGCCCCGGTCTTCCCACAGTTGTCGCAGCTCGCGGGTGAACCGCGGGATGGACCGCGGCAATTCCGGCATGGTTCCCCACAACTGGCACAGGGCCACGTGGTCGTAGGCCGCCACCCACGCCCACAGCTCGATCGGCTCGCTGCCGTCGACACCGAAGAACTCCTCGAGGTCCGCCCTGATCTGGCGGCGGGAGCGCCACAGCTGCGATGCCGGCGGCGGCAACTTGGGCAGCACATTGGCGCGCACCCAGGGTCCGGCCCGCTCGGGGTCGAATTCGGTGGATACCGCGTAGTACTCGCGGCCGTCCTCCGCGGCGACGCCGATTGAGATCAATTCGATGGTGCGGCCGTCCTCGATGAATTCGGTGTCGTAGAAGTACCGCACCGAAGAAAGCTTAGGGAAGAAGCTCAGCGGCTGATCAGGATGGGGCCGGTGGGCGGCGGCGCGGGATGAACCTCGTTGTCGAGGGTCTCGTCGACCGTGCCTTCGTCGGGCAACCATGGCGTACCGGCGATCGCGCACTGCAAATACAACTTCACCCGCACCACCGGGCGCCGCAACGTCCGCTCGCGTTGCAGCGCGCGGCGCATCTTGTCCGGTTGTGTCGAGTATCGCCAACGGGCCCAGGGGGCGTGCGGCCGCGACAACCGAATCGCGCCGATAACCAGCAGGATGACCAGGAACATGCCCAGGAGGCCGGTCCACACCTTGCCCTTGAGCACCACCACGACGGCCAACGGCAACGTCAACGCCATGCCACTTGCCACCACGGCCCGCAGCACCGCGGAGTCGGCACTGTGCCAGATCGGCAGGAAGAACATCAGCGGGTGCAGACCCATGATCAACAGCCCGGCCACCGCCACCGCGGCGAAGACCGCATCCACCGAGGTGCGGCCGTCTTGGGACCAGTAGACGTCGGACAGGTGCAGGATCAACGCGTACTCGTCCAGGACGAGGGCGGCCCCGATGCCGAAAAAGGTTGCCGCAATGGTGAATTCGGGTTCATGACCGTCGATGGACAAGGTGACCAGGGTCAGGCCGGAGAGCAGCGTCAGCACCACCCCGAAGGTGACGTGGTGGATGTGCACTCCCCCGACGTGCACGTTGCGCGGGTGCCACCACCGACTGGGCCGTCCGGTGTCGGCGCGGTGACGGATGAAACGCACGAACGTTCGCGTCACGAAAAACGTCAGGATGAAGGCGACCAAACAGCACAGCAACGGCAGGTGGCCACGGTCGTAGACGTCGTGGGCAAACCATCGGGTCACCTCGGCCACGAACGAATCAAGCACTCTTGAAACCTACGCCTGTCCGCGCCCAAGCCGTGGGACCCGCGCTGCACCAGGCGGGTCGGGGCCCGGGCACCCATTACGCTGTTGTGCGACATGAGTACACGGCAGGCGCCCGGCGTGGGCAATCGACCCGGGTGGGCGCTGTGGTGGGGGCTGGCTTGGCTGGTGGCCGCCGCGGGGCTGAGTTATGCCGCGTGGCAGTTGTTCGCGCACACGCCGTACCGCATCGACATCGACGTCTACCAGATGGGCGCTCGGGCCTGGATGGACGGCAAACCGCTGTACCGCGGTGATGTGCTGTTCCACACGCCGATCGTGGATCTGCCGTTCACCTACCCGCCACTGGCCGCCATCGTGTTCTGCCCGTTCGCCTGGTTGCACATGCCGGCCGCCAGCGTCGCGATCACCGCCTTGACGTTGGCGCTGCTGGTGGTGTCGACCGTGGTTGTGCTGACCCGTCTCGAGGTCTGGAACACCTCGGCGACGCTGCCCGGCCCGGCCTGGCTGCGCCGCTGGTGGCTGGCCATCGTCGCCGCGGCGGCAGCGACGATCTGGCTGGAACCGATCAGCTCGAACTTCGCCTTCGGTCAGATCAATGTCGTGCTGATGACGCTGGTGATCGCCGACTGCGCACCGCGGCGCACGCCGTGGCCGCGCGGACTGTTGCTGGGCTTGGGCATGGCGCTGAAGCTCACCCCGGCCGTGTTCCTGCTCTATTTCCTGCTGCGACGCGACCACCGTGCGGCGTTGACCGCGCTGGCGTCCTTTGTGGCGGCGACGCTGCTCGGTTTTGCCCTGGCCTGGAACGACTCGTTGGAGTACTGGACGCACACCGTGCGTCACACCGACCGGATTGGTTCCGCGTCGTTGAACACCGACCAGAACATCGCAGGAGCGCTGGCCCGGCTGGGACTGGGACAGCAGGAACGCTCGCTGCTCTGGCTGGCGGCATCGCTGCTGGTGCTGGCGGTGACGGTGTGGGCGATGCGACGGGTGCTGCGCGCCGACGAACCCACCCTGGCGCTGGTGTGCGTCGCGTTGTTCGGGTTGGTGGTGTCGCCGGTGTCCTGGTCGCATCACTGGGTGTGGGTGCTGCCGGTTGTCCTGGTGACGGGGATCTTGGGCTGGCGGCGCCGCAACGCGGCGCTGATCGTGGTCAGTGTCATCGGGGTGGCGCTGATGCGGTGGTCGCCGATCGACCTGCTTCCCAAGCATCACGAGGCGAGCGCGGTCTGGTGGCGTCAGCTTGCCGGCATGTCCTACGTGTGGTGGGCGCTGGCGGTCATCGTCACGGTCGGCATCACCGTCAGCGCCCGAGGGGTTGCGCGGGACACGGCGCCCCAACAGTTGACGCCGGTGACCGCCGTCGGTTAGCCGGCTGCGGTCTCGGGAATCCGCACGGCCTCGCCGTTGGCCGCTTCACCGGTACCGCCCTGTTTCAGGCTCGCCGCGTAGATATCGACGTACTCCTGGCCGGACAGTCCCATCAGCTCGTAGATGACTTCGTCGGTGACAGCCCGTTCGATGAAACGATTGCCGGCCAGTCCGTCGAACCGGGAGAAGTCCATCGGCTTGCCGAAGCGGACGGTGACCCGGCCGAAGCGCAACATGTTCGTCCCGGGCGGGTTGACGACGTTGGTGCCGATCATCGCGACCGGGATCACCGGAACACCGGTCTCCAGCGCCAGCCGAGCCAGTCCCGTCTTGCCCTTGTACAGCCGCCCGTCCGGCGACCGGGTGCCCTCGGGATACATGCCCAGCAACTTGCCCTGGTTCAGTACCTGCTTCGCGGTGGTCAGCGCGGCCTGGGCGCTGTCGGCGTCGGTACGGTCGATCGGCACCTGACCGACGGCGGTGAAGAACCACCGCTGGAACCAGCCCTTCAGACCGGTGCCGGTGAAATATTCCGACTTGGCCAGGAACGTGATTCGGCGGCGCACCACCAGCGGAAGATAGAAGCTGTCCATCACGGCCAGGTGGTTGCTGGCCAGAATCGCCGGCCCGGAACTCGGAAGGTGTTCTAAGCCTTCAACTTTCGGCCGGCCCAGCAATGACAACAGCGGGCCGAGGAGCACGTACTTGAATAGCCAGTAGTACATGGCCCTCCCTCTCGCTGCACCGCTGATGTTCTGCGCCAACTGTACCCATCCCCACCGGAACCGACCACCTGCGACGCAGCCCGTTCACTCCTCGAGCGTGACCCGGATGGACTGATAACGGGTGCGCGACGGGGCATCTTCGGCGTGGGTCGGCGCGCCGGGTCCGCCGCCGGACGGACCGTCTGGCGGCGGTTCCGGTGTCGGCTTGGCGGACCGGTCGATGTCGTTGACGATGTCGCGGATCACCTCGAGCAAGGCGATGCTGTGGTCGGCGATCGCGGTGAGCAACGGGTGCTGGTCTCCGGTGGCCAACGCCGCCAGCGCGCACACCGGGCACCACACCTGCTGACACTTTCCGGTGCCGACCCCGGCGCCGGCGGTCAGCGCCGCCGCCGCGCGCACCGCGGGATCGATTCCGTCCAGGATGGTTTGGGCGAGCCGGCGCAGTTCCGGACCGATCTCGGGATGAGACCCACTCACTTAGGCCACACCTCCGGATCTGGTCGAAAACGCACCGTCAGCTCGCTACCCCGCAGATGTGCGTCCAGTACCGTGCACCGCCGAAGTACCGACGCCAACCTAACCCGGCGCCGTAACCCCCCAGCGCTGATGATCAGATCGTCGTCGACGCGGCCCAATGTCAGGCCAGACGGATCGAGCTGCGGCAACGCTAGCCGCATTCGGTAGATGGACCCTAGTCCCGTCCCGGATTCCAGGTCCACGCTGGGCCGCAACGGTCCCGGCGGCGACGCGCCGCCGCGGCGCCGGGCAGCGTCGAGCAGCCCGGCGAGCGCCTTGGGACCGATCGGCTCACCGGACAGATGCGGCGTCAGCACCAGCGCCACCTCACCGATGGTGTCGTCGAGTTCGTCGAGCACACCTTGCTGCTCGGCGATGCGTTCGGTGTACCAATAGAAGGCCGGGTGTTCGGGCAGGTTTCGGTACTCGTACGAGTCGTCTTGCAGCAGAACCTGGTTCACGATCAGCTCTTCGACGCGCACCCCCATCAGCGCCAGCGACCCCAGCGTTCGGGCCGCCTCGGCGGCGACCACCCGCTCGGGAGTCAGCACCAGGTGCGCACCGACCAGATCGCCGTCGGTGAGCAGCGAGCTGAGCGACTCCACGCTCGAGCTGATCCGCTCGAGCAGTTCGACCGCCGCCGCCGACCGGGCGTCGTCGGCGGTGACCGACAGCCGCCGATGCCGCGGCCAGGCCCGCTCGACATACAGTCCGAACGTGCCGGGCAACGTCAACATCCGCAGGGCATCGGCGGTCGACGCGCAATCGACCACCACCCGGTCCCATTTCCCGGAGCGCGCCATCTCACCGACGGCGTACAGACCGAGCACTTCCTGAACACCCGGCAAAGCCGAAAGTTCTTCAGGCGCAATGGTACTCA
>NZ_LZKU01000137.1 GCF_001672975.1 Mycobacterium sp. 1465703.0
CGCGAGCTCCGCGATGAATTCGTCGGAGTTCGGCCGCGCCGGTCGCAGCAGCGGAATACCGCGGTCGAGCGCTTCGCGGGCGACCGGTGACGGCTCCGGCTTGCCGCGCCGTCCGGCTGCGGCGTCGGGCCGGGTCAGCACCGCGATCACCTCGTGCCGCGGTGAGTCGATGAGGCTCCGCAATGCGGGTAGCGCGGGTTCGGGGGTTCCGGCGAAGACAAGACGCACCGGCTCAGTCTAGGAAGCGGCGCGCGCCTGCCGGACCCGCCCGAGCGGCGGGAATGTGCGTGCGTACACTGTTGCTTATGGCTATTGTTTCTGGCAGTCATTGTCCGAAGAGGTAAATCGCCAGATTCCCGCCCGCCGACGACGAGGTCGAGCGACAACCCCATCCCTTTCTCAAGGAGGTCCGATGACCCTCGACACCCCCATCAGCGATGCCGCGGCGGACGCCAGATATCGCACGGTCTGGGCGCTGGGCGACTACGCCTTGATGGCAGAAGAAGTGATGGCACCCCTGGGCCCCGCCCTGGTCAAGGCGACCGGTATCGGGCCAGGCATGCGTGTCCTCGACGTCGCCGCCGGCTCGGGAAACATCTCGCTGCCGGCTGCGGCCACCGGCGCCTCGGTCGTCTCCACCGACCTCACCCCCGAACTGTTGCAAAGGTCGCAAGCCAGGGCCGCGGCCCGGGGGTTGACGCTCGACTACCAGGAAGCCAATGCGCAGGCGCTGCCGTTCGGCAACGGCGAGTTCGATGTCGTCATGTCCGCGATCGGAGTGCAGTTCGCCCCCGATCAGCAGCGTGCCGCCAACGAACTGGTCCGGGTGTGTCGGCCCGGCGGCACCATCGGCGTGATCAGCTGGACTCCGGAGGGGTTTTTCGGCCGGATGCTCGCGACCATTCGCCCCTATCGACCCAGCCTGTCGCATCCCGTCCCGCCGGCGGCGCTCTGGGGACGCCCGGGCTATGTGACCGCGCTGCTCGGTGACCCGATCAGCGATATCACCGCCACGCGGGGCATGTTGAAGGTGACCCGGTTCGCCAGCGCGGGGGCGGTGCACGCGTACTTCAAGCAGCATTACGGCCCGACCATCGAGGCTTTTGCGAACATCGCCCACAACCGGGTGTTGTCCGCCGAGCTGGACGCCGAGCTGGTGGAACTCGCACAGCAGCACCTCGCTGACGGCACGATGGAGTGGGAGTACCTCTTGCTGACGGCCCAAAAGCGCAGCGATTAGCCGACTTACAAGTCGATCTCAGCGTCCAGATGGACGTCGGGCTCGCCACCCGCGGCGGTGAATGCAGTCAGGGCCCGCACCAACCCGTGCCGCTCAGCCGGCGGCATGTTGGCCACAATGGCCGCGATCTCGGCGCGCCGGTGCGCGGTCACCTGGTGGACGACGTCGCGGCCGCGCGTGGTCAGCGCGGCGAGCAGTTCGCGGCGCGAGGTGGGGTGCGGCAAGCGGTCGATCAGCCCGGCGGCCACCAACCGGTCCACCATTCGGCCGGTGGCCGACGGCTGCACGCCCAGCAGACCCGCGAGGGTAGCCAGGTTGACCGGCCCCCGATTGGACAGGATCACCAGCGTCCGGAACTGCGCGATGGTGATGGTCTCGTCCACCTGCCCGACGGAGCGAGCCGAGATGGCCATCAGCAAACGGGAGGCCGTCAGCAATGCATCGGTGATGACGTCTAGTGACTCGTCAACGGTGGTGTGGTCCGGTGCCATATCGCCCCTCTCTGGACGCTTCCGATCTCTCGGCGGCTAAAGAACTGAAAGTGTAGCAACCTTCGAATATCGTAAGCAGAGATTATTGCATCAGCATACTGTCGCCGAGGGTAACAGTTGGTGAAAAGGTTAGCCGATGTGCAGCGGGTCGATCTGGACCCGGGCCGGCTCATGGGTTTGCCGGGCGCTGAGCACACTGACGCCGCGCCGCAGCGCCGCCGCCAGCGCCAACCCCTGCGGACGGGGCACGCGCACCAACATCCTGGTCACCGGCGCACCTGCCGGCGTGCCCGCCGGGCGGCGTACACCGGGCGGAAGGTCCACCGGCCCAAGCAAATCGGCCTGCAGGGATTCCTGATCGGTCAGCCGGGCCTCGTCCAGCAGTGCGGCCACGGCACCGACCGTCCCGTCGATGGCCGCCATGTGCACGCTGGGCGGCAGACCGACCTCGGCTCGAGAGCTCACTTCGGCTTCGGCGTGGCCCACCGGATCCCAGCGGATCAGCGATTGCACTGTGGGAAGCGAAGATTCGGCCACCACCATCACCACGCCGCCGTCGCCGCGGGCACGCACCAGCGCGGCGGCGGTCATCCAGCGCCACAACGCATCTTCGGCCGCGCGTAGATCCTGCCGGCCCAGCAGCGCCCAGGTATCCAACAGCAGCGCCGCCCCGTAGCCACCGGACGCCTGCGGCTCGGCGCCGGGGGTGGCCACCACCAGGGCCGGGCCGGCCGCGACCCCGGGAACCACGCCGTCGCCCGATGACGTGATGACCGCCGCACCCGGAAACGCGCGGCCGAGTTCTTCGGCGGTGCGGCGGGCCCCGACGACGACGGCGCGTACCGCGTCCGACCCACAGCGCACGCAGCGTCGCGTCGGGTCGACGCGGCCGCACCAGCGGCACAGCAGCGCCGCGTCCCCCTCATGCAACGACAGCGGGCCCGTGCAGTGCCGGCAACGGGCGATGGTGCGGCAGCGCGCGCAGGCCAGCGACGGGACGTACCCCCGACGCGGCACCTGCACCAGCACCGGCGCCCCGTCCTGCAGCGCGGAGCGGGCGGCTCGCAGCGCGACCGACGGCAGGCGTGCGGTGCGCGCCGCGGGGTCGCGCTCGTCGGCGTAACCGGTGTCGTCGAGGGCGATCACCCGAGGGGTGCGGGCACGCACCACCGGGCGTGCCGCGACGATGTCGTGCGCCCAGCCGCTGCGCACCAGCGCATGAGCCTCGGCGGTTCGCGCATAGCCGCCGATCAGGGCCGCGCACCGGGCTTGATGCGCGCGCAGCATCGCCACTTCGCGGGCATGCGGATACGGCGCCCGGGGCTCGGCCAGGCTGTCGTCGGCGTCGGCCCACACCATGACCAGCCCCAGATCGCTCAGCGGGGCGAACACCGCGCTGCGGGTCCCGATCACCAGCCGCGCGGTGCCGCGCAGCGCCGCCAGCCACCGCCGGTACCGGGCCGCCGGACCCAGCCCGGCCGACAAGGCCACCACGCAGGCTTCGTCGATCCGCGTGGTCGCGGCCCGCCACAGCGCGTCCAGGTCACGCTGATCCGGGACGATCGCCAGCACCGAGCGGCCGGTCCGCACCGTCTGCGCGGCGGCCTCGGTGAACCGGTCCGCCCACGACTCACCAGGCAGCGCCTGCCAGACGGCCCGGGCGGCCCGCGACTCGGCCAGGGCGGCCAGGAACTGCGCGCCCCGGCCATAACCGCCCCAGGCCGACGGATCGACAGGCTCCGGGACAGCCGGATCCCGTTTGACCAGGGGTTCCCGTTCCACCCGGGCGTGCCGGGCCGGCACCGCCAGCCGTAACACGTCGGGGCGGGTGCCGGCATAGTGTGCCGCCACCGCGTCGACCAGGCGACGGATTTCCGGGGTGAGCACCGGTTCGGCCGACACGACGCGATCCAGCCAGCCCAGCTTGCCCGGGTGATCGGTGTCGTTGCGGCGTTCCAGCACGAACGCGTCGACCAGCCGGCCATGGAAACGCACCCGCACCCGCACCCCGGGCTGCGCGTCGTCGGACTGCTCGGCCGACACCAGGTAGTCGAACTCGCGATCCAGATGCGGCACCGACAGCATCGGCAGCACCCGGGCGATGGGTTCCACCTCGACGGGGGTGGGCGCATTGGCGCTCACAGCGTCCCCGAGACGCGAATCATGTTGCTGTCCAATGTCTTTACCGTCCGGTCCGCAGCGTACCGGGCACGGACGACAATCAGTTCTCGGCGGCCGCGGAGGCGTCTCCGGCGGCACCCCCGGTGTCGTCCGCGGCAGGCTCGCGACCGAAGAAGAACCCGGCCGTGATCAAGATCTGGGCGGCCGCATACGACCACCAGATCGGCACCGCCAGCGCCTCGTTTCCCAGGACGAAGCGGCCGATGGCGATCATCGAGTCCGACGCCGCGAAACACACCGCGCCCACCGCCGTCCAGATCGTCGGCAGTTTCGCCAGTAGGGCCGCACACACCATCGCGGTCAGCACCGCGATGTAAACCGTCACCGGAATCGTCAGCTTCTCCGGGCCCAGCCGGGGCCAGAACCAGGCCAGCAACGCGATCGACGCCGCACACATCAGGACCACCGCGGCGATACGCAGCGTCGACGGCCGCGCGCCCGCGGACGCTGCCCGCGGGATCAGCGGCAGCAGTGCGGCGATGAAACACAGGTGCGCCAACAGGAATGCGGCCAAGCCGACCACGAAAGACAATGTCCACCAGGGGATCGCCAGCACCCAGTCACCGACGGCCGATAGCAGCAGCGCCGGCATCAGCCACCGCCGCTCACGGACGTTCGCGTGCCCGGCCGCCGCGAGTGTCAGCAGGAACGCCATCGAAGCCTTGAACGCCGGCTGCAATACCCAGTGCCCGGTCAGTTCCACTCCCGGCGGCAAGCGCAACGCCAGCACGGTCAGATAGATGCCGTAGCCCAGCGCGACCCAGCCGGCCACCACCCAGGCGCCGGCCATCAGACGAGGTGCGTACGGTACGTCCATGCCCAGCTTGGATAACACAGCCGAGAAACCCGCTATCGACCCCATCCTGCAGAAGGTACTGGATGTGGTTCCGTTCCGGCTATCCACTGAAGACGGAATCGACGCGGCACGGCAGCGGTTCCGTGACCTGCCGCGCCGCCCGCTGCATCCCGAGTTGCGGGTGGAGGACCGCACGATTCCCGGCCCCGGCGGACCCATCGCGATCCGGATCTATTGGCCGCCAAGCCATTCCGATGATCACCCGGAGGGCGCCGCAGCGCCCGTCGTGCTGTATTTCCACGGCGGCGGCTTCGTCGCAGGCGACCTCGACACCCACGACGGCACGGCTCGACAACATGCGGTCGGCGCCGACGCGATCGTGGTGTCCGTCGATTACCGGCTGGCCCCCGAACACCCCTACCCCGCTGCCGTCGAAGACGCTTGGGCCGCAACGCTTTGGGTCGCCGAGAATGCCGCCGCACTGCACGGCGACCCGAGCCGGATCGCCGTCGCCGGAGATTCGGCCGGTGGAACCATCGCCGCCGCGGTGGCGCAACGGGCACGGGATAACGCCGCTCCGCCGATCCTGTTTCAGCTCTTGTGGTATCCGTCGACCATGTGGGATGCGTCGCTGCCGTCCTTCACCGAGAACGCCGCCGCGCCCATCCTCGACGTCAAGGCCATCGCGGAGTTCTCCCGTTGGTACGCGGGCGAAGTCAATATGTCCGATCCGCCGTCGGACATGGCGCCGGGGCGGGCGGCGGACCTGCGCAACCTGGCGCCGGCCTACATCGGCGTCGCCGGCTACGACCCGCTGCGCGACGACGGCATCCGGTACGGCGAATTGCTGGCGGACGCCGGCGTCACCGCGCAGGTACACAACGCCGAGACGCTGGTACACGGCTATCTGGGCTACGCCGGCGTGGTGCCCGCGGCCACCGCCGCGCTCGACGCCGGACTGACGGCGCTGCGAACCGCCCTACACCGGTAAACCCGGAGCGTACGGTGAACGCATGAGCGAGCCGCGCCCGGCCCGGCCGGG